>JBOHFT010000314.1:0-3234 GCA_050699815.1 Pseudonocardiaceae bacterium | reverse complement strand
CCGCATGCCGGGACCGGCATGCGGCGTCTGCGCGGGCTGGGAGGCCATCAGCTCCCGTCCCGGTAGCGCCGGCCGTGGGGCGCCTCGGCGGCGTAGGCGTGCAGGGTGTAGCGGACGGAGCGGTCGTGGGACTCCTGCCGGTCGAGGCGGAAGCCGGGCTCGTCGGGCGGGCGGTTGACGATGAACTGCAGAGCGGTGGTCTGCCGGCCCTTGCGGGCGTCGTAGGCGTTGACGCGGATGTAGTGGTTGGGGTAAGCCTCACGGCACCGGTTGACCTCGTAGAGCGCTCCGGCGGCGTCGGCCAGGTCGAACATCGGCAGGCCCCACATCTCCCAGTAGACGTTGCGGGGGTGGGGGTCGTCGGTGAACTCCACCGACAGCGGCCAGCCGTTGTCGATGGCGTACTGGCACTGCGCGCCGATCTGCTCGTCGGTCAGCGGCGGCAGGTAGGAGAAGGTCCCCTGGGTGATATGCATGTCCTCGCTCCTTTAGGCCGTAGGGGTCGGGGTCGGGACCACGTCGGGTGTGTCGGTGGACTCGAAGTCGAAGGTGATCTCGCCCCAGGTGTCGAGGGCGGCCTGGAGCGGTTTGCAGCTCTGGGCAGCCTTGCG
Organism: Pseudonocardiaceae bacterium; assembly: GCA_050699815.1. Classification (GTDB taxonomy): domain Bacteria; phylum Actinomycetota; class Actinomycetes; order Mycobacteriales; family Pseudonocardiaceae. The sequence goes on along the minus strand of JBOHFT010000314.1, from coordinate 2,623 downwards.
CAGGATCTCCGGGCCCTCCTTGACGTAGTCGCGGCCCTCGTTGCGGGCCTGGACCATCGTCTCCAGAGCCACCCGGTTGGCGGTGGCGCCGGCGGCGATGCCCATGGGGTGGCCGATGGTCCCACCTCCGAACTGCAGGACGCAGTCCTCGCCCAGGTAGTCGAGGAGCTGGTGCATCTGGCCGGCGTGGATGCCGCCCGACGCGACCGGGAAGATGCCCGGCATCGAGCCCCAGTCCTGGTCGAAGTAGAAGCCCAGGGCCGGGTCCTTCTTATTGACGTAATCGCGGCAGGCCGAGTAGTAGCCCTTGGTCATCCCCGGATCGCCCTCCAACTTGCCCACCACAGTCCCGGCATGGACGTGGTCGACGCCCATCATGCGCACCCATTTGGCGATCACGCGGAAGTTGACGCCGTGGTTCTTCTGCCGGGTGTAGGTGCCGTGGGCGGCCCGGTGCAGGTGCAGGATCAGGCCGTTGCGGCGCGCCCAGTTGCCCATCGAGGTGATGGCGGTGTAGCCGATGGTCAGGTCGATCATGATGATGACGGTGCCCAGCTCTTTGGCGAACTCGGCCCGCTCGTACATGTCCTCCATCGTGCCGGCGGTGACGTTGAGGTAGTGGCCCTTGATCTCACCGGTCTCGCCGATGGCCCGGTTGACCGCCTCCATGCAGAACAGGTAGCGGTCGCGCCAGCGCATGAACGGCTGGCTGTTGATGTTCTCGTCGTCCTTGGTGAAGTCGAGCCCGCCCTTCAGCGCCTCGTACACCACCCGGCCGTAGTTGCGGGCCGACAGGCCCAGCTTTGGCTTGACCGTGGCGCCCAGCAGTGGCTTGCCGTATTTGTTCAGGTACTCCCGCTCCATGACGATGCCATGGGCCGGGCCCTGGAAGGTCTTGAGGTAATGCTTCGGGATGCGCAGGTCCTCCAGGCGCAGCGCCTTGAGCGCTTTGAAGCCGAACACGTTGCCGATGATGGAGGAGGACATGTTGGCGATGGAGCCCTCCTCGAACAGGTCGAGGTCGTAGGCGATGTAGGCGATGTGCTGCTGGCCATCGGTGCCTGGGACCTCTTCCACCTTGTAGCACTTGGCCTGGTAGCTCTCGTGGGCGGTGAGGCGGTCGGTCCACACCACGGTCCAGGTGGCGGTGGACGACTCGCCCGCCACGGCGGCCGACGCCTCGATGGGCTCGACCCCGGGCTGGGGGGTGATCCGGAAAGCGGCCAGGATGTCGGTGTCTTTGGGCTGGTAGTCGGGGGCGTAGTAGCCCATCTCGGCATAGGGCGTGACTCCCGCCGCCCAGCGGTCCTTCGCTTTGCCGTTCCCAGTTGTGCCGGCCATGCTCACCTCGATGTGATCGTGCGGGCGGGTCCGTTCTCGACCCATCAACCCGCATTCTCCATCCATGAACCCTCGGCTGTCCATTGCGAATTCAGCCCGAAGTCATAACCTTTCGTTTATGATTTCAGCATGACGCTGACACAACTGCGGGCCTTCGTCGAGGTGGCGCTCACCGGCTCGGTCCACCAGGCCGCCGCGCAGCTGGTGGTCAGCCAGTCGGCGGTCTCAGCGGCGGTGGCGGCCCTCCAGCGCGACCTCGGCGTGGCACTGGTCACCCGGGACGGCCGCGGCCTTGAGCTGACCCCGGCCGGGCGCGTTTTCGCCGGCTACGCCCGCCAGGTGCTGGGCCTGCTGGAGGAGGGCAGGGCCGCCGCCGCCGGGCAGCTCCACCCCGAGCGGGGCCGGGTGCGCCTGGCCGCCGTCACCACCGCCGGCGAGCATGTCCTGCCGCCCTTCCTCGCCGCCTTCCGGGTCCGCTACCCCCAGGTCGAGGTGGTGCTGGAGGTGGGCAACCGCAGCCGGGTCTGGGAGCTGCTGGGCTACCGGGAGGTCGACATGGTGATCGGCGGCCGGCCACCGGCCGGCCGGCGGTTCGCCACGCTGGCCACCCGACCGAACCTGCTGGTCGTGGTGGTGGCCCCTGGGGGCCTACGGGGCAGCGGCAGCTCCGAGGATGTGCCTGTCGAGGAGTTGGCGGCGCAGGCGTGGCTGATGCGGGAGCCCGGATCCGGCACCCGCTCGACCGCCGAAGAGCTGTTCGAGGAGCTCGGGATCTCTCCCCCTACGCTGACCCTGGGCTCCAACGGGGCTATCCGCGAGTCGGTCCGCGCCGGGCTCGGTGTCACCCTCATCTCCCGCGACGCCGTGGCCCGCGAGCTCGGGCGGGGGACGCTCCAGGAATGGCGCGGCCCCGGCCTTCCCCTCCAACGAGCGTGGCACGTCGCGGGCCGAGCCGGCGAGGACCTGCCGCCCACCGCCGCCCTGTTCCTGGCCAGTCTGACCGCCCCCGCCCCCGCGCTGGCGGCCCGCCGCTTCCAGCCGCGACCACCCGCCGGCTCACCCCCACCACCGCCTGCCCGGGTTGCCGTCAGATCCGACGGGAACCCGTAGCTGCACCCGGGGCGGCGGCGGTTCGACCGCGGCTTTCCGCCGCCCGGAGCCTGTTGCAGAATCAATGGGAGTGGCTCTCCAGGGATGGCTGAGTGCCGCGGGCCGTGGGTGCCCTTTGGGTCAGCCGCACTGCAGGTTTCCTCCGTATACGGAGGAAACCTGCAGGTCAGGC
>JBOHFT010000313.1:0-3318 GCA_050699815.1 Pseudonocardiaceae bacterium | reverse complement strand
TCTCGACGGTCCGTTTCTTTCGAATTGAGTCTGGCAACCCAATTCTTTCGAGAAGCGGGCCGTCGTCCAAGCGGGCGCGCCGCGGACGACTCATCTATCATTTATCAGGGCTCGTGAATAACCCTCAGGGGTTCTATCTCGATCTGCTCATTGATGCTTTCCACTGGATCGTCCGGGGCGAGACCGTGATCGATTCCGCGATCATCAGCCAATTGATGTCCCGGCGCCGGGGCGTAGCAGCTTGCGGTCCTCTTCGTGGAGGACTCTCCACGCGAGCAGCTGGCGCCCCAGCTGGTTGATGTTGCCGCGGCCGTCGATCCCGGTGACACCGAGATTCTTCAGCTTCCGGCACCACCTACCCACGCAGTCTTCGACAGCCCGCTCAGTGACCAGCTTGTCGCGGGGCCGTGCGGCGGATGCGTATTCGGCGGCTTCCCGGTTGCCGATTGCCTCGCCGGGATCGGGCAGCGACAGGAACTTGGCCGCGAGCAGCAACCGCTCGTGGGGGGTCGGCTGCAGCTTCTCGGTCGTGGTGGATTCATCTTGCTTCGGGGGGTCCGTCACCGGCGGCCGAGGGGCGTCGATGCTGACCGAGAGCTGGTACCGCCCGATCGGCGAGCAGACCCGGATCTCCAAGCCAGGCGGGGTGACCGCCCACCGCGAGCCCGACGCGGTCCGCGGCGGCAGCGGGTTGGCCACCCCCCGCACGATCACGTCGAATGGGCGGCCGTCGCTGTCGTTGCAGACCACCCACCACCCGCCGGCGTACCGGATCGAGCCCGCATGACGGGAGATATGCCGGTCAGGTCCGCCATGGACAGTGTCATGGCCGAACCGCAACGTGCGGTCGTCACCCCGCCCGAAGGTGAAGGCTGGATCGCCCGGGCGCAGCACAGCCTCCTGGCGGCCCTGAAAATGGACCGCCAGCGCGCCCGGCGGCTGTCGCGGATCCTGCATGGGCCCACGGTAAACGCCGCACTGCCGGGCTGGCCACCCGCAGCGAGGGTTGCCCTCTAGTCACCGATGGCGGTGGGACGTTCTACTTCAGTATGAGGGGATCGCGACGAACCGGAGATATCGACCGTGCAACCGAGTCAGCAGGCCGTCGAGACCAGGCCAGTGCCGCCAGCTCCGGTCCCCGAGCGCACCCGGCCCCGGCGTCGCGTCAACCGGCTGGTCGCCGACTGGAACACCACACCCGGCAAGCTCCGGCTGACCCGGACCGTCCTCGTGATCGGGATAGCGCTCGCCGGGGTCGTCGGAGTCATCGACGCGAATGACCGCGTGAACACCACTCGAGATATCGCCGAGCGTCTTGAACCGCTCAATGCGAACGTGACCACGCTGTACTGGTCACTGGCCGATGCGGACGCCACGGTCGCGGCAGGGTTCTTATCCGGTGGTGTGGAATCCGGCGAGGTGCGGGCCCGCTATGACCACGACATCACCGAGGCGACGGCAAGTCTGGCGAAGGCCGGCGCCCAAGCCAGCGGGGAGCTGGTGTCCGCTAACCGGATCGCCGACATCACCACCCAGCTGCCGGTCTACACCGGCCTGGTCGAACGGGCTCGGGCGAACAACCGGCAGGGCTTGGCGGTCGGGGCGACCTATCTGCGGCGCGCCTCGGAGCTGATGCGGAGCTCGATCCTGCCCGAGGCCGCGGAGCTGCAACGACGGCAGGCGTCCCGGCTCAATGACGCCTACCAGCGGGCCGGGTCGGTACCGGTCGTCGCGCTGGTGGCCTGCGGGGCGAGCGTGGCCGGGCTGATCTGGGTGCAGATCTTCCTGTTCCAGCGCACGCACCGGGTCGTCAATATCGGCTTGGTCGCGGCGAGCGGGGCAGTGCTCGCCGGCCTGGTGTGGTGGACGGCCGCGGGGACGGCCTCGGCCGACTCGCTCGCGCGCTCGCTCGGACATAGCCGGTCGGTGTCCGACGCGCTGGGGCCGGCGCAGATCGCGGCGCTGCAGGCCCGCGCCGTCGAGAGCCTCGGGCTGGTTGCCCGCGATGGCGGCAACGAGCGGGACTTCGACGCCCGGATGCAGCAGCTCGCCCGCAACGGTGGTGTCGGCGGCGCGCTGGGCGCAGCCAACCAATTCGCCACCGACCCTCAGGGCCGAATGCTGGTGCAGGCGGCGGTCGAGAAGGCCCGCACTTACGCCGCAGCACACCAGGAGGTCCGGCGGCTAGACGACGCCGGGGAGTACACCAAGGCGGTCGAAATCGCGGTGGGCACCCAGGAGACCAGCGCCGCTACCGCGTTTAAGCAACTCGACGAAGCGCTCGGCAGTGCTGTCGAGTACGAGCGCGGGGCCTTCGAAAAGGACATCGCCCGCGCCCGGGGCCAGCTCATCGACCTGCTGGCATTCGGCATCGGCACGTTGGCCGTCATCGCGGCGTTCGGGGTGGCCTTGGGCGTCCGGCAGCGGCTGGAGGAGTACCGATGAGGACCCGATTCGCGCTCGCCTGTGGCGCACTGGCCGCCGTGGTGCTGGCCATCACAGCGGACCACCCGGTCTTGGCCTCAGGAACGGCAGAAGGCGCACCGGCCGCAGCCGCCCGGCCGGCGACAGCGTTGTCTCCAGGGCTAGCACCCGCCGCGCAGGACTGCAATCGGCGGGCCAGCCTGCGACCGCAAGGCCCGCTGCCCGCACCCGGCCAGATGCCCGCCAGGTCGGCAATGGCCCGCATCGCCGAGCGAGGACACCTGACCGTCGCCATCGGCCGGGATGCCTACCCGCTCGCCTTCCGAGACAAGGATTTGAACCTGGAAGGGTTCGACATCGACATCGTGCGGGACATCGCCGAGGCGATTTTCGGCGACCGCGAGCGCGTGGTGTTCCGGCCGCACCCCTCAGCTGGGCGGCTCGAGACCCTGCGGCCAGGCCCAGGCCAGGTTGACCTGGTGGTCGCCTCGGTGACCATCACCTGTCAGCGCCGGGAGAAGGTGGATTTCAGCGCGGTGTACTACGAGGCGACGCAACGTGTGCTGGCGAACCGCGGCTCGGGCATCACGGGTCTGGACGATCTACGGGAGGGCACGCGCATCTGCGCGGCCATCGGCACAACATCGTTGGCATCGTTGGCGACGATCCTGGCCAACCGGCCGAAGCCGATCCCGGTGGGGGAGCCCACCCCGTCGGACTGCCTGGTGCTGCTGCAGCTCGGCAAAGTCCACGCGCTATCCGGCGACGACACCCAGCTTGCCGGTATGGCCACGCAGGATCCCCGGACCGAGATCGTCGGCCCGCAGCTGTCTGTGGAGCCCTACGGCATCGCGATCAGCAAAGACAATCCTGACCTGGTGCGGTTCGTCAACG
>JBOHFT010000312.1:0-3338 GCA_050699815.1 Pseudonocardiaceae bacterium | reverse complement strand
CCATATGTGGGCCATGTACAGCGCCGGCGGCCTCGCCGGTGACCTGCTCGCCCTCGGTGAGGCCGAGGCGGCGCGGCACCTCGCCGAAGACACCCTCGCCCGGGCGCGGCGGGTGCTTGGCGACGACAGCTACTTCACCATGGATGTCGCGGATGATCTCGCCACTGCCCTCCGTGCGCTGGGCGAGGCCGAGGCAGCCCGGCAGCTCAGCGAAGACACCCTCACCCGGGCGCGGCGCTCGTTCGGCGAGGACCACCCCCGCACCCGGACAGCGGCCCACAATCTCGCCGCCGCCCGGCGACTCCTGGGTTAAGTGTCCGGCGGATCGGAATTGTCCTGCTGGGCTGGCTCGGTCGGGTGCAAGAGCCGCAGGGCTGCGGCGAGATTGTGGGCCGCTGTCCGGGTGCGGGGGTGGTCCTCGCTGAACACCCGGCGCGCCCGGCTGAGGGTGTCCGCGCTGAGCTGCCGGGCTGTTTCGGCTTCGCCCACTGCGTTGAGGGCGGTGGCGAGATTGTTCGTGACGTCCATGGTGAAGTGGTTGTCGTCGCTGAGCACCCGCCGGGCCTGGGCCAGAGTGTCGTCACCAAGGCGTCGCGCCGCCTCGAACTCACCGAGTGCGAGCAGGTCACGGGTGAGGCTGTTGGCGCAGTCCATGGTCCAGCGATGGTCGTCGCCGAGTGCTCGCCGGGCCCGGGCGAGGGTATCTTCATGCAGTTGCCGGGCGGCATCGAGCTGGCCGAGCGCGTGCAGGTCGCGACCGAGTTCGGTGGCCGTGAAAATGGTGTCTGGACGGTCGTCGCCGAGCATTCGCCGTCCATAAGCGAAAGTGCCCTCGTGCAGTTGCCGGGCGGCCTTGACCTCGCCCAACTCACGCAGGTCGCGGCCGAGGTTATGGGCCGTGCGCTGGACGTCGATGTGATCGTCACCGAGTGCTCGTCGCCTGCGGGTGACGGTGTCTGTATTGAGCTGCCGGGCCTGCTCGAATTCGCCCCCCTCGTGCAGACAGGACGCGAAGTAATGCGCTGCGCACAGAGTGTCGGGATCGTCGGCACCGAGCACCCGCCGGCACCGGTCGAGGGTGCCCTTGCCGAGCCGGCGAGCTTGGCGGTAGACACCAACATCGACGAGGAGCCGGACGAGGATGTAGGCGGCCCGCAGGGTGTGCCGGGCGTCTGGTCCGAGTCGCTCGCACCATTGCCGGTGGAGGTACTCGGCGAGGTCACGGGCCGGGTGGCTCTCACCGCGGTAGTACAGGTACCAGGCGGCGCGGCAGGCCAGGTCCCGCAGGCCGGGGCTGGGGCTGGTGGCCGGGTCGGTGGCCAGCAGGTGCGGCAGCAGGCGTGCCCAGCTGGGCCAGGACGCCGGGTCCCGCTCTTCCCCGGGATCGGCTGCGACCAGCAGCGCCTGGGCATAGGCGCGGTAGGCGGCGGAGTCGTCGGTGAGCTGGTCGCGCAGCACGGCTTGGGTGAGCCGGTGCAGTTGCAGTCCGTGGTCGATGCGGGCCAGGCCGTAGTTTCCGACCCAGCCGAGGCTGCGGTGCGCCGCGACCGGGCTGGCCACCGCGGCGGCCAGCGCCGCCAGCTCCGGTGGCGCGCTGTGGCCGGTGGCGGGGATGGGGCGGGTCAGGATCTCGGCGGGGATGGGTTCGGGGGCGAGGAACGCACCGACGCGCACCAGTGCGAGCGCCACCGGGTCGACCTCGCCAAGGCGGTCGGTGGATACCCGGATCGCCGCGGCCAGCGATCGCGGGTGGCTGTACGGTGGGTTCTGATCGAGTAGCTCCCCCGCCTGGGTGCCGAGCAGGTCCAGGTAGTGCCCGACCGGCATGCCGGTCTCGGCCAGAAACCCACCCGCCTGGGCCAGCGCCAGCGGCAGGTCACCGAGAGCCTCGGCCAGACGGCTGGCCTCGCTGTCGCTGGCGCCGGGCCGGGAGACGTGAATCAGCTCCACCGATTCCGGCCGCGGCAGCACATCGATCTGCACCTGGGTGGCGAGCTCGCCCCAGCCGGGGTTGCGGGAGGTGATCAGGATGTGTCCCGGCCCGGCAGGCAACCAGGCATGCAGGTCAGTGGGTGACTCGGCGTTGTCGAATATCAGCAGCCACCGGCCCTGCGCCCGGAGGCAGGCGCGCAGCGCCCCGGCCGCGCTGGCCGTGTCGGCCTGCGGTGGGGTCAGGCCCAGCTCGGCCGCCAATGCCGCGTACTGCTCACCGATCAGTCCGGTCTCCTCGGCACTGATCCACCACACCACGTCATAGTCCCCGGCGTAGCGGTACGCGTACTCGATCGCCAGCTGGGTCTTGCCCACCCCACCCATCCCGTGCAGCGCCTGCACCACGGCCGTCCCCCCCGACCGCAACCGTTGCGCTAACTGCCCGAGCGTGGCGTCGCGCCCGACAAACCTCGTATTACGCGGCCCGACGTTCCACACCCCCGGAAGTCGCAGACCCCCGGTCGCTGCAGGGGCCGCCACGGGCACCGTCGAGCTGGGCGGCGGGTGGAAGTCCAGTGCCGGTGCCTGAGCGAGGATGCCACGTTCCAGCCGCTGCAGTGCCGCACCCGGGTCAAGGCCCAGCTCCTCAGCCAGCAGCCGGCGGGTATCCCGCAGCAATGCCAGCGCCTCGGCCTGCCGCCCGGCCCGGTACAGCGCCAGCGCCAGCAGCTCACAGCCGTGTTCCCGCAGCGGATGAGCCCGCACGTGGGCGTCGAGCTCGGCCACCGCGCCCTGGTGGTCACCCAGCCCCAGCCTCGCCGCGCACCGCTCCTCGACCACCGACAGCCGCAGCTGCTCCAGCCGCGCCACCTCCGGCGCCGCCCAGCTCGCGTCGCGCACATCAGCGTAAGCCGGCCCGCGCCACAACCCCAGCGCCACATCGAACTCGCCCAAGGCCCGCCCGGGGTCAGCCCGGCCCAGCGCCTCCCAGCCAGCCCTGGCATGCCCGGCGAACCGGTGCACATCGAACTCGGCACCGCCACTATCCAGCAGATAACCCGACGCGCGGGTGTGCAACACGGCAGCCTGCGCCCGGGGTGCGCGGCCCGGCTCCAGCACCCGCCGCAGATTCGACACATACGCCCGCAGCGACGCCATTGCCGCCGTCGGGGGATCCCCCGACCACAAGTCCTCAATCAGCGCATCAACCGCGACCAGCCGATCCACCCGGCACAACAACAACCCAAACAACGCACGCTGGCGCGGTGGCCCCAAATCAACCAGCCGTCCATCAACCACAACCTCCACCACCCCCAACGCCCGCCACTGCACGGGAGGGGATCCTACTCCCGCATTCAGCGGGCTGAGCGGGGTTATTGGCACCTCGTTTACCCCGCTCAGCCCGC
>JBOHFT010000311.1:0-3364 GCA_050699815.1 Pseudonocardiaceae bacterium | reverse complement strand
CCTGGGCGCACTCGCCCATCAGGACATGCCCTTCGAACGGCTCGTAGACGACCTCCAACCAGCCCGCGACACCAGCCGCACCCCCCTATTCCAGGTCATGATCGTGCTGCAGAACACCGGGAACGCGGCACCCAACCTCCCCGGTATGGAGATCGAGGAACTGGCGCTGCCGACGGCCGCCGCGAGCTTCGACATCACGTGCGAGTTCCGGGAACGCGACGACGTCCACAGCGTCCTTGACGGAGCGCTGCAGTACAACACTGATCTGTTCGACGCTGCGACGGTGGAGCGGATGGTGGGGCATCTGCTGGTACTGCTGGACGGTATTGCGGCGGATCCGCACCGCCCGGTGGCTGATCTTCCACTGTTGACAGCGGCGGAGCGGCATCGCGTGCTCGCCGAGTGGAACGACACCGAACGGGCGGTGCCGCCGGTCGTGTGGCCGGAGCTCTTCGAGGCCCAGGTGGCGCAGACGCCGGATTCCGTGGCGCTGGTGTGCGGTCGTGACGAGCTGTCGTACCGGGAGTTGAACGAGCGGGCGAATCGCCTGGCGCGGTTGTTGATCGGGCGGGGGGTGGGTCCGGAGCAGTTCGTCGGGTTGGTGCTACCGCGGTCAGTGGACATGGTCGTGGCGTTGGTGGCGGTGGGGAAGGCGGGCGCGGGGTATCTGCCTATCGACGCGGATTATCCGCCGGCGCGGATCGACTTCATGTGCTCCGATGCCGGTCCGGTGATGGTGCTGGTCACCGGGGAAACGGCGGATTGTCTGCCCCCAGGCGTGGCTGGACTGGTGGTTGATCACGCTGAAACCGTCGCGGAGCTCGCCGGTTATTCCGGTGATGATGTGGCCGACGTTGATCGGGTGGCGCCGTTGTCAGCTGCGCATCCGGCGTATGTGATTTACACGTCGGGTTCGACGGGGCGGCCCAAGGGTGTGGTGATCCCGCACGCCTCGCTGGTCAACTTCCTGGGTTCGATGGCTGAGTTATGCCCGGTAGATGGTGGGACCCGGCTGCTGGCGGTCACCACCATCGCGTTCGACATCGCGGCGCTGGAGCTGTACCTGCCCCTGCTGTGTGGCGCGGCGGTGGTTGTCGCGGGAAAGGAGGTGGTGTCCGATCCGGCTGCGCTGGTCGGGCTGGTGGCAGATTGCGGTGCCACGGTGATGCAGGCGACCCCGTCGCTGTGGCAGACGATCGTCTCGGCGCATCCCGAAGGTGTGCGTGGGTTGCGGATGCTGGTGGGTGGTGAGGCGCTGGGGCCGGTGCTGGCGGCGGCGATGCGGGAGCTGGCCGCGGAGGTCACCAACCTTTACGGGCCGACGGAGACCACGATCTGGTCCACCGCGGCCCGCCTGGATGACCGGCCGGGTGCGCCGGCCATCGGCCGGCCCATCGGGAACACCCAGGCATACGTGCTTGACGCCGGGCTGCGGCCGGTACCCGTGGGGGTGCCCGGGGAGCTGTACCTGGCCGGTCATGGTCTGGCCCGGGGCTATCTGGGCCGCCCGGGGTTGACCGCGGCCCGGTTCGTGGCCAACCCGTTCGGGGCGCCAGGTTCGCGGATGTACCGCACCGGGGATGTTGTGCGGTACAACGCCAGCGGTGACCTGGGGTACCTGGGTCGGGCCGATCATCAGGTGAAGATCCGGGGATTCCGCATCGAGCTGGGTGAGATCGAGGCTGCCCTGCGCAGCCACGCCGACATCGCCGAGGGCGTCGTGGTCGCGCGGGAGCACGAGGGCGGCCACCAGCAGCTGGTGGCGTATCTCGTGGCGGCCGGTCCGACCGCGCCGACGGCGGCGGATCTGCGGTCGTGGCTTAAGCGCAGCCTGCCTGATTACATGGTGCCCGCGGTGTTCGTCGAGCTCGGTGAGCTGCCGTTGACGGCCAACGGGAAGCTGGACCGGCGGGCCCTGCCCGCCCCCGATGCCCAGCCGGTGCCCGGGTCGGTGTACCGGGCCCCGGGCACCGCGATCGAGCGCGAACTCACCCGGGTCTGGGCCGAGGTACTGGGAGTGGACCGGGTCGGTGTCGAGGACAACTTCTTCGAGCTCGGCGGCGACTCCATCCTGAGCATCCAGCTCGTCTCCCGGGCCCGCCAGGCCGGCCTGCGGATCACCTCCAAACACGTCTTCCTGCACCAGACGATCGCCGAGCTGGCCACCGTCGTCACGATGGACCCGGCAGCCGAGCCGGGCTGGGAGTCGGCCCGGCTGACGCCGGTCCAGCGGCAGGCCGGTGGCTGCACCCCGTCGGACTTCCCGCTGGCCCGGCTCAGCCAGCAGCAGATCGACCGGGTCGCCGGTGACGGCCGCACCGTGGAGGACGTCTACCCGCTGACGCCGTTGCAGGCCGGGATGGTGTTCCACAGCCTGGTCGACACCGACTCGGCTGCCTATGTCGACCAGGTCCGGCTGCGGCTGTCGGGGGTGTCTGACCCGCAGGCGCTGGGTGCGGCCTGGCAGCGGGTGGCCGACCGCACGCCGGCCTTGCGCAGCGCCGTGGTGTGGGACGGCGTCGAGGAGCCACTGCAGGTGGTGCACCGCCGGGTCGCCGTGCCGATCACCTACCACGACTGGCGTGGCCTGCCCGAGGTGGCGCGGGATCGGGAGCTGGCGTGGGTCGCGGCCCACGAGCGCGCCGCCGGGGTGGACCTGACCGCGCCGCCGTTGCTGCGGCTGGCCATCGCCACCCTGACTGACGACGAGGTGCTGCTGGTCTGGACCTTCCATCACGTGGTGCTGGACGGCTGGAGCCTGGCCGCGGTGTTCACCGAGGTGTGCGAGCAGTACGCGGCGATCGTCGCGGGCCGGCCGCCCGCGCTGGTGGCCCGGCGGCCGTTCCGGGACTACCTGCAGTGGCTGGGTGAGCAGGACCAGCAGCAGGCCGAGCAGCACTGGCGGGCCGCCTTGTCCGGGTTCGAGTCATCGACCCCGTTGCCTTACGACCGGCCACCCCTCGAAGCGCACCGCACCGAGTCCGCCGAGACGGTCCGGGTCGAGCTCTCGGCCGAGGAGTCGCAGCGGCTTCAGTCGGTCGCCAGGCGCAATGGCCTGACGCTGAACACGGTCGTGCAGGGCGCGTGGGCGGTGCTGTTGTCGCGGTATAGCGGTCAGCGTGATGTCGTTTTCGGTACCACGGTGTCGGGGCGGCCCGCGGAGCTGGCGGGTGTGGAGTCGATGGTGGGCATGTTCATCAACACGGTGCCGACCCGGGTGCGCCTTGATGGTGGGCGGGAGGTGGTGTCGTGGCTGCGGGAGCTGCAGGCCGCGGAGGTCGAGTCGCGGCGGTTCGATTTCGTGTCGCTGGCGCAGGTGCAGGCGTGGAGTGAGCTGCCCGCTGGGGCGAGCCTGTTCGACAGC
>JBOHFT010000310.1:0-3372 GCA_050699815.1 Pseudonocardiaceae bacterium | reverse complement strand
GGTCCACGATCACGGTCATGTGTGGGCGGACGCCGCCGGTGTCGGGCAGGCCGCCGCCGTTGAGGCTGCGTCGGGCCAGCTCGACCAGCGCGTCCGCGCGCCGCTGCTCGGCGGTGCGCTCATCATGCTCGCCGTGGGGGGCGGCCAGCGGCGCGAGCGCGGTCAGGACGGTCTCGGCGCCGACCTTGTCGAGCTTGGCCTCCAGCAGCGCGCCGTCATCACCGGTGCGGGTCACATTCAGCCGGCGGGTGGCCCACGCCCGCTCCTGCCGTGTTTCCAGACTCTCGGGCGCCACGCGGTGGGCGTAGTCGCTGAGCGCTTCCCGCAGCTGCCCGGCGTCGGTGTGGGCGCCCCGCTCGGCGACGAGGCGGTCCAACCCCTGGACCGCCTCGTCGGGCAGGTCCCGCATCGCCTTGGCCGCCACCCTGGCATGGGCCGGCGTAATCGTGCCGTCGGCCAGCGCTTGGGCCGTCTCCGGCAGTTGGGCCAGCCGGCGCGCGGTCTCAGCCCGCCCGGCGGCCTCGCCCATGCTGGTCCGGCAGTGCGCGGCCAGCCACTGTTTCTCCGACCGGCAGCCGTCGGCTTTCCATGCCTGCGTGCGGTCGTGGGCGGCGATGGCGAGGGTGCACAGCCCGTCGAGCCGGTCTCGGTGGCGTGTCAGATCCACCACGCAGCGGCTCAGCGTGTCGCCGTCGAGGGTGTCCCAGTGGAGTCCGGCGAGGATGTCGAGCAGCGGCGCGAGCGCATCGACGGCGCCCCGCGCCGTCAGGCTCTGCCCCACCACCGTCTCGTACATATGTTTGATTATGGCATGGAGGAGGCTGCTGCGCAAGGACATTCGCAGATTAACGGGTGATGGTGTGTGATTCGGCAACCCTTCATATCCGTTATGCACGGATTGGGTGTACCGCTTGGTGGCGCTGTGTTCGCGGTGGCCCTTCGCGGTGGCCCTTCAAGGACGTGGACTGGCCGTGTGCGCGTTACGGGTCCGCTGGCCTGTGCGCGGCCATGCTCGACGGTGGAGATCTTGAGCCAGGTGGACCGCGAGCGTGACTCTGCTTGCGCCTGGACAGACCCGACCGCCCACGGAAACGTGAGAAGACCCCCTATTCTCCCGGTGTGAGGACTCCGGAAGACCTGTATGAGACGGCACGCGCGCTTGAGGCGCGGGCGGCGCGCAAGGACCTGTGGGCACAGGAGCTGCGGCGCCGCGCGCTGGGGCTGCCCACGGGCGCGGTGATCGCCGCGGGCCTGATCGAGGAGCCGATGTGGGGCGGCGACGCCGCGGACCAGACCCGCCAAGCGCTGCGCGACCGGCTCAACCCGCTCCACGCCGCCGCCGACGGCCTGTCACACGTCGCGCGAGGACTCGACGCCGAGGCCGACGCGCTGCGCCACCAGGCGCGCCACCTGCGACGCCAAGCCGACACGCTGGAGAGCTGGGGCCCGCGGTCACCCTGACGCCGGATCCAACAGCGGGTTGTCCACACCGCTGGGCAGCGGGTCCACACACGGCGTCGAGCCGCCCAAAGAGACCAGCAGCGCCTCACGCGCGAACGTGAAGCTGTAATTGAAGTCGTCCTGATCGACGAAGATCTCAGGGATCTCGAAATCGTCGAGATACTCCATGACCTGGTAGCCCCGCTGCTTCCAATAGCGGGCCGCCTCCCGCACCATACGCTCACCGGTCGGCCCGTCGGCCACCGTGAACCGGAAGCCGTAGTCATAGTTCACCTGCTCAGTGAACCCCCCGACGCTGTCCATACAGGGTGCGCCGGTGCGCTCATCGTCCGGGGTCAGTTCGGCGTGCGGGGCCACCTCGGCGATCGTGGCGTCGATCAGCTCTTTGATCCGCGTCACGGCCTGCAGGGTCTCCATGGAGCCTTCCCCTCCGCATCCGGTCATCACCAAAGCCGCAGCCAGCCCGGCCCAACGCCTCCGGCTCATCCCGCCACCTCAGGCTGGGCCCTGGGTTCCCTGCCGAGCATGACCCGCGCGTGATTGCCCAGTGACAGACTTCTCGGCTCGTAGTACTGGGAGTGTCCGTGGCTGCGGTCGTCGTAGGGCAGCGGGACAGCGCCGAACCCCGGCCCGGACGGATCAGGACCATGCGCGTCCTGCTGGCCCGGCGACCGCGCAACCGAGCCCACACCCAACACCTCATCGGCGTGGAACACATGACGGATAGGATCATCAGCGGTGCGCACCGCATACACGTCGCCCGCCGCCATGCCCAGCTCAGACACATGCCCAGCGCCCACACCAGGACTGCCCGCCAACACCACCCGATCAGCGCCCAGCCCCTTCCGAGACGCCGTGGCGGTCACCAGCGTCCCATAGCTGTGGCCCAACACCGCCACCTCCGCCCGACGGCTGTTGACCGCCCGCACCCCGTCCACGAACCCCACCAGCGCCACCGCCCCCCGCTCCGCCCGGCGGACGCCCGCCGCGGACAGGCCCATCTCCGGCGTGTCATAGCCCAGCCAGGCGACCACCGCATGATCCGTCGAGCCCAGACGCGACGCCCGGGCGTGGAGGCGGCGGGCGTTGGGGATCATGCGGTGATAGTTGTCGAGCTGGTTGGTGATGCCCGGCACCATCACCCCGACACGGCTGGCGGTGGCCACATCGCCCAGCGCCACCACCGCCCGCCCGTCGCCGGCCGGGTCATAGACCAGCACCGTGAGGTCGCCGGCCAGCATCGCCTCGTGGCTGGCGATCAGACCCCTCAGCTCCGCGAGCCGGCCCCGGGCCGCCGGGCCGCGGACACCCCGGCCGGCCAGCTCGGCCAGCTCAGCGCGCAACCGGACAAGCTGGGCGGCCACCGCGAGACGGTTGAGCTCATCACGCACATCCGGGGGGATCCCGTCCAGGCTGGCGATCAGCCGCGCGTCGGACCGCCGCAGCGCCGCCTGCTCCACCCCCGACAGGCTGTTCCACCACGCGAAGATCGCCGCCGGCGCCGACCCTGCCCGCAGATGGCCGTCCAGCTGCCGCTGCGCCACGGTCGCGCTCATACACGTCCACCCGGGCAGGCGGTCGACGATCGCGCTGATCATCACCGGCGGCCAGCACCTCCCATCAGCGGCGCGCATCAGCTCGACCCGCCGGCGCAGGTCACCGGCGACCTCGACGAACAGATTGCCCGTCTCCCGGGCGATCCGCGGGGCACTGGAGGTCTTGCCCGCCTCGGCCAGCACCTCCTCGATGCGCCGCGCCGCCACCGCATACTCCCGCGCCAGGTCCTCCAACTGGCCGGCCGCCCTCGCGACCGCATCGACATCCATCCACACCTGCACCCGCGCAGTCTACGACCCCGACCCGCCCATCCCGCAGCCCAGGCCCTGCCCCCATCACTCCGCGAACACGGGC
>JBOHFT010000309.1:0-3475 GCA_050699815.1 Pseudonocardiaceae bacterium | reverse complement strand
CTATAGGTCGCATCGCCACTCACGGGTTGTCCACACCTCAGTCCTGGCCTCCGCCGGGGCCCACCAGGTCGGGGAGCACGAACACCCGCTCGTCGCTGGAGATCGGCGTCCCGCCGGTCTTGTTGACGGTGCCCAGCCAGATCGTCTGACCGTCGGGGCTCAGCGCGGCAGCGGACACCCGGCCGTAGCGCTGCAGTGGGATCTCCAGCGGCTGGCCGACGAACGTGCCGCCCGGCCCGATTCCCACCGCGAACATCGGTGCCCCACTGGTGAACGCAATCTGGATGCGATCCAGCATCACCACGCACCCGGCCGCCCCCGCGCGCGCTGGCCAGGTCCAGGAGGCCCGGCCCAGCGGACGTCCCGGCTGCACTCGGTACAGCACGTCATGGACGGGTCCACGGTTGGTGACCCACAACTCCTTGGCGTGTGGGTCGATGCACAGCCCACCCGGTGCGTGCAACCCGCTGACCAGCACTCTGGATCCACCCGGGTTGCGTGGGTCGGGGCGGCCGCGGGTGTCGATCCGCAAGACCTTGCCGGCCAGGGACTGCGGGTCCTCGGCGGCAGCCGGATTGCCGGCGTCCCCGGTCGCCACCAGGAGCATCCCGCGTGAATCGACCGCGAGCGCGCCTGCATTGCCGGTCGGGCCCCGCGGGATACCGACCAGCACCGGCTTGGGTGTGTCGCCGCGGGCGATCCGGACCACCCGGTTGTCGATGGGGGTGGTGATGTAGGCGTAGATCAGCTCGTCCTCGGCGTAGCTGGGGGACAGCGCAAGTCCGGTGAGCCCACCGTCACCTGCGGGGTCCACCGCCAGCGCGGCCACCTCCTGGGTCGGCCGCTGCCGCTGCACCCGCAGGATCCGGCCCGTGGTGCGCTCAGCGGCCAGACCTGCCAGCGCGGATCCCGGTAGCACGACCAGCGCGGAGATCGGCTCCAGGCACGTCGCGACGACTTGCGGGTCGGGGTCGGTGCAGCCTCGGGGCGGTCCCGGCGGTTGGCCGCGCGGGCCCGGGCCGGGTGCGCCCGGCGACCCCGGGAGCTGCGGCCTCGGCTCGGCGTGCGTCCCGATCTCCGGTTTGGGGTGAAACTCCCCGGCGTGGCGTTCCGGGAAGGCCGGTGTCACCGAGCACCCCGCCAGCAGCGCCGCCGCCGCGAGCAGCACCAAGACCGAGCGGCGGCAGGCGCCGGGCGGGCTCGGTAAGGGAGGGTGCACGGTCGGCCAGGGTAGGTGACGCCCCGTGTGCCGCTGGTGAGTGGGAAGCCCCGAAGCCCGTCACGGATCCCGCAAACCTCGTGCGCGGCTGATCAGTGGGGGCAGCACCGACCCCGACGGTGACCCGCTGACCGTCACCGTCGGCACCCTGCCCACCAACGGGACCGTGGTCCTGGACGCGGACGGGTCTTTCACCTGCACCCCCAACCCCAACTACAGCGGCCCTGACTCGTTCACCTACACCGCCACCGACGGCACCCTCACCGCCACCGTGACCATCACCGTGACCCCGGTCAACGACGCCCCGACGGTGGCGGTCGCCGCCGGCGGGTCGTGCGACATCAACGGCACCACCGCCACCAGCGTCCTGGCGCTGGCCGACCCCGACAACGATCCCGCTGGGCTCACCGTGACGGCGACCTCGTCCAACCCTGCTCCCCAACGCCAGCCTCACCACCGGCGG
The DNA here is from genome assembly GCA_050699815.1 of Pseudonocardiaceae bacterium. GTDB lineage: Bacteria > Actinomycetota > Actinomycetes > Mycobacteriales > Pseudonocardiaceae. Next base: position 1,793 of record JBOHFT010000309.1, on the reverse strand, counting down.
TGCTGGCGCCACCCGCACCCTGACCGCCGCCACCATCCCCGCGTCGTCCGGGCAGGCCATCGTGACCGTCACCGTCTCCGACGGTGCGGCCACCGCGGCTACCACGCTCACTGTGATCGTCGGCACCAATGCCCCCGACACGCTGACCGGCACCGCTGGGCCGGACGTGTTGCTGGGCAAGAACGGCATCGACATCCTTAACGCCGGCGCCGGTATCGACCTGCTCTGCGGCGGTGGCGGCTTTACCGACACGCTGTCCGGTGAGGGCGGCGACGACACCCTCGACGGCCAGGCCGGTAACGACGCGCTGACCGGTGGGCCCGGCAACGACATCCTCCGCGGCGGCCCGGGCAGCGACGCCCTGACCGGCGGACTCGGCGCCGAGTGAGATCGGCCGGATGGTCACCGCGTGCAGAACCGGGTTCGCCCCGGGCCGGGCACCGTTTCGGGGGTCAGGGTTGCCGACGGTGTCCGCATGGGGCAGCCCGGGTGACCACGGGGCTTGCCAGCGCGATCAGAAGCATCCACCACACCACCACCGTGGTAACCCGAACGCGATATTTCACCACAGGTGTACGTCGTACCTAACACAAACTAGACAACATATGCCCGAAAAGTCACACTAGTATCACTCTTTCGAGTGAGGTGCCGTCTGGTACCCAGCAGCCGCAGACGAGCCTCGCCCCGTTACCTGGAGGAACTCCCGTCATGCCCCCTGCCCCCCGCTATAGCACCCCGGCAGAACCCGGCACCACCACAGCCGGCCACCCACGCCCGGTCACCGCCCGCGCAACACGCACCTCAGCCCTGGCCGGTGCGGTGACCATCGTGCTCACCATGCTGATCGCGATCCTGGCCCCGCTGCCCGCGGCAGCCGTCGTCGCCGGCCCCGGCCCCAACGGCCTGATCGTCTTCACCAGCAACCGCGACGGCAACCGCGAGATCTACGTGATGAGAGCCGACGGCACCAGCCAGACCCGGCTCACCACCAGCCCGGGCTTCGACGGCGAGCCGACGCTGTCCCCCGACGCGACCCGCATCGCCTTCCGCAGCCACCGCAACGGCGGCGACGCCGAGATCTGGGTGATGAACGCCGACGGCACCAGCCCCACCCGGCTGACCACCAGCCCCGGCATTGACTCCGAGCCGACGTTCTCCCCCGACGGCACCCGCATCGCCTTCACCAGCCTCCGTGACGGCGACTTCGAGATCTATGTGATGAACGCCGACGGCACCGCCCAGACCCGGCTGACCACCGCCCCAGGCCTCGACCGCCAGCCGGCGTTCTCCCCCGACGGCACCCGCATCGCCTTCACCAGCTTCCGCGACGGCAACGACGAGATCTATGTGATGAACGCCGACGGCACCCTTCCGGCCCGGCTGACCTCCAACGCGGTCATCGACGACGAGCCGGCGTTCTCCCCTGACTCCACCCGCATCGCCTTCCGCAGCAACCGCATCGGCGGCGCCGAGGTCTGGGTGATGAACGCCGACGGCACCAGCACCACCCGGCTCACCACCAGCCCGGGCTTCGACGGCGAACCCGCGTTCTCCCCCGACTCCACCCGCATCGCCTTCCGCAGCAACCGCGACGGCGACGCCGAGATCTGGGTGATCAACACCGACGGCACCAGCCCCACCCAGCTCACCACCGACCCGGGCATCGACGAACTCCCGGACTGGGGAATCAACCATGCCCCCACCGCAGTGGATGACACCTACACCACCCCCGAAGACACCCCCCTGACCGTGCCCGCGCCCGGCGTCCTGGGCAATGACACCGACCCCGACGG
>JBOHFT010000308.1:0-3558 GCA_050699815.1 Pseudonocardiaceae bacterium | reverse complement strand
AGCCAAGGCTCTTTAACCCGCCCTCCAAGGTCCTCAGTCGGACGGCGGCCCGCCTCCTGTTGCTTTGGCCGCGCGGCTACTTGTCGGTTCCTAGGCCCATGTCTGTTGCTGCTGTCGTTCTTGCTGCCGGTAACGGGCGGCGGTTCAAGTCGGAGACCGCCAAAGTTCTGCATTCCGCTTGCGGGCGGTCGCTGTTGGGGTGGGTTCTGGAGGCTTTGCGGTCACTTGAGTTGGCGCGGGTTGTCGTGGTCGTTGGGTATCAAGCGGAATTGGTGCGGGCGGAGGCTGAGGCGGTTGGGCTTCCTGGGCTTGTGTGCGTGACTCAGGCGGAGCAGTTGGGGACTGGGCATGCGGTGCGGCAGGCGTTTGCTGGTGGTGCTCTTGACGGGGTTGACTCGGTTCTGGTGGTGCCGGGGGACACGCCGTTGGTGACCGGTGAGGTGCTTGGGGAGCTGCTCGGCGCGCATCGGGGGAATGCGGTGACGATGCTCACCGCGGTGGTCGAGGATCCGGTGGGGTACGGGCGGGTTGTGCGGGATGGGGGCGGTGGGGTGGTGAGGATCGTCGAGCATCGGGATGCGTCTGGGGTCGAGCGGGCCATCACGGAGGTGAACGCGTCGATGTACGTGTTCGACCAAAAGCTGCTGGCGCGGGAGCTGGCGGGCCTGAAGCCGGGCAACGAGCAGGGTGAGGAGTACCTCACGGACGTGATCGGCCCGCTCGTCGGTGAGGGGGTCGCGGCGGTGCGCGTGCCCGCGCGGGTTGTGGCCGGGGTCAACGACCGGGTGGAGTTGGCCGGTGCGGCGGCGGTGCTGCGCGGCCGGCTGCTCGAGCGGCTGATGCGCGACGGCGTCACGATCGTCGACCCCGCCACCACCTATGTCGGTGCGCAGGTGCGGGTCGGCCGCGACGCGGTCCTGCTGCCCGGCACGCATCTGGAGGGCGCGACCAGCATCGGCTCGGGCGCCCAGATCGGGCCGAGCTGCCGCCTGGTGGACACCGCGGTCGCCGAGGGCGCGACGGTGACGTTCAGCGTGGTGGTCGGCTCGTGGATAGGGCCGGGCGCGGTCGTGGGCCCGTACGCCTCCCTGCGGCCCGGCACGCGGTTGGAGGCGGGGTCCAAGGCGGGCACGTTCGTGGAGATGAAGAACGCGCGGGTGGGTGAGGGCAGCAAGGTCCCTCACCTGTCCTACATCGGCGACACCACGATCGGGCGCGGGTCGAACATCGGCGCCGCCACGGTCACCGTCAACTACGACGGCTTCGCCAAGCATCAGACGGAGATCGGCGACGGCGTCCACATCGGCAGCGACACGATGCTCATCGCGCCGATCCGCGTCGGGGACAACGCCTACACCGGCGCGGGCTCCGTCGTCACCCAGGACGTGCCCGACGGCGCCCTCGCCATCGAGCGCGGCGAGCTGCACATCGTGGCCGGCTACGCCGAGCGCAAGCGCAGGGCGGCCCGCCCAGAGTAAGGGATGGGATATGGAGATCGTCACGAAGAAACGGATGCAGATCTTCGCCGGGCGTGGCCATCCCGCGCTGGCCAGGGAGGTCGCCGATCATCTCGGCATGCGCCTGGGCGACGTCGACATCCACGAGTTCGCCAGCGGCGAGCTGTACTGCCGCTACCGGGAGAACGTGCGCGGCAGCGACGTCTTCGTGTTCCAGACCCACTCCCGCCCGGTGAACGCCCGGATCTGGGAGCAGCTCGTCCTCATCGACGCGGCGAAACGGGCGTCGGCCAAACGGATCATCGCGGTGTGCCCGTTCTACGGCTACGCCCGCCAGGACCGCAAGGCCAGGTCGCGCGAGCCGATCACCGCCCGGCTGCTCGCCGACATGCTCACGACCGCCGGCGCCAACCGGGTCGTTTCGGTCGACCTTCACACCGGTCAGATCCAGGGGTTCTTCGACGTGCCGCTGGATCACCTGACCGCGCTGCCGCTGCTGGTGGACTGGCTGATCCAATATTTCGGCGATGAGGAGGTGGTGGTCTGCTCCCCAGATGCCGGCGGTGTGCACCTGGCGTCGAAGTTCGCCGAGCGGCTGCCCCACGCCAACCTCGCGGTGCTCGCCAAGACGCGGACCGCGCACAACGTCGCGCAGACGCTGGGGGTGATCGGCCCCGTCGAGGGCAAGATCTGCGCGCTGGTCGATGACATGATCGACACCGCTGGCACGCTGTGCGGGGCGGCTGAGGCGCTGGCCGCCCACGGCGCCAAGCGGATCGTGGCCTGCGCGACGCACCCGGTGCTCAGCGGCGACGCGTGCGCCAAGCTGATGGCCTCAAAGATCGAGCGGGTCGTCGTCACCAACGCCCTGCCGATCCCCGACCACTGCGACCTGCCGGGCAAGCTCGAGATCGTCTCCATCGCCGGCATCCTCGCCAGCACGATGAAAGCGATCTTCGAGGACGAATCCGTCAGCGAACTCTTCGACGACGACAACCAGTGACGCCACTTCCGGGCGAATGAGCAGTTCCAGCCACATCTGTCACGATGTGCTCATCACCAGGCCGGTGACGCGGCGGCACCACACGGTGTGAGCCCGATCGACCCCGCCCCGCGGGTCTTCCGCTGCCCGGTGTGCGAGGAGCCCCTCTCCCGAGCCGACCGCAGCCTCCGCTGTGTCAACAGCCACATCTTCGATGTCGCCCGCGAAGGCTACGTCAATCTGCTGCTGGCCCAGCACCGGCGCTCCAAGGACCCCGGCTACAGCAGGGAGATGATCGCCGGACGCCGCGACTTCTTCGACACCGGCCACTACCATGCCCTCGCCGACGGCGTCGCCGACGTCATCGCCACCTACCTGCCGCCCCGTCCCGGCACGGTGGTCGTGGACGCAGGCTGCGGCGAGGGCTACTACCTGCGGCGCCTGCGCAACCTTCTCGTGGCCACCGGCCGCGGGAACGACACGGTGCTGTGCGGGATGGACATCTCCAAGCACGGCGTGAAGGTCGCCGCCAAGCGAGACCCCGACGGGCTGTACGCGGTCGCCGGGACCCACCGAATGCCGGTTCTCAACGACCGGGTGGACGTGTTGCTCGCCCATTTCTCGCCAGTCTCCGCCGCCGATTTCCGCCGTGTCGTGAGACCCGGCGGCGTGGTCCTGGTCGGCGGTCCCGCACAGGACCACCTGTTCGCGTTCAAAGAACTCCTGTACGACACCCCTGTCCAGCACAAGCCCGCCGACCCCCTCGCCGGTCAGAACGGCTTCGAGTTGATCACCGTCGACCGAATCCGCCGCCCGTTGCGCCTGCGAGGCCCCGGCCAGGTCGCCAACCTTCTCCTGATGACCCCCTTCTACTGGTCGGTCAGCGACGAGACGCGCGCAGAGCTCGCCACCATGGACTCCCTGGACACCGAGGTCGACGTCGTCGTCCACGCCTACCGCCGCACCGCCACCAGCCCGGACACCGGTGACCTGGACGCGGTCGAGGACGACGTCGGGAGCACCGAGGACTGGTGAGAGTCGTCCTGGACCGCCAGGTGACGGGCGCGGACGGCATCACCCCCGATGCCGGAGGTTTTGTGCTGGATCGCGGCGGTATTC
>JBOHFT010000307.1:0-3609 GCA_050699815.1 Pseudonocardiaceae bacterium | reverse complement strand
TCTTTCGAGAAGCGGGCCGTCGTCCAAGCGGGCGCGCCGCGGACGACTCATCTATCATTTATCAGGGCTCGTGAATAACCCTCAGGGTAGGCCACGCGGCGAGGTACCCGGGTTGGGTCATTTTCCGCGTGGCCCCCCTCCGAACCGTTTATGTTGATCTCAACATAAACGGATGTATGTCCTGCCGCTGGTTATGTTGAGGACGCCGTCGGCGGGTCGGGATTCTCCTTGCAGCATGGGGTTTCGGCGGTGACCCGCTCAACATAGTCAGAGCCCTTCGAGGAAGGCGAGGAGCGTGTCAGAGGGACGGTATCTGCCGGGCTTGATCCCGAGCGGCGCGGTCCGGTCGATCGCTTTCTCCTTGAGCGCGGGGTCGGCATGTTCGTAGATGTGGGTGGTCTGGGTGCTCTCGTGACCGAGTAGCAGCGCGATCGTGGCGATGTCGACTTGCTTGGCCCGCCAGAGCATCGCCGCGGTGTGGCGGAGTACGTGCGGGGTGACGCGTTTGGTCGTCAGCGACGGGCAGGCGGCTGCCGCTGTCTCGGCGTATTTTGCAACGAATAGTCCGGCCGTGTAGCGGCTGAGCGGTCGACCTTGACGGGTTGGGAACAGCGGGTCTTCGGGTGCGCCGCCACGTTCGGCGATCCATTGCTGCAGGAGGGCGACGATCTCGCCGGTCAACGGAGTGGCGCGCTTCTTACGTCCCTTGCCCAGGACACGGATGTGGCGGCCGGTGCCGAGGTGCACGTCGCCGACGCGCAGCCCGACCAGCTCCGACACGCGGACCCCGGTCTGGATCATCAGCGCGAGCAGTGCACGGTCGCGGCGGCCGAGCCAGGTGCCGCGGCCGGGCGCGGCGAGCAGGGCGGTGATCTCGGCGAGGTCGAGGTAGCAGAGCGTGGTGCGCTCGTGGCGCTTGGTCGGTATCGCCATCACCCGCGCGATGGTGTGCGCGTGCTCGGGATGTTCAAGCGCGGCGAAACGGTAGAACGAGTGGATCGCGCCCAGGCGCGCGTTGCGGGTGCGGGCGCTGTTGCCACGATCGCGTTGCAGGTGGGTGAGGAATGCGCCGATCAACGGCGCGTCGAGGTCGTCGATGTCCAGCTCGAACGGCTGCTTGCCGGTCTGGGTCTGCGCGTAGCGCAGCAGCAGCCGGAACGTGTCGCGGTACGCGGCGATGGTGCGCGGGCTCGAGTCACGCTGTGTGATCAGCCGGTCGGTGAAAAACGCCTGCAGCGCGGGGGCGAGCGCAGTCATGACGGCCCTACCGGCAGCTGGCCCAGGCGCTGGCCGACGAGTTCGGGCAACTCGGGGACCGCCTCCAAATACCAGTAGGTACTGGCCGGGTCGACATGCCCCAGATACGTAGACAGCAGCGGCATGCGCCGGTCAACGTCTTCGCCGGCCCGGTACCAGTCCAGCAGCGTGTGCACGGCAAAGGTCTTCCTGAGGTCATACGGCCGGGGGCGGAGGCGAGCGCCGCGCCCGTCCAGGCGGACCTTGCGGATCAGCGTGGTGAAGGTCTGGTTGAGTTCGGCACGGCCCATCCGACCTCCCCGCGCGGACAGGAAGAACGCTGGCGTGGACGCTGCCGGGAAGCGGGCGTCCCGCTGGCGGGCGTAGGCGCGTAGCGCGTTGACCGTGCTCTGGTGCAGTGGAACCTCGCGCTGTTTGTTCTGCTTGCCCGCGCGCACGTGCAGCACGCCGTGGTTGAGGTCGACGTCGGCGCGGTCGAGTGCGAGTAACTCTCCCGGCCGGCAGCCGGTGACGGCCAGCAGCCCAATCAGCGTCTCGTGACGCGCCGCGCGCAGCGGTGGCCACAGCTGTCGTGCGGCTGCCATCATCGCCGCGATCTCCTCCTCGGAGTAGACGTAGGGGGCGATCCGCGGGCGATGCCCCGGCAGCAGGTCCGTGGGTGGGACCTCGCTGGCCGGGTCGAGCGTGGCCAGATACCGGGCGAAACCGCGCGCAACACTGAGCCGCTGACGCCACGTAAACGGATGGACGTTGACAGGGAGCCGCGCCCATGCCAGCGCCAACTCGGTCGTGATCTGCTGCGCGCCGGCCCGGTCGAGGAACTCGACGAACCCTTCGAGCATGCGCCCGTCCTGGGGCATCGTGAAGCCGAGCCGGCGACGGATCACCAGGTAGTCATCCAACGCCGCCCGCAGCGCGCTCATGACACACCTGCCGGCGTGGGCCACGGGCGCGCCAGCGCCCGCAGCGCGGTGTAGTCGACCTTGGCGTAAATCGCGGTGGTCTTCTGCTCACGATGACGAAGTATCTGGCCGATCTCCGGCAGCGACGCCCCAGCTTGCAGCATCTGGGTCGCGGCCGTGTGGCGCAGCCGGTGAGCCCCGACGCGGGGCAGCCCGGCCCGGTCACACGCCGCGCGCACCACCCACGCGACCGTGCACCGGTTCAGCCCCTGCCGTGGCGCGGTCACCCGCAAGAACAGCGCCCGGCACTCGCACCGCGGCCGGCGGCGGAGATAGGACACGATAGCTTCGCCGACATCGACCGGTAACGGCAGCGCGTCCTCCCGGCTGCCCTTGCCGTGAACGACCAGCATCCCGGACCGCCAGTCCAGGTCGTCCAGGGTGATCGCGGCGACCTCACCGGCCCGCAACCCCAGCCGCGTCAGCAGCAGCAGGATCGCGAAGTCACGCCGGCCGACGAGCCGGCGCCGATCGCAGCTTGCCAGCAGCCTGCGCGCCGCGACCGGCCCCAGGCCACGTGGCAGGGTGCGATCCCGCAGATCGGCAACCGACGGGACGGCCCAGACCAGCGGCGCTGCGATCAACCCCGCCAGGTGCAGGTAGCGCAACAACGATCGCAGCGCGCCGACCAGATCCCGTGCCCCGGACACGCTGCGCTTCGGGCACTCACGGGCCAGAAACGAACTCACGTCCGCCGCGGACATCCGCTCCAGGCCCAGCCCATTTGAGCCCTGCCGTTCGGACAAGAACAGGCGTGCGGCCGGGCCGTACGCATCCAGCACCGTGTGATCGCACAGCCCGCGCTCGACCGACAGATACCGGCGGTAATCGGCGAGCAACTCCTCCAGCGGACCCGCCGGGCAAACCCGTGTCGGCGTCGGCGCCGCTCCCAGCTGCCGCAGATACCCCAGCGGCAGCGCCACGCTGCGCGGCGAGGACCACGACACCAAGCCCGCCGCCCGGCGCGCCTCGGCGAACCGCTCGGCCTGCTCGCCGGTCAGCTCGCCCACGGCAAACCCCTCGCGCTGAAGCCATCTGCTGAGCTGATCGAACTGATACAGCCTGCCAGCCGCCGCCGAGGGCGAGTACGCCCGAGACGTCAGCCACGACGCGAACCCCGCCGCGAACAGCGCCAATGAGGATTATTCAGGCGGCCGTGTAGAAGTGCAGTCCAATTACAGCTGAGATGGTTGTCGCGAATGTTGCAAGGGGGCGACGGTAGTCGGTGTGCATGATTCTCCAGGTCTTGAAGTTTGCGATGGTCTGCTCGATGGCATAACGAATCTTGTTGATCTGCGTGTTGAACTCTTTCTCCCAGTCCAGGAGTTCTCGGTGGACGGGTTTCTTGATAGGGGTGATCATATCGTTGCCGACATACCCCTTGTCGCCC
>JBOHFT010000306.1:0-3646 GCA_050699815.1 Pseudonocardiaceae bacterium | reverse complement strand
CTAGGCGCCGACGCGCGGCACTGGATGCTCACCGGGGGAGAGGACCACGCGCTGCTGGCGAGCTTCCCCGCCGGGGTCGCGCTGCCCGCCGGCTGGACGGCGCTCGGCGCAGTGCGAGAGGGCCGCGGCGTGACCGTCGACGGCCGGCCCTACGTGGGTTCGGCAGGCTGGGCACATTTCTCGTGAGTGCGCAACAGTGTTATGGCGCTCAATACCACTCGCGAGCAGTCGTAGGCTGCTTGGCGTGGAGCTGCGGACGCTGACCCTCGACCATCCCGACGTCCGCCGGCTGATCACCGAACTACAGCAGGAATATGTCCACCGTTACGGTGGTAAGGACGCCACGCCGATCGACGTCAGCGAGTTCGGGCCACCCCGCGGAACCTTCGTGGTGGGCTACCTCAATGGGGTGGCGATGGCCTGCGGCGGCTGGCGGGCGCAGGAGTCCGGCCCGGACTTCGCCGAAGGGGATGCCGAGCTCAAACGGATGTACGTGGTCCCAGCGGCGCGCGGCCGGGGGCTGTCCCGGGTCTTGCTCGCCGAGCTGGAGCGCCGGGCCGTTGATGCTGGTCAGCGGCGGCTGGTACTCGAGACCGGGATTCACCAGCCCGAGGCGATCGGGCTCTATACCTCATCGGGCTACACCGAGATCTCTCCGTTCGGGATGTACCGGCGCAGCCCGCGATGCCGATGCTTCGGCAAGCTGCTCCCGGTGGCGGCGCAGCCTGCCCGCTGACCGCTCGATAGGGTCGCAGACCGTGCCCGCTGCTGTGAACGACATTGTGGAGGCCGGCTGGGCCGGCGCGCTGGCCCCGGTGGCTGAGCAGATCACCGCTGCCGGGGAGTTCCTCCGAACGGAGATCGCCGCGGGGCGGCGCTACCTACCGTCCGGGGCGAACATCCTGCGGGCGTTCAGCCAGCCCTTCGACCAGGTCCGGGTGCTCATCGTCGGACAGGATCCCTACCCGACCCCGGGCCACGCGGTGGGGCTGTCGTTTTCGGTCGAGCGGAATGTGCGGCCGCTGCCGCACAGCCTGGCCAACATCTTCCGGGAGTACCGCGACGACCTTGGCCTGCCCGCGCCGTCCAACGGGGATCTCAGCCTGTGGGCCGAGCGTGGTGTGCTGCTTCTCAACAGGGTGCTCACGGTGGAACCCGGGCGCCCGGGCTCGCACCGCGGCAAGGGCTGGGAGGAGGTCACCGAACAGGCCATCCACGCGCTGGGGGCGCGTCCAGCGCAGCCGCTGGTGGCGATCCTGTGGGGCCGGGACGCGCGCACCCTGCGTCCGATGCTCTCCGACGTGCCCTGCATCGAGTCCGCGCACCCGTCGCCGATGTCAGCCGACCGCGGGTTCTTCGGCTCCCGCCCTTTCAGCCGCGCCAACACCCTGCTCGCAGGCTTGGGAGCCGACCCAGTGGACTGGACGTTGCCCTAGCGCCAGACCGCCATTCGGCTGGTGTGTGTCCGCTAGTGAGCTACTGCAGCGGACATGGTCACAGGAGGACAGACCGCTGTCACGGCGGGCACCTACGAGCGGGTGAGCCGGGTCAAGGACGACCGGGAGGACCGGGAGCGGTCGGTCGATCAGCAGCAGGCCGAGAACGCGAAGGCCTGCCAGCGGTACGGCTTGACGATCACCGCGCGCTATGCCGATCCGGGCCGCTCGGCGTCGCGGTTCGCCCGGTGTGCCCGGGAGAACTGGCAGCATGTGCTGGAGGCGGTCAAGGCGCGCCGGTTCGATGTGCTGGTGTTGTGGGAGACCTCCCGGGCCTCGTGTGATCCCGAGGAGTGGATCCCGTGTTGCCCGCCACGCTCAGTGAGGATGAGGGCGTCACGCTGGTTGCGGTTGTCGGGGAATGCTGAAGGTCCCGTCCCGGGTTCGGGGCGGGGTCTTGGTGGTCATGTCGTCGGTGTGATGTTCACGATGGCGTCATGATCGGCTCGCGGTTATTCGGCGGTGACTTCGGCGACGGCGGCGCGGGCGGCGGTCTCATCGACGATGGTCTTGTTGGTTGCGTAGGTGGCGACGAGGGCTTGCAGGGCGATGTTGTTCACCGCGCGGGGCAGGCCGCGGCTGGTCTGGTGGATCAGCGCGGTGGCGTGATCGGAGAACATCGGGTCGCTGCGGCCGACCAGCTTGAGGTGGTGGGTGAGGTAGTCGCGGGTCTCGATCTCGGTCATGCCGGGCAGGGCGTAGCGCAGCGCGATGCGCTGGTCCAGCGCGGCGAAGGCGCCGAGTTTGATCCGGCGGCGCAGGGTGGGCTGGCCCAGCAGCAGCCCGGTGAACGGGGCGACGGAGTCCATTTCGGTGTTGGTGAGCAGCCGCAGCTCCTCGAGCTGGTCGGTGGAGAGCAGGTGCGCTTCGTCGACGGCGACGATGACGGCGCGGCCGCGTTCGTGTTTCTCGGCGGCGAGGTGGGCCATGGTCTGGGCGATTAGCGCGGCGGTGTGGAACCGGGGGGTTCCGCCCAGGCCGCTGACCACGGCGGCGTAGAGGCCGCGGGACCCGATCGCGGGGTTGGGCAGGTAGATGACGGTGTGCCGGGAGGCGTCGAGCTCGGCCAGGGCGGCGCGCAGCGCGACGGTCTTGCCGGCGCCGACCTCCCCGGTGATGACCCCGAGGGCGGTCTCGGCGACGCACCAGCGGATCCGGGCGACGGCTTCGGCGTGCCCGCCGTGGCGGTGCAGCATGGCTGGGGCCAGATCGCGGCGGAACGGGGTTCGGGTGAAGCCGTAGAACGCGCACAGCTTGTCCAGGCTCATCGGTTCTGCTCCTCGGCGGGGTCGGCGGGGGTCGCCGCGGTGGGTCATGGCGGCGAAGGCGGCGAGCTCTGCTTCCAGCGCCGGATCGGGTGGGGCCTGGGCTCCGGCACCCGGGTCGGTGTCGGCGAGGGTGAGCAGGTCGGTGTCGTCGGGCAGCCCGTCGGGGTCTGGTGGTGGCCGCTGGTCGGTTCTCGAGCCCACCGGGTCGCTGTCGGGGGCCGGCTCGGCTCGCTGGTGGGGCTCGGCTCGCTGGTCGGGGTCGGCCAGCTGTGCGCAGCGCAGCCGCTCACCCAGCGAGCGGGTGTGGCGGTCTTGGATCAGGTGCAGGTAGTCGATGCCGGTCGGGGCGGCCGGTGGGGGGCCTGGGCGTGGGCTTTGGGGTGGACGTGGCGGCCGATCTGGAACCCCACGGCCTTGCCCACGGCCCGGCCGTGGTGGCGCACGGCGATGTCGGTCAGGTCGAACGGGTCGAAGACCAGCTCCACCCGGGCCCCGGCCAGCGCCGGGTCCACCTCGTAGAGGTTGCCGTGCAGGCTGACCGTCGCGGTCTTGGTCACGGTGCGCCACTCACCCCACCGGAACGCCTCGCCCAGCAGGTCGGCCGGGGTCGGGACCGGCGGCCCGGCGGCTAGGAACCGGGCCAGCGGCGCCACCTGGGTCTCGGAGTGGATGCGCTGGTGGTAGACCTGCTCAACCCAGGCGGTGAACAGGGCGTTGAGCTCGGCCAGGGTGTTCACCGGGCTGAGCGCACCCGCGCCGGCGTCGGCGACCTCGACGAGGAACTGGTCCCGAACCGTTTTGAAGAACCTTTCGATCTTACCTCGGCCGGCGGGCCGGCCGGGTTGGGAGTGGGTCAGCCGGATCCCCAGGACCGCGCAGGCC
>JBOHFT010000305.1:0-3663 GCA_050699815.1 Pseudonocardiaceae bacterium | reverse complement strand
GGTGCGTGTTCGGCTGCGGCCCGGGGAGCCGGTGGCGCAGGTCCTGACCCGCTTGCAGGCTGAGCAGGCGGGGCTGTTGGCCCATCATCATCTCGGCTTGGCCGACATCCAACGGCTGGCCGGTCTGGGCCAGCTGTTCGACACCCTGGCGGCGTACGAGAACTTCCCGTCCGATCCCGGCGGCCTGGCCGAGTCTGTGCCCGGTCTGCGGATCACTGATGCAGAGGGTCACGACGCCACCCACTACCCCCTTGGCTTCACCGTCCTGCCCGGAGAGCGCCTGTCGATCAACCTTGAGTATCGCTCCGATGTGTTCGACCTGGCTGCGGCCGAGGCGATGGCAGGTTGGCTGGTGCGGCTCTTGGAGCAGCTGGCAGCCGACCCGTCGATGCGGGTCAGCCAGATTGAGCTCCTCTCTCCCGACGAGCGCCTCCGGGTGCTGACCACCTGGAACGACACCGAGCAAATGATGCCCGACCTGACTGTGGCGGAGCTGCTCGAAGCTCAGGTAGAGCGCACCCCAGATGCGGTCGCGCTGGTCTTCGGCAAGGTGACGCTCAGCTTTCTGGAGCTGAATGCGCGGGTCAATCGGTTGGCCCGGCTGCTCATCGCGCGAGGTGCGGGTCCGGAGCGGGTCGTGGCGTTGGCGCTGCCGCGCTCGGCGGACATGGTGGCGGCGTTGTTTGCGGTGCTCAAGACCGGCGCCGCCTACCTACCGCTGGACCTGGACTACCCGGCCGACCGGCTGGAGTTCATGCTCACCGACGCGTCGCCGGTGTGTCTCTTCGCCACCACGGCCAGTGCCGTCGCGCTACCTGACGTGGATGTTGACCGGATTGTTCTTGATGACCCTGACGTCGCCAGCGAGGTCAATGCCTTGCCGGGTGATGACCCGACCGACGCCGAGCGGCCCGGCTTCGCCCGCGCGGACCGCTGGCGTCTGGAGCACCCGGCCTACGTCATCTACACCTCCGGATCCACCGGTGTCCCCAGGGGTGTGTTGGCCACCCATGGGGGCATGGCCAACCTGTACGGCTCCCATTGCCACCACCTCATGGTCCCTGCCCAGGCGGCTGCTGGCGGACGTCAGCTCCGGGCCGCCCACATCGCCTCGTTCTCCTTCGACGGCTCCTGGGAGCCGCTGTTGTGGATGATCGGCGGCCACCAGCTCCACGTCTTGGACGAGGCCACCTGCCGCGACCCCGACGGGCTCCTGGCCTACCTGGCGGATGAGCGCATCGACTTCGTCGACCTCACCCCTACCTATCTGCAGGAGCTCATGGGATGGGGACTCCTCGATCCTGACCGCTACTGCCCAGCCGTCATTGCTGTGGGCGGCGAGGCAACCCCCGCTCGCCTGTGGGAGCGGCTGTGCGCCCTGCCCGCCAGCGTCGTCCACGATCTTTACGGCCCCACCGAATGCACCGTCGATGCCTACGGCTGGCATCATGACGGCCGCACTAGCTGGGCCGCCCCCATCGCCAACACCTGCGTCTACGTCCTGGATGCCCACCTGCGCCCAACCCCCAGCGGCGTCCCCGGCGAGCTGTACCTGGCCGGCGCGGGCGTTACCCGGGGCTACCTCAGACGCGCCGCCCTTACTGCCACGCGCTATCTGCCTAACCCATATGGGACTCCCGGTACGCGGATGTATCGGACGGGTGATTTGGTTCGTCGGCGTCCTGACGGCGTGTTGGACTTTTTGGGCCGGGTCGATGATCAGGTCAAGATCCGGGGCTTTCGGATCGAGTTGGGTGAGGTCGAGGCCGTCCTCGCTCAGCATCCCCACGTGGCGCAGGCCGCAGTGGTCGCTGATGACGCCCACGTCTCGGGGGTGCGGCGTCTGGTGGGCTATGTCGTCCCCGCCCAGCTGGCGGACGTGGATCGTGGCCGCGCGGAGCGGGAGCAGATCGGGGAGTGGCAGCAGGTCTATGACGCTGAGTACACCGCAGTCCCTACGGCGCTGTCGGCTGAGGACTTCTCTGGTTGGAACAGCAGCTATGACGGCCAGCCGATCCCCCTCGCGCAGATGCGCGAGTGGCGGGAGACGACCGTGGCGCGCATCCGCGAGCTGCGACCCGGCCGTGTGCTGGAGATCGGAGTCGGCAATGGGCTGCTGCTGTCACAGCTGGCGCCGGACTGCGAGGCGTACTGGGCCACCGATTTCTCCGCTCCGGTGATCGACAGGCTGCGCGCCGATGTGGCTGGTGATCCGGGGTTGGCGGCGCGGGTGGAGCTGGCCTGCCAGCCCGCCCACGACATCGGCGGGCTGCCAACCGGGTTCTTCGACACGGTCATCGTCAACTCGGTCATCCAGTATTTCCCCAGCGTCGGCTATCTGACCGAGATGCTGGGCAAGGCGATGACGCTGACGGCTCCGGGTGGGGCGGTGTTCGTCGGGGATGTGCGTGACCTGCGATTGCTGCGCTGTTTCCACACTGCGGTTCAGCTGGCCCGAATCGATGGGTCGGCTGATGCGGGCCGGGTGCGGCGGATGATCGAGCGGGCCGTCAGGTTGGAGCGGGAGTTGCTGGTCGCCCCGGGCTATTTCGCGGGTCTGCACGAGCGTCTGCCTGATGTCGGTGGGGTCGACATTCGCATCAAACGGGGTTGGTCTCACAACGAGTTGACCCGTTACCGCTACGACGTCACCGTGCGCAAAACCCCAGCGGAGATGATGTCGCTGGCCGACGCCCCGCAGCTGGTCTGGGGCGCCCAGATTGTCGACGTCGACGCGCTTGAGGCGTATCTCCATGGGCAGCGGCCTGATTGTATGCGGGTGTGCCGTGTTCCCAACGCGCGTGTGGCGCCCGAGGCGGCTGCGTTGCGCGCTTTGGATGACGGCGGCCCGATCGCCGAGGTACTGCCCAGCCTCGCCATTGACGGCGGTGTTGAGCCGGAGACCCTCCACGAGGTGGGCCAGCGTCTCGGGTACCGGGTCGTGTGCACCTGGGCTGACACCGTAGACGGCAGCTATGACGCGCTGTTCGTCATCGCACGGCAGACGGGTGCCCTGACCGGTGTGTACCGCCCAGCCCCCACTGCCCGCAAGACGCTGGATGTTTGCGCGAACGACCCGGTAGGGGCCCGTGAAATTGGCGCGCTTGTGCCGCGGCTGCGGGAGCATCTGCAGCAGCGGCTGCCTGACTACATGGTCCCGGCCGCGCTGGTGGTCCTGGAGGCGTTGCCGTTGACCATCAACGGCAAACTCGACGTCAAGGCCCTGCCTTCGCCGGACCCGTACCCGGACACGTCCCACCGCGCGCCACGCTCGCCGCAGGAGCAGATTCTGTGCGAGCTGTTCGCCGAGGTGCTGGGCCTGGACCGGGTCGGCGTCGACGACAACTTCTTCACCCTTGGCGGAGACAGCATCATCTCAATCCAGCTCGTCAGCCGGGCGCGTAAGGCTGGGGTAGCGATCTGCCCGCGGGATGTGTTCGAGCGCAGGACGCCGGCGGGGTTGGCGGCGGTGGCCGAGGCGGTCGTCACGACCACCGTGATGGATGAGCCGGCTGATGCAGCACCGGGTGTGGTGCCTTTGACGCCGGCCATGCGTTGGTTGTGCGAGCGTGGCTCGGTCGATGGGCTCGGCGTGGCGCTGGTGGTGCAGACGCCGGCTGGTCTGAGCCGGGAGCGTCTGGTTGGTCTGGTGCAGGCGCTGTT
>JBOHFT010000304.1:0-3668 GCA_050699815.1 Pseudonocardiaceae bacterium | reverse complement strand
ATGCGTGCCATGGCTCGCATCGCCACTCACGGGTTGTCCACAGAGGCGCCGGGCCACGGTCTCCTTCCTGGTGCGGCGCAGCGTGTCGGCCTGCGCGCGGCCGCGGCCCTCGGCGACCGACTCGGCGAGGTTGGCGAACAGCACGGTGAACCACAGCCAGGCCGCCACCCCGATCGCGAACACTCCGGGGCGCACCACGGCCAGCACGGAGACCAGCACCGATCCGACCCACACCACGAACATCACCGGGTTGCGCAGCTGGTGACGCGGGTCGAGCTTGCGCACCGCATCGGGCAGCGAGGACACCAACTGCCCGGGACTGAAGGCACCAGCAGCCACACCGGCCCGCGCCGCGCGCTTCTCCGCGCCGGTGGGCTGGCGTTCCTTGACGAGGGTCATACCAATGCCTCCGCGAAGGGACCGAGTGCCAGCGCCGGGACGAAGGTCAGCGCGGCGATGAGGATGACGGTGGCGGTGACAAGGGTGACGAACAGCGCGCCGGTGGTCGGCAGGGTGCCCGCGGTGACCGGGACCGGCTTCTGCTGGGCCAGCGACCCGGCCAGGCAGAGCACCGCGAGGATCGGGACGAACCGGCCGAACGCCATCGCCACCGCCAGGGTGGACTGGAAGAAGCCGGAGGTCACCGTGATGCCGGCGAAGGCGCTGCCGTTGTTGTTGCCCGCCGAGGCGTAGGCGTAGAGCACCTCAGATAGGCCGTGCGCCCCGGAGTTGTTCAGCGCGTCCAGGGTGGACGGCAGCGCCAGCGCCGCACCGGTCCCGAGCAGCACCACGGCGGGCATCGCCAGGATCGAGATCGCCGCCGCGGTGACCTCCCGGCGCCCCAGCTTCTTGCCCAGGTACTCGGGGGTTCGCCCGACCATCAGCCCGGCCAGGAACACCGCGATCACGGCGACCACCAGCAGGCCGTACAGCCCGGTGCCCACCCCGCCCGGCGCGACCTCGCCGAACAGCATGGTGAGCAGGGTCATTCCGCCGCCCAGGCCGGTGTAACTGTCGTGCAGCGAGTTCACCGCCCCGGTCGAGGTGCCGGTGGTGGAGATGGCGAACAGCGCGCTGGACGGGATGCCGAAGCGAACCTCCTTGCCCTCCATCGCGGCCCCGGCGGCCAGCGTGGCGACACCGTTGGGGTGCGTCTCGGCCCACCAGGTGACGGACAGCATCGCTGCCCAGATCAGCCCCATCACGGCGACGAGCACGTAGCCCTGCCGGACATTGCCGACCATCCGGCCGAACGTGCGGGTCAGGCAGACTGGGATGACCAGCAGCAGGAAGATCTCGAACAGGTTGGTCCAGGAGTTCGGGTTCTCGAACGGGTGCGCGGAGTTGGCGTTGAAGATCCCGCCGCCGTTGGTGCCCAGCTCCTTGATCACTTCCTGGCTCGCGGTCGGCGCCAGCGCGATAGTGCTCGAGCTGCCGTCCAGCCCAGTGACGGCGACCCCGGCGCGCAGGCTCATCGCCACCCCACTGATGATCAGCACGATCGCCCCGAGTACGGAGATCGGCAGCAGGATCCGGACCACGCCGCGGGTGAGGTCAACCCAGAAGTTGCCCAGCCGGTCGGTCCGGCTGCGCACGAACCCCCGGATCAGCGCGACAGCCACCGCCATGCCCACCGCTGCGGAGAGGAAGTTCTGCACGGTGAGCCCGGTCATCTGCACCAGGTGGCCCATCACCGACTCGGGCACGTAGGACTGCCAGTTGGTGTTGGTGACGAACGACACCGCGGTGTTGAACGCGATGCCGGGTTCCACGGCACCCCGCCCGAGGCTGAGCGGCAGCCAGCCCTGCAGCCGCTGCAGCAGGTAGAGAAGCACGATCGATACCACGGAGAACCCCAGCACGCCTGCGGCGTAAGTGGTCCAGCGCTGGTCGGAGTTGGGATCGACCCGGACCAGCCAGTAGATCACCTGCTCGGCGCGCAGATGGGTCGTCGCGGTGTAGACCCTGGCCATGTAGTCGCCCAGCGGCCGGTAGACCGCGACGAGAACGGCGAGGAGCAGGGCGACCTGCAGCAGGCCGGCGGCAGTATCGGGCATGTCAGAACTTCTCCGGTCGGACCAGCGCGTAACTCAGGTACCCGATCAGCAGCAGCGCGAGCACCAGCGCGACGGCGTTCTCCACGGCAGTCACAACCGCTCCAAACCGCGCAGCGTGAGAACCAGCACCAGGAAGACCCCGATGAACACCAGCGCGTAGGCCAGATCGGCCATCAGCGAACACCCTTCTCCTGCCGACACGCTGGGACAGCGGCCGCCGTCTCGATGGTGCGCCTGGATGTCACCCGTTGGTGGAATTCTTCCGATCCCCTGATGGTTCTAGGTCAGTTGTTGACGATTTCTTGACGCGACCGGCGACGGGGATCGGAGATCGCATCGCCCATCCGTGCGACAGGGGGCCACCCAGAGTGGACGTGCGCTCGGCGCAGAGCCCCTGCCGACGTGTCGTGCGTCAACCGGAGGTGTCAACGTCGCGACAGCAATTGCGGTGAGGACGTCAGAATTGCGTCCATCCCCTTTCGTCCCGCCACGGTCCGCACCATAACGGTGATATGCCGCCGGGCACAGGCGCCGGTCGCAGGAGCCGAAGGAGAACGCGGGTGGCCCTCGCCGATCTGCTCTGGAGTGCCCTCCCGGGAGCGTTACGGCTCGTCGGGACCATCGACAGTGTGGAACTCAAGGCCACCGTGGCCGAGGGTCGTCATCGGTCGGCGGCCGCCGCGCTGGGCATCGATCCGCTGAACGCCCACATCCGCCAGGTGTACTTCTTCGACACTCCGGATCTGCTGCTCAGCGGGCGCGGCGCCATCGTCCGCGCGCGCCGAATTCAGTACGGCGGTGGCGACTCGGTGGTCAAGCTTCGCCCGGTCGTCTCGACCGAGCGTCCAGCGGATTTCCGCCGCTCCCGGAACCTCGTCGTCGAGGTGGACGCGATGCCCCGGTCGTTCATCTGCTCAGCGTCGCTCAAGCGAGACATGGAGACAGCAATGGTAGGGGCGGCAGTCACAGGGCGACGACCCCTGCGCAGATTGTTCACGGCCATCGCAGGCATTGCGGGTCTCCGCCGAGACGAGGAGGTTCCTCGGTAAACATGGCATCGACCTGTCTGAGGAGCAAGAGACGAAGACACGCAAGACTCACCGGTGCGTTCGCGCGCTCGCCCGTTTGGCGCCCGCCGTCGAGACCGAACTCCGCGACGCAGCGGCTTGACAGTGAAGACGTTTCAGCTGAAGAGATCGACAACGCATTGAGTGCACCACGAGGAGCTGGCGGCGTCAGCGGTCCGCCGGGACCGCTTCTGCCACAGCGGGTGCTCCCTGACGCGGGCGAGACGTGCGGCCGAGGCGGTAGCGCAGCCGACACACTACCGCGTTGGTGGAGGCCGACACGTGTCGGGCGACCACTCCCCCTCGGCGGTTGAACAGCACCCGTTCCCACCAGTGCTCCGGGGCCACCTCAGCGATGAGCACCATGACGTGGTCGGCACGCTGCTCACGTACGAACCGGGCGATCGACAGCCGCGCCACCTGCACGTACCGCTGGTATATCGAGTCGAGATCATCCTGCGGGGAGTCGAGCAGGTAGCAGCTCGACATCTGCGCGTGCGCAATGCCGGAGTTGAAGCGTGGGCGAACTGGGCAGGTAGGCCAG
>JBOHFT010000303.1:0-3673 GCA_050699815.1 Pseudonocardiaceae bacterium | reverse complement strand
GCCCGTGCACGACGGGGTCGAGGAAGACATCGATCGAGGCGTGCCGGTAGGCGGGCTCCTCCTCCTCGCCGTACTGCACCATTCCGATCACCGCCCCGTCCAGCAGGACGGCGAAGCGGGTGGCGGACGGGTCGTCGAAGGGCCACTGCGGCGATACGGCCTCGTCACCCCAGCGCAGCCACACCTGCGGCGTGCGCAGGATCCGCCGCAGGTCCGGCACGTGCTGCGCGGTCACGGGCACCAGCACGACGCGCTTCCCCCGCAGCTCAGGACCCGCGGTCACACCGGGCAGTCGCTGCTCCTCCATGGCGTTGTTGTACCGCGCGGCCGGTCGTTTGCGCACCCGCGTTTCCGGGCCACGAACGGGTCAGCAGGACGTCACTCCGGCAGGGTTGGCGCCCTCGCCAAGGTAGGTTCCGTGCCCTTGCGTCACCAGTGGGCCTTCAAAGATCAGAACTTCGTTGACCAGCCGCCTCAGCTGGTTGCGGTAGTTGATCACCAGCGTGACGATGAGCACTGCTCATCTCCTTTTTAGCCGCTTAGTCCGTTTCTTCCTGCCGGGAATCTAGCATCGGCCAGGTTCAGCTGACGCCGGCTCCACCAGCTCGACCAGCACGCCACCGGCGTCTTTGGGGTGCACGAAGTTGACCCGGGAGCCCGCGGTGCCGCGGCGGGGGGTGTCGTAGAGCAGCCGCACGCCGGCCGCCCGCAGCGCGGCCATGGCGGAGTCGATGTCGGTGACCCGGTAGGCCAGCTGCTGCAGCCCAGGTCCGCGGCGGTCCAGGAACTTGGCGATCGTGGACTCCGGGCCCAGCGGGGCGAGCAGCTGCACCGCGGCGCCGGTGCCGGGGTCGCTGGGGGCGCGCAGCATGCCCTCGCGCACCCCTTGCTCCTCGTTGACCTCTTCGTGAACGAGCTCCAACCCGAACGTGGCGCGGTGGAACTCCACAGCCGCGTCGAAATCGGGCACCGCGATGCCGACATGGTCGATCGCCGTGACGAAAGACGTGAGTTGCTGCATGGTTGGCAGCGTACGGCCGGTCGGGGTGTGCTCGTCGTCATCAGCGTGCGGTGGCCATCATGCGCGGTAAGGTCCGAAAGACAACCACTGCCCTGGTCACGCTGGAGGTTGCGCCATGACCGGTTCCGTCATCGTGGCCGGAGCCCGCACCCCGATGGGGCGGCTGCTGGGTCAGCTCAAGGACTTCTCGGCCGCGCAGCTCGGGGGCTTCGCCATCAAGGCCGCGCTCGAACGCGCCGGCGTCGCGCCCGAGCAGGTGCAGTACGTGATCATGGGGCAGGTGCTCACGGCCGGTGCGGGCCAGATCCCGGCGCGCCAGGCGGCGGTCAATGCCGGCATCGGGATGGACGTGCCGGCCCTGACCGTCAACAAGGTGTGCCTGTCCGGGCTGAACGCGATCGCGCTGGCCGACCAGCTGATCCGGGCCGGCGAATTCGACATCATCGTGGCCGGTGGCCAGGAGTCGATGACCCAGGCGCCGCACCTGCTGTCCAAGTCACGCGCCGGGTTCAAGTACGGCGACGTCACGATGATTGACCACATGGCTTACGACGGCCTGCACGACTCGTTCGACCAGGTCTCGATGGGTGCCTCCACCGAGAAGCACAGCATGCGCCACCAGCTGACCCGGGCCGAGCAGGACGAGTTCGCCGCGCAGTCGCATCAGCGGGCCGGGCGTGCGGTGGACAGTGGACTGTTCGCCGCGGAGATCACCCCGGTGACCGTGCCGCAGCGCAAGGGTGACCCGGTCGTGGTGGCGGCCGACGAGGGCATCCGGCCGGAGACCACCGCCGAGGGGTTGAGCAAGTTGCGCCCGGCGTTCGCCGCCGATGGCACCATCACCGCTGGGTCGTCGTCGCCGATCAGCGACGGCGCCGCTGCGGTCGTGGTGATGAGCAAGGCC
The DNA here is from genome assembly GCA_050699815.1 of Pseudonocardiaceae bacterium. Lineage (GTDB taxonomy): Bacteria > Actinomycetota > Actinomycetes > Mycobacteriales > Pseudonocardiaceae. The sequence goes on along the minus strand of JBOHFT010000303.1, from coordinate 1,748 downwards.
AAGGCGGTCGAGCTCGGCCTGACCTGGCTGGCCGAGATCGGGGCGCACGGCATGGTGGCCGGGCCCGACGACTCCAGCCTGCACGAGCAGCCCGCCAACGCGGTGCTGGCGGCCTGCCGCAAGGAGGGCATCGACGTGCGCGATCTCGACATCGTCGAGATCAACGAGGCGTTCGCCGCGGTCGGCGTGGTGTCCACCCGCAAGCTCGGCATCGACCCCGCACGGGTCAACCCCAACGGCGGGGCGATCGCGCTGGGGCACCCGATCGGCGCGTCGGGCGCCCGGCTGGTGCTGCACCTGGCGATGGAGCTTCGTCGGCGCGGCGGTGGCGTGGGCGTGGCCTCGCTGTGCGGCGGCGGTGGCCAGGGTGACGCGCTGATCCTGCGGGTGCCCGGCGACGACGCAGCGTGAGCCCCCGCCGCCGGTTCGATATCGACGAGCTGGTCGGCGGCGCCCGGCAAGGTCAGCCCCGGGCCGTCGCCCGGCTGATCTCGCTGGTCGAGGACGGTGCCCCGGAACTGCGCGAGGTCGCCGCCGCGCTGGCCCCGCATGCCGGGCGGGCCCAGGTCGTCGGCATTACCGGCCCGCCCGGGGTGGGCAAGTCGACCTCGATCAGCGGGCTGGTCACGGCGCTGCGGGGGGTCGGCAAGAAGATCGGGGTGCTGGCCGTCGACCCGTCCTCACCGTTCTCCGGGGGCGCCCTGCTGGGTGACCGGGTGCGGATGCAGGACCACACGCTCGACGGCGGTGTCTTCATCCGCTCGATGGCCACCCGGGGGCACCTGGGGGGCATCGCCTGGGCCACCCCGCAGGCGCTGCGGGTGCTCGACGCCGCGGGCTTCGACGTGGTGCTGGTCGAGACCGTCGGCGTCGGCCAGTCCGAGGTGGAGGTCGTGTCGCTGGCCGACACCACCGTGGTGCTGCTGGCGCCGGGGATGGGCGACGGGATTCAGGCGGCCAAGGCCGGAATCCTCGAGGTCGCCGACGTCTTCGCGGTGAACAAGGCCGACCGCGACGGTGCCGCCCAGACCGTCCGGGACCTCAAGTACATGATCTCGCTGGGCCGCCGGGGCAAGGATGGCCCGAGCTGGCGGCCGCCGATCGTCCGCACGGTGGCCACCAGATCTGAGGGTATCGATGACCTCGTAGGGGCGATCGGGGAGCACCGGGCCTGGATGATCGAGCACGGTGAAGTGGACGCCCGCCGGCAACGCCGCGCGATAGCCGAGATCGAGGCCATCGCGTTGGCGCAGCTGCGGGAGAAGCTCGGCGACGTCCGGCGCGGCAGCCCCCTACTGCCCGGGCTGGCCAAGCGGGTTGTCGTGGGTGAGCTGGACGCCTACCGGGCAGCCGACGAGCTGATCACCGAACTCGGCGCCTGACCCGGCGGTACGCTGTGGTTGGCACGGTTAATGGGTCAGGTAAACCTGAAGGGCTGGGTGGTCAGTCCAGTCTAATTTCATGACCGGAGTCTCCTTGAAGCCGAAGTGCGCGCTCAATGCCATAATATGCTGCAAATGCCCGTCGCCCTTGCGGAACATCCCTGCGGGCACGTATTTCTGCGCATTCGGTTTGCTGCTGTACTCCATGTTTTTGCTGCTGTGCTCCATCCTCGCCAGGGCCAAGTTTAGTGCTGCCCGTGCATGGCAGGACGACACACGGTGCATGGCAGGACGACACACGGTGCATGGCAGGACGACACACGGTGCATGGCAGGACGACACACGGTGCATGGCAGGACGACACAC
>JBOHFT010000302.1:0-3758 GCA_050699815.1 Pseudonocardiaceae bacterium | reverse complement strand
CAACGCCACTCACGGGTGGTCACCACTCAATTCCGCGCTGGCCCTTCTGCCCGGCGTCCATCGGGTGCTTGATCTTGGTCATCTCCACCACCAGGTCGGCGGCCTCGACCAACGCGGGCGGGGCGCTGCGGCCGGTGATCACGACGTGCTGGCGGCCGGGCCGGGCCGCCAGGGTGGCCAGCACCTCGCCGGTGTCCACCCAGCCCCAGTGCAGCGGGTAGCTGAACTCGTCGAGCACGTACAGGTCGTGGACCTGCCCGGCCAGCCGGCGGGCGATCTCCGCCCAGCCCTGTGCCGCGGCGGCGGCGTGGTCCTCGTCAGTGCACTGCTTGCGGGCCCAGGACCAGCCCGCACCCATCTTGTGCCACTCGACCGGCCCGCCCGCCCCGGTCCGCTGGTGCACCTCGTGCAACGCCCGGAAGGCGGCTTCTTCCCCGACCTTCCACTTCGCGGACTTGACGAACTGGAACACCCCGATCGACCAGCCCGCGTTCCAGCCGCGCAGCGCCAGGCCGAAGGCGGCCGTGGACTTGCCCTTCATCGCTCCGGTGTGGACGATCAGCAGCGGCCGGTTGCGGCGCTGCCGGGTGCTCAGCCCGTCGTCGGGAACCCTGACCGGTACGCCCTGCGGCATCTCGACCCTCCTAAGCAGCTCCCCGGGCAGCGCGGACCACCCCGGCGACCGCGTCGGCGGACAGCTCTGCCAGCCGCACGCACCCGCCGTCCAGCGCGGCCGCGAGCCGGCCGGCCAGCCCCAGCCGCACCGGGCCGGACTCGCAGTCCACCACGATCGACGCCACCCCATCGCGGCGCAGCAGGCCGGCCGCGGCCAGCGCGGCGGCCATCCCGCCGTGCGTGGCCCGGCCGTCGGTGAGCACCACGAGCAACGCCCGCCGGGTGGGGTCGCGCAGCCGCTCGGTGGCCAGCACCCGCGCCGAGCGCAGCAGCCCGTCCGCCAGCGGGGTACGCCCCCCGGTGCGCAGGGCCCGCAACCGGGCCGCGGCGGCATCCACCGCCGACGTCGGGGGCAGCACCACCTGCGCCTGGGTGCCCCGGAAGCTGATCAGGCCGACCTTGTCGCGGCGCTGGTAGGCGTCGCGGAGCAGGGACAGCACCGCGCCGCTGACCGCCGACATCCGGGCCCGCGCCGCCATCGAGCCGGACGCGTCGACGGCGAACAGCACGAGGTTGGATTCCCGCCCCTCGCGCACCGCGCGCCGGACATCCGCCCGGTGCACCACCAGCCCCGGGCCGTGGCGCCCGCGGGCGTGCTGGTGCGGGGCGGCGGCGGCCAGCGTGCCCAGCAGGTGCAGCCCGCTGCCGTCGGTGGTGGCGGCCCGCACGGTGCGCCCGGTGCTGGTCCTGGCCCGGGACCGGCGGCCAGGGGCACCGGCGCCGACCCCGGGCAGCGCCAGCAGCCGGGCCCGAAACGGTGCGGTGGGGGCGGGCAGCGGGCGGTCCGGCGCGGTGCCGTTGCCCGTCCCAGCGGGATACCCGCCGCCCGCCGGCTCCTCGGCGCCACCCCCTCCGGGGCCGTCGGGCGGATCGTCCGGCGCTGCATCCGCATGACGCAGCGCGTCTTCGAGCTGCTCGCCGTCCAGGCCGGGCTGGTCGAACGGGTCGCGGCGGCGGCGGTGCGGCAACGCCAGCCGGGCGGCGACCCGGACGTCGCCCTCGTCCACCGCGCCGACTCCCCGCCAGGCGGCGTGCGCCAGGGCGGTGCGGGCCAGCACCAGATCGGCCCGCATCCCGTCCACCTCGAACGCGGCGCACACCGAGGCGATCCGGCGCAGCTCACCATCCGGAAGCGCGACCCCGGCCAGCACCGGCCGGGCCAGGGCGATCCGCTGCGCCAGCGCAACGTCGTCGCCGCGCCAGCCCGCCGCGAAACCGGCCGGGTCCGCCTCGTAGGCCAGCCGGCGGCGGACCACCTCGGCCCGCGCCCCGACCTCCCGGGAGGCAGCCACCTCGACGGTGAGACCGAAGCGGTCCAGCAGCTGCGGGCGCAGCTCGCCCTCCTCCGGGTTCATGGTGCCAACCAGCACGAACGACGCGGCATGCGTGACCGACACCCCGTCGCGCTCCACGTGCGCGCGGCCCATCGCGGCGGCGTCGAGGAGCACGTCGACGAGATGGTCGGGCAGCAGGTTGACCTCGTCGACGTACAGCACGCCGCGGTGCGCCGCGGCGAGCAGCCCCGGCTGGTAGGCGCAGACGCCCTCGGCCAGGGCGCGTTGCAGGTCCAGCGAGCCCACCAGCCGGTCTTCGGTGGCGCCGACCGGCAGCTCGACGAGGCGGGCCGGGCGGATGGCCTGCCCGGCGGCAGCGGTGTGCGGGCCATCCGGGCAGGTCGGGTCCGGGGCCACCGGATCGCAGCCGAAGCGGCATCCCGCTACCGCGGTCACCGGGGGCAGCAGGGCGGCCAGCGCCCGGACCATGGTCGACTTCGCGGTGCCCTTCTCCCCGCGGACCAGCACCCCACCGATCCCTGGATGCACCGCGGTCAGCAGCAACGCCAGCCGGAGATCGTCGTGCCCGACAATCGCGGAGAACGGGTACCGGGCGGCACTCATCGTCAGCGGGCCCTCGCCGATCCCTCGCGGCGCATCGGCACGTGCACGATGCCGTCCGCTGTGAACTCCGCCCCGGCCACCGCGACACCGAACCCGGTGTAGAGCCCGATCACGTCGGTCTGCGCGTCGGGCACGGCGTAGATCATCGCAGTCGACAGGCCGGCGGCCAGCCTGCGGTGCAGCAGCATGCGGTCCACCAGTCCTGCCTACCAGAAGTACCGGGTGCCCGCGGGTCGCGGCATCCCATCAGGTGGAGCGTGACATCGTGGTGAGGTGGCACTGCGCTCCCGACCCCTGCTGTGGCTGCTCACCGGTGCGCTGATGGTGGCCTGGAGCATCGCCCCCGAGCCGGCTCCCGCCTCCAACCAGACCCGGGCCGCAGCTTCGCAGCCCCCGCCCAGGCAACCCGCCCGCCCGCAGGCAAGTCCTTCCGCAGAACCCGCCCCTTCCGCAGAGCCCACCCCGATAGGCCCCCCGGTGTGGGTGGTGGGGGCCCAGCCGCTGTCCCGGCGCCGGGACGGGTACGGGGCGGTGCGCGCCACTCCCCCGGCGCTGGTGGACCGCCGGCTACCCACTGTCGACGGGCTGGCGCCGCCCACGTCGGGCGGCTTCGAGTCGACGATCAGCCCGGTGCCCCCGCCGGTGCTGGCCCGCAGCACCTGGCGACCGGCCTGCCCGGTGCCCGCCGACCAGTTGCGCTACCTCACGATGTCCTTCCACGGCTTCGACGGCCGGGTGCACACCGGCGAGATGCTGGTGAACGCCAAGGTCGCGCAGGACGTGGTGGGTATCTTCGAGCAGCTGTTCGCGGCCGGTTTCCCGATCGAGGAGATGCGGGTGACGGCCGCACCCGAGCTGGACCTGCCACCCACCGGGGACGGCAACAACACCAACGCCTTCGTCTGCCGCACGATCGTGAATCAGGGTAATTGGTCGGCGCACGCCTACGGGCTGGCCATCGACCTCAACCCGTTCCACAACCCGTACATCCTGGGCGACCTGGTGGTGCCCGAGCTGGCCTCCTCCTACCTTGAGCGCAACCGGGTGCGGCCGGGCATGGTGCTGGCTGGCAGCCCGGCGGTAAAAGCGTTCGAGGCGGCGGGCTGGACCTGGGGCGGGCGGTGGTCAGCACCGGTGGACTTCATGCATTTCAGTGCCACGGGGCACTGAAATGCCCGTGAGTGG
>JBOHFT010000301.1:0-3777 GCA_050699815.1 Pseudonocardiaceae bacterium | reverse complement strand
TGCAGGCCCTCACCTCGATGCCGACATCGGCCGGCGGGTCAAGTCCACGCGATCCGGAGGATATCCCTCGCATGACGCTCGACGCACCTTTGCCCACTGGCCTGCGGCAATGGGTGACCCACCACCTGCCCGGTCTCGACACTGTCGTGGACGCCTCCTGGCCTCGCGGCTACTCCAGGGTCTGGCGCGTGGCCTCGGGCACGGACGAGATCTATGTGAAGCTGGGTTTCACCGAGAAGGACTACGCGCGCGAGGTGCACGCCTACGAGCACGCTGCCCGCTTCGCACCCCACGAGGTTCCCCGCCTGCTGGCTGCGGATCCCGGCCTGCGGGCCATCATGACCTCACCGGTGCCGGGGCTGGTCGTCCGTGGGCTCCCCCTCACCGTCGAGGTCGAAACCCGGATGCACGAACTCGCTGGCCGGCTGCTGCGGCGGTGGCACGATCTGCCCGACCAGATCACAGCGCAGGCACGCGATGCCATCAGGGCCTCGGTGGCCGAGCAGGCGGACGAGGCCGCAACATGTCTGGAGCGCACCGCCGAACACCTCACCGGCACCCAGCGCGCCCTGGTGCGGCAGGTGGTCCTCGAGTTGCCTCGTCTTGCCGAGGATCTCCCTCTCGTCTACCGCCACGGCGACTACTCGCCCCGCAACTGGTTGTGGGACGCCACGCACGGCACTCACGGCCTGATCGACTTCGAACAGGCCGACCACGGCATCGCCGTGGACGATTTCGTGTGGCTGCACGGCGCGGTCTGGCCCAGGCGCCCAGACCTCAAGACAGCTTTCCTCTCCGGCTATGGACGCGAGCTGTCCGCCGTCGAGCAGCGGGCTCTGCCCCTTCTCACCGCCAGATTGGCCGTTTCCTACTTCACCACGGGCATCACTAAGCAGGATCCCGTGCTCATCGCCCGCGGTCGAACCGCCCTCGAACACCTAGTGAACGCCTCCGGGTGACCAGCCGATGCGGGTTGCGATCGAGAACATCCGGGCGCTCATGGCCGACGCGTGCCGAGCAGCCGCCGTCCCCGAGGACAAAATCGAGGTCGTCGTCGAGCACTATCTGGGTGGCGAGCTGCGGGGAAAGTCCTCTCACGGTGTGGCGAAATTCTGCTTCGAGGCCCGGTATTTCGCGCACCGAGAGGATGAGCCTCGTGTGGTGCGTGAACACGGCACCCTAGCCGTCGTTGACGCGCGACGCGAGATCGGACCGGTCAGCGCGGACTATGCCGTCGAAGTCGCCCTGCGCAAGGTGCGAGAATACGGAGCCGGCATTGTGGGGATGATTAACACGCAGCGGTACGGCATTCTCGCGCCGTGGAGCGTCGGACGGGCTACCTCGACGGGAAGCGGGGGTCACTGCAGCCAAGGGTCCCGGGTCTGGGGACTTTTTTCCCGTTGAGGCGGTAGGTGTGCAGTTGGGTGTCGAGGTCCTGGACCGGGCGGCTGTTTGCCCAGGGTTGCAGCAGTGCCCGGATGTGGCGCAGTTCGGCGGTCAGCCGGGGGGAGAGGTCGGCGTGGCGGGCGGCGCTGCCGAGCACCCGGACCGCTTCGGGAATCTCTTTGGCGAGCACAAGGGCATGGCCTAGTCGTGCCTCGAATACCGCGTTCCGGGCGACATTGGTGTGGTCAAACTGGGCAAGGGCAGCGCTGGCCGCGTCCACCGCTTGCCGTGGCCGGCCCAGCAGCACAAAGTGCGTACTCAGCAGGCTGTCAATATTCGGATGGCCCACCCAGTAGGCATGCACGCTGAGAGCCGATGCGCTCGACGTGGTGAGCAGGCCGTGTGCCCGGTCCACTGCGCCCATGCAGGCGTCGTAGTGACCGTCCAGGGCGTAGGCACCAGCGGCAAACGATTCCATGAGAGCTTTCACTTGGTGGTCGCCGGTGTGGGCAGCCAGGCTGCGGGCGGTCTCTGCGGCATCGAGGGCAGCGGGGGCAGCGGGGGTTTCCCCGGCCAGCCGCGCCGCCCAAGTGAGTAAAGCTGCTGCATAAGTAGCGGCCGCCGGGCTGCCGCCGTCGTGCGCCGCTTTGCGGGCATGTTTCAACCACCGCCGGGCTGTACCGAAGTCGCCCAGATCGATCAGGTAGTTGCCGATAGCCGAGGCCATGGCGCTGTCGAGTACGCGCAGCTGTTTCCGCCGCTGCTCGGCTGGGCCTTCCCTGAGCAGGTGGTGCACCAGCTCATGCTGGGCCAGTACAGCTTCCAGCACCGCACAGGGGCCAAGCTTGTCATCCAGGCGGCGGTAACGCGCCAGCGTGGCCCAGAGTGTGCGCACCACCTCGCCGTCGATCCGATCGGGGTCGTCTACTGCGCGGGCGAGGCGGATGTGTTCGTCGGTGTTGTGCTCAGCCAGACCCAGTGTCGCCGTCATCAGGCTCAGCATCTGGATGGCCCGCCGTCGCCCGAAGGCCCGCACCAGGCTGCCGAACATAGCCATCATCTCCTGGGCTCGTGCACCGGCGGCCAGCACGGCACGCTGGGACGGCGCATCTCCAGTGTCACCCAGCAAAGCGCAGCGGGCACCTGTCGCCGGGTCGGCTTGGCGGGCTTTGCGGGTGGCGGCGGCCCGGGCCAGTCGCGTCGGCCGCTGCTTCTGGCGGTGGTGGTCCTGCCAGCGAGCCCGTACGTCCCGCTCAGCCTCGGCGTACTTGCGGTACTCGGCGAGCAGCGCACCCTGCGCGGTGCACACCTGGTCAGCGATCTTCCACAGCGGCGCGGACAGGCACTTCTCGCCGTTCTCGACCTTCGAGACCATGCTCGGGCTGCGGTCCACTGCCTTCGCCAGCTCGGTTTGCGACACCCCAGCGATCTCACGATAGCCAGCCAGGGACGCCCCCAGACCGCGGCGCATCTTCGCCAGCCGGACACGTTCAGTGATCAGGTCATCGGCAGCCAGGTCGCCGTGGTCCCCCGTCATGGCCGGGACTATACGACCACCGGCCACCATTCGTGACTATTCCAGCACGTTCAGCGGGTCAACAGTCGATAGTCACAGCACCTCACTGCCATCGTGGCGATGCACCCGCCAGAAATCGGTGACTGTTCACCCAGATCGGACACGAAAGCGCTGTCATGACACCCCACCCAGCGGTACCAGCCCGAACGAGCGCCCCGAGCGTGCCCCAGACCACGTACGCCGTTCTGCGCCGTGACCTGCGTGCTGGGCTGGTTGATGCGGCGACCCGGGCTGGGCCCGGAGTAGTCGGGTCGGTGTTGTTCCGGGCGGCTGCCGCGGTGTCTGTGCTGTTGGACGAGCATGCGATGGACCGGCGGGGCCGGTGCGGGCGGTGCCGGCGGTGCCGGCGTCCCGGGTCGTGGGTGGGGGCGGCGCGGCGGCGCGGCCGAATCTACCCCCTGGTGCATGACTGGCTGCACGAGTCACGCCCCACGCTAACCGCCCGGCTACGCCGTGACCTCGGAGTTCCGATCCCACCTACCTCGGAATCCCGGTCGTCCGTGCCACGCCCGGGGCTAAGCATCATCAGCCGGACCACACCGCCGCTCTCGCCGAGTGCGGACTTGTCGACTCCGGTCGTCTCGCCTGCCATCCCGTCCTCCTCTCCTGCCGGGTGGTTTTCTCCAGGCGAGACGGGCGGTCCCCCCAACCCGCGGCGTGACCAGGCTGGCTCCCCTCACCCCTGGTCACGCCGTGCTCCACACCATCCACCCGCGCCGGTAGCGCCGACCGCAGCAGGGCTGCCATGTGCCCGGCAACCCACCCGGAGCGGCAACGGCCGTGTCGGCGCCATTCGGGCGGGGGGTTCCCGGACG
>JBOHFT010000300.1:0-3803 GCA_050699815.1 Pseudonocardiaceae bacterium | reverse complement strand
CTCACGGGTTATCCACATCAGCGGCGGCGGGTTTTGGCTTTGCGGGGTGGGGGGAGGGTGCCTGCGGCACGGAGTTGGGTGGCGTGGTCGGCTAGGGCGTCTACTAGGGCGCCTACCTGGGCCACCTCGGGCTGGACGTCTACCCGGAGACCGAACTCGACGGCGGTCTCCGCGGTGGCCGGGCCGATGCAGGCGACGAGCGTGCGAGTGTGCGGCTTGCCGGCGATACCGACCAGGTTGCGCACCGTGGACGACGACGTGAAGCACACCGCGTCAAAACCGCCCGTTTTGATCATCTCACGGGTCTCGGCGGGCGGGGGGGCGGCCCGCACCGTGCGGTAGGCCGTCACATCGTCGATCTCCCAGCCACGCGCGCGCAGCCCGGCGGCCAACGTCTCGGTCGCGATGTCCGCGCGCGGCAGCAGCACCCGGTCCACCGGATCGAGGACGTCATCGAAGGGCGGGAAGTCGGCCAGCAGGCCCTCGGAGGACTGCTCACCCGAGGGCAGCAGCTCGGGGACGATTCCCATCGAGCGCACCCGCTCGGCGGTGGCCTCCCCGACGCAGGCGATCTTCACGCCGGCGAACGCGCGGGCATCCAGCCCGAACTCGTGGAACTTCTCCCACACCGCCCGGACCGCGTTGGTGGAGGTGAACACCACCCACTGATAGCGCCCGTCGACGAGGCCCTTGACCGCGCGCTCCATCTGCGCCGGAGACCGGGGCGGCTCCACCGAGATCGTCGGGACCTCCACGGGCACCGCGCCGTGCACCCCCAGCCGTTCACTCATCACGCCGGCCTGCTCCTTGGTGCGCGGCACCAGCACCTTCCAGCCGTACAGCGCCCGGGACTCCCACCAGGACAGCTTCGCCCGCTGCTCGACCACCGAACCGACCGTGACCACCAGCGGGCCGGTGAGCTCGCCGGCGTCGCAGCTCAGCGACACGAGGGTGGTCTCCACGGTGTGCTGGGTGGGGTTGGTGCCCGCGGCGGTGACCGCCACCGGGGTGTGCGGGGCGAGGCCGTGCTCGACCAGCGCGGTGGCCGCCTCGGCCAGGTGCGAGGCGGTGGCGTGCAGCACCAGCGGGCCCGGCACCGCGGCCAGCGACGCCCAGTCGACGCCCGAGCGGACGTCGGCCTCGGTGTGCCCGGAACCCAGCGGCACCCCGGCATAGGCCGGTACCGCGCTACCCGGGGGCACCCCGGGCACCACCTCGAACGGCACCGAGGTACGCGCGACGGCCAGCGCCTCGGCGACCACGGCATCGGCGGTCAGCGGGTCTCCGGACACCAGGCGCACCACGGTCCGCCCGGCCCTGGCCTCAGCGGCCAGGTCCTTGGCGACGTCGGCGGGCTCCCCCACCGCCGGGCGCGTCTCGGCATCCTCAGCGGCCAGCGCGAGGATGTCGGCGGGCACGTCGGGGTCGGTCACCAGGAGCGCGGCGGAGGTCAGCAGCTGCTGCGCCCGAACGGTGAGCATCCCGGCGTCGCCGGGGCCAGCGCCGACGAAGGCAATCCGTCCGGTGGTCTTGCGGGCACGGTTCATCTACCTACTCGTTTCCCATCGGTCTGTGGATCCGGTTCGGACGGTCGCGGCGATCGCGGCGACGGCCTGCGGGTCCAGCTCGAACAACTCGCGCAGGGCGGCGGCATAGGCTTCGCCACCGCCGGTCTCGGCGAGTTGCTTGACCCGCACTGTGGGGGCATGCAGCAGCTTGTCCACTACCCGGCGCACGGTGCGGGCCAGCTCCTCGCGCACGGCGATATCGAGTCCGGGCAGCCGGCCGTCCAGCCGCAGCAGCTCCGCGTCCACGACCTCGGCGGCTCGCTTGCGCAGTGCGGTGACTGTCGGGGTGACCTCCGCGCTGCGCTGGGCCACCAGGTAGCTGTGCACCTCCTGGGTGACGAGGCGCTGCGCCGCGCTGATCGCGCTGGTCCCGGTCGGGCGCTGGGCCAGCCGACGCCCGAGGGTGGTCAGGTCCAGCAGCGTCACCCCGGGCAGGTCACCCACCCCGGGCTCGACGTCTCGGGGCAGTCCCAGGTCGCACACCACCAGCGGGGTGCGGACGTGGCCCCGGGCCTGCGCGACCTGCTCAACGCCGAGCACTGCACCGGCCGCGCCGGTGCAGCAGATCACCAGGTCCACGGTGGCCAGCACGGCAGCTACCCCGTCCAGGCCGACGGCCCTGGCGGGCGTGCCCTCGGCCTCGCACAGCGCCGCCAGCCGCTGCGCACTGGCCAGGGTGCGGTTGGCCAGCACGATCTCGGCCACCCCGGCCCGGCGCAGCTGCGCGGCGGCGAGGCCACCCATCGAGCCGGCACCGACCACCAGCACCCGGGTGCCGGCCAGACCCGGCGGGTCGGCGCAGGCCAGCGCCGCCGCCGCGAGAGCTTCGGACACCACCGAGGCGCCCGCAGCATCGATTCCGGTCTCGGTGTGCACCCGTTTGCCGACCCGCAGCGCCTGCTGCACGGCCTCATGCAAAGTCCGCCCGACGGTGCCCGCCCGCTTGGCGCCCGCATACGCCGCACGCAGCTGCCCGAGGATCTGCGGCTCACCGACGACCATCGAGTCGAGCCCGGCGGCCACCGAGAACAGGTGCTCCACGCCAGCCGCCGCGTAGTGCACGTAGAGGTGGTCGGACAACTGGTCGAGCGCCATCGCGGACTGGCCCGCCAGCACGTCGGTGATATCGGCCAGACCGCCGTGGAAGGTCTGCACCACCGCGTAAATCTCCACCCGGTTGCAGGTGGACAGCACCAGCACCTCAGCAACGTGCTCACGGTGGAGCAGCTCGCAGGCAACCTTGCCGACGTCCGCGACGGCCGCTGCGGCGTGCTCCAGCACTCCGACCGGCGCACTGCGGTGGGACAGCCCGACAACCAGCAGACTCATCGGCCCACCACGATCCCGTCGGCCGGTTGCGCCTCGTCGCCGCCGAACCGCCGCGCCGCGTGAAACGACAGGATCTGCAGCTCCATGGCGAGGTCCACCCTGCTGACCTCGACATCGCCGGGAACCCTCAGCACTACCGGGGCGAAGTTGAGGATGCACCGGACACCGCCGACTACCAGCAGGTCACACACCGGCTGGGCAGCGGGCGGCGGGGTGCAGATCACCCCGATGGTCACCGCTCGCTCGGCGCACACCGCCGGGATGCTGTCGACGTGATCGACGGGCAGCCCGCCGACCGGGATCCCGATCAGGTCGTCGTCGATGTCGAACAACGCCGTGACCGGGAAGCCTCGGTCGGGCAAGCCCGGGTAGCTGGCCAGCGCATGACCGAGGTTGCCGATGCCAACCACGGCGACGCTGTGGTGGCGGGTGAGCCCGAGCAGCCGTTCGATGTGCTCCACGAGCCGTGCTGTGTCGTAGCCCACGCCGCGAATGCCGTATGAACCCACGTAGGACAGGTCCTTGCGCAGCGTCGCCGAGTTCACCCCGGCAGCGCCGGCCAGCTCCTCGCTGGACATCGTGGTGACGCCCTGCTCGATCATCAAGGTCAGCACCCGCAGATAGACGGCGAGGCGGGCGACCGCGGCCTCGGGCACGGCCCGGGATGACAGGTCTGCAACCGGTGTGCCGTACCTGCCGTGCTCGTGCACCGTGACGGTTCCTCTCGGATCTTCCACTCAAGGCCCCTGCTCGAAGACCCAGCGCTGCCCTATGCGAGCTCGCGGATCGGCACCGCCGCACTACCCGGCGTCCAGCGATGCGGCTACCACGGTAGCCGCTTGTGAACGCAGGAACAAAGTCGCGATCTTGGGCGCCCCCCAGCATGCGTCAGGGGCGGCCCCATGA
>JBOHFT010000299.1:0-3834 GCA_050699815.1 Pseudonocardiaceae bacterium | reverse complement strand
CGCCCACCGCCGGTTTTCGTCACCGCGGGCCGCCCAGCCGAGGATCCAGCCGATGATCGCGCCGATCACCCACACCAGCAACGCCGCGGCCAGCGTCTCCCGGGTCATCGGGCACCGCCCAGCGTTACGATCGCGGCATACCGGTGGTACTCAGCGAAGCGGTGAACATCGAACATCGTGGCCCGCGACCGCACCCCCGCCGCCGCGGGCAAGCTGCCGCCGAACAGGGCAGGTTGGGGGTGGTCGTCCCGGCGGCGCCCGCGGGCCCCGGACTGCCAGGTGCACTCCGGGCTTGCCCACAAGATGTCGGTGCCCCGGTACCGGCGGGGGTCCACCTGGGAGATGTCCGCGCAGTCATGATCCGTTGCGGGGAAATTCGCCGCGTGGGTGTCGATCGCCAACTGCCAATGATTCGCCGCTATCACCAACTCGACATCCGGCACCGACGTGGCACCCAGCCCCGACCCACCCGCGCCGCAGAACAGATCCGTCACCGTGATCACGGCAGGTCCCTCACCTTCGCTGCCATAAACGCGGCCGGGTCAACAGCGCGCCGTGCGAACTCCCGATCGGCGGGGTCAACCGCGGTCAAGGCCGCGATCGGCGTGGTGTCGTGGGTGGTGCAGTACTGGGTGACGTAGTGGACCAGAGCCCCGAACGCGTCAGCGCCGGTGATCAGCTCGGTGTCGACGTCAAACAGGATCCGCACCGCGGCCGCCGTCCGAGTTTCCCAACTGGCAGGGAGCATGGCGCCTAGGTCCGGTCCCTCGGTGGTGAGTGAACCAGTCCGGGGGCCTTGTTCGACGGCGCCGTGGTCGTACGTTCCCGGGTCCTCTGAATCCGCCAGGGGTGCGCGGAGCTGACGGGCCAGCCGGGTCGCGGTGTCCAGCGCCGCGAGGGTCCGATCAAGCAGATCCCGCTCGGCCGCCGGTGCGAGATCACCGAACCGCGTGGCGGTGGCGGTGGCATGCGACTCAGCCAGGCGCCGCACCACGCTGCGCAACCGATCCCAAGTGCCGGCACGCAGCCCCTCCAGGGCCGGTCGGGCGTGGGAGCGTTCCCACTCCTCCAAGGCCAGCTCCTCGGCCGCCTCGTCGAACCGGTCGGTGGTGGGATACCGGGTCGACCCGGTCCAGCCGCAACCACACGCCGCGACCAGCTGCCCCACCATCCGAGACTCGGTGCCGTTGTTGTACGTGCTGGTCAGGGTGCCGTCGTCGAGGACCTGCGCGGCGTAACCCTCATGCTCGTAAGCATCGTCCCCGTACAACTCCAGGATCGTTCCCATTACGCCACCCGCCCCGGACGGCGCGACCGAGCATCAGCCGGGACAAGCGGCTCACCGGCCCGATAACGCTGCAACCACCGGTGCACCTGCCGGTGGTGCACACCCAGCCGGGTTGCGATCCACTTCGAGCCCCGCCCGCCGCCCTGCCACAGCTCAACCGCGGCCTGAGCCAGCTCCTGCGACGACGCCCCCGGCGCACGCCACCCGGCCACCAACTCCGCAACCACCACCTCATCCACCCCGACAGGCAACCGAGCCCGATCCACCGGAGAAGACCGGGCAGCCCCCCCACGCCGCTTCCCCCGCAGCTCCGCGCGTTCCTCAGCGCTCAACCCACCCGCAACACCCTCAGGCAGGGCCACCAACGCGAACGACAAACACTCAGCAACCACCGGGCAATGCCCACAGACCCCCTTCGCCGCAGCCATCTGCACCAACGTCGGCCCATCGACACCCACCGGGAAAAACAACTCCGGATCCTCGTCGCGGCACGCGGCCCGATGCCGCCAATCCCGACCGATAATTGACTGTCCATTATGGACAGTCTGAGTAGTAGAGGTCTGTAACACCGCGTGCTCCCTGCTTACTGTGAGGTGGTTGGGGAAACCGACGCGGCGGACGTTCTTGGCGGGATGGCCGTCGCGTCGGTGCGGGGGTTGGGTAGGTAGATGACCACGTGTCGGGAGGTGTCCAGGGGGCGGCTCACGGAACCCGTCCGGGTTGGGTAGGCCCTCCAGTGGTAAGTGACCGCTCACGGGGTGGTCAATGTGTCAATGACTTCCCGGGCCGCTGCGATGTCCAGCTCGGTGGGTTTCCCGTTGTAGGTCCCGCCAGTGCGGAGGACGGCGTCGGCGAGGCGCCAGCAGTCATCACGACCAGACCCCAGCACCACCACCGGGGGCGTCCCGACTGTCACGATCATGTTCACCCACCGTTCGGCGGGGTGCTGGTGGAGGGTGCCGTCGTCTGCCCAGCCGCGTTGCAGCAGGGCTGCCACTGCGTTCACCGCGGTGGTGCGCACGTTTTCTTCGCCGGGGTCCATGGTCATCGTTCCTCCTGTGTTTGAACGCGCTGGCAGCGGTCCACGCGTCATGGCTGTTCTTAATCAGCGTGGGTCCCGCGCTGATCCCGCTCACGGAGACCTGCTCCCATGTCGTTTGACAACCCGAGATCGTTGCGGATAGCTCCTTGTGCGCATTCCGCTGCCATGTCTGCTTTACGGCTGGCTAAAGCACCAGCGGCTTTGTCGGCCGGGTCCCTGCTTTCACTGAGCAGGGCTGCTTCGTCTCTCAGCTCAGCTGCTTCTAACGCTAGCTTCGCTGCTCGCCTCAAACTCATCGAGGGCTCCTTTGATCGGAGGTATTCAACATTGCAACTCGGGTAGTAGCGCCGCCCACCGCCGGTTTTCGTCACTGCGGGCCACCCAGCCGACGATCCAGCTGCCCTGGTTTTTGAGCTGGCGTTCGCGGGTGCGGGTGCCGGTCCAGGTGCGGGCCAGGGTCCACCCGATCCCCGCGCGGGTGATCACGTGGAGGAGGCGGGCGCCGTGGCCGGTGGTGTGCGCGGCGAGGCGGGCGCCGAGGTTGGTGGTCCAGCCGAGGTGGTGGCGGGCGTGGTGGTAGGGGCGGTCGAAGTGCAGCAGGTACACCGTGCCCACCTCAGGACCGCACGCCGTGGTCATGCCCGGGGTTGCGGTTGCGGCGGTTGCCGTGGTGGTGGTCATGCTGCGTCTGCCCAGGCGTGGCTGGGTGTGCTGGCTTCGGCGTGGATGGGGACGCCGTGCAGGGTGGTGCGCATGCAGGCCAGCAGGGCGGCGGTGGCGTGGGGGGCGTCGGGGGTGGGGACCATGGCGAGGATTTCGTCGTGCACGGGCAGGATCACGCAGCGGCTCCAGGGGGTGTCGTTCCAGCGCAGCAGGGCGTCGGCGAGGAGTTCGCGGGCGGTGCGCTGGATGGCGTAGTTGGGGGCTTTGTGGGGGTAGGCGCCCGGCAGGTGCACGATTGCCCCGGTGTAGGTCTGGTAGTGGGTGCGCCCGGCTTTGACCTGGTTGCGCAGCCGCGCGGACCACGCCGTGAGGCGGGGGGTCAGTGCGTCGAGGGTGGCGGCCATGGCAGCGGTGGTGGGTTGGGGGCAGTGGATCTGGCGGGCCAGGGTGGGGATCCCGCCGCCGTAGAGGCGCCCGAACACCCCGCGTTTGACGGTGTAGCGGTCGGCTTTGCTTGCGTGCGGGCCGAAGACCTGGCGGGCGATCATCCAGTGGAGGTCCACCCCCTCACAGATCATCCGTTGGAGGGTGGTGTCGCCGGAGAGGGCCGCGGCCACGCGCAGCTCGACGCCGGAGAAATCCGCGCTGATCAGCAGGTGCCCGGGGTCAGCGGTGATACAGGCCCGGATGGCGCCCTGGCGGGGGACGTTCTGGAGGTTGGGGCGCACGCACGACATCCGCCCGGTGTCCGCCCCCAGGGTGTGGATGGTGGGGCGCAGGCGCCCGTCCCCGTGGGTGGCCAGCTCCTGGTAGGGGGTCAGGAATGTGGTGATCACGGTGT
>JBOHFT010000298.1:0-3836 GCA_050699815.1 Pseudonocardiaceae bacterium | reverse complement strand
ACGCTTCCGCGAGCTCGGCTTGAACCCGGTTTCTGCGCATGTAGGTGAGGGCAACAACCACCGACTTGTACAGCCCGAGAATCGGCGGCCACACCTGCCCGTCCTCAGGAGCTTCCTTGTGGATCATCTCGCACAGATCTAGTATCTGGGCCTTGTGCAGCCCGGTGGTATGATACAAGGGACGGTCCGTTTTCGTGAGGTTGAGTGTGGTAACCCAATTCTCGCATCAAACGGGCCGTCACTTACTTCGACACGCCGATTTCTACCTTAGTTTCATGGGCTGTGAATAAGCCTCAGGGTTTCTGGCTTACGGCAGTCAGAGACGATCAAGAGGGGAACGGCGTGCGCACGGCAAGGGTATGGCGGCGGGTGCTCGGGGCCGGGCACACGGTGGTGGAGTCGGTGGATCTGGAGGCCGATGGGCGTGGTGGTGAGGTGCTGGTTGCCCAGGTGCGGCCCAAGGCGGGGGTGGCGTGTCGGTGCTCACGGTGTGGGCAGCGCTGCCCGGGCTATGACACCAGTGCCAGGCCGCGTCGGTGGCGGGGTCTGGATCTGGGGAGTACCCGGGTGTTCCTGCAGGCCACGACGTGCCGGGTCACGTGTCCTGAGCATGGGGTGGTGGTCGCCGCGGTGCCCTGGGCGCGGCCGGGTCGCGGTTCACCACCGCGTTCGAGGACACCTGCGCGTGGCTGGTCTGCCCTGCGGCGCTGAGCGTGGTGGCGGTGCTGCTGCGGGTGGCCTGGCGCAGTGTCTCGGACATCGTGACCCGGGTCGTCGCCACCCGCGCCGAGGCCAGCGACCGGCTGGAGGGGCTGCGCCGGATCGGCATCGATGAGATCTCCTACCGCAAAGGCCACCGGTTTCTGCTGGTGGTGACCGATCACGGCACCGGGCGGCTGGTCTGGGCGGGCAAAGACCGCACCGCGGCGACCCTGCGCCAGTTCTCCGGCGATCTGGGCCCGGACCGGGCGGCGGCGCTGACGCACGTCAGTGCCGATGGCGCGGAGTTCATCCACACCGTGGTGACCGAACGCGCCCCGCAGGCGGTGCTGTGCCTGGATGCGTTTCCTGTCGTGGCCTGGGCCACCAAGGCCCTCGATGAGGTCCGCCGGGCCCTGGCCGCCCAGCTGCGCCGCACCGGACACCCCGATCAGGCCACCACGATCAAGAAAACCCGGTGGGCACTGCGGAAAACCCACCCGGGCTCACCGGCGGCCAGCGCACCACCATCGCCGCCATCGCCCAAGACAACGGCGCACTGTATCGGGCCTGCCTGCTTAAAGAACAACTCCGCATGATCTTCCAAGCCGAACTGCCCCAGGCCAGAGCCCTGCTGGCCGGCTGGATCTCCTGGGCCCGGCGCAGCCGCATCCCCGCCTTCACCCGCCTCGCCACGACCATCACCCGCTTCAAGACCTTGATCCTCAACGCTGTTGAGCACGGCCTGCCCAACGCCCGATCCGAGGCCACCAGCACCCACCTGCGACTGCTGACCCGGCGCGCCTACGGCTACCACAGCCCCGGCTCACTGATCGCCATGGCCGACCTCACCCGCGGTGGCCTCTGCCCACCACTGCCCGGACGACCATGAACAACTACCCAAAGTGACAGAAGAGTTACCCACAGTAACATCAGTAGAGCCCGATAAGTTGGCACCGAAAAAGACCAAGTCGGCTGAATCTGTTAGTCGCGGGGAGTGACAGGTTGTGTTGGGTCATCGAGCCACACCGACTGGCCCTCGGCGGTGATGGTGATGCCGTAGCGGTCGCGGTGTGGGCGGCCGGCGTGCTGCCACCAGGAGTAGGCGGTGGCCACTTCGTCGAAACGCCCACCCACCTCCCAGGGAGTGGGCGGCTTCACTGCTGGCGCCAAACCGGGCGGGGCTGCGCCGCTTTGCACCGAGGGACGGTCCGTCCCAGGAGGAGGCTGGCGCGCCGAGGTAAGGGTTTGGCCAGGACCAGGGAGAGGCATCCGCGCAGGTCACAGCAGGGTGGTGGCGAGTTCCTTGGCGGTGGGCCGCTTGTCGGGGTCGGCTGCTAGGCAGGCCATGACGGCGTCCTCGAACGCGGGAAACGGCCATGGCCGGACGGCGGTGGGGTCAGGGCGGCGGGCGGCGGCGATATCGGCCAGCAGCGCCGCCCGCCGGCCCGCCGGATCGGTGTAGGCGATGGGGGTAGTGCGGGTCCAGGACCACCACAGCGACGCCCCCAGGGACCATATGTCGGCCTGGGGAGTGGTCGTGACGTGGCCGTCGGAGCTGAGGATGAGATCGGCGATCTCGGGGGCGGTGGTGTGGGCCAGGCCGCCGCGGTGGACGTAGAACGGCACCTTGGCGGGTCCCTGGGCGCAGGCCAGGTCGATGAGGTGCGTGCGGTCGTCTGCGAAGATGATGTGGTCGGGTTGCAGGTCGCCGTGAATCCAGCCGGCCGCGTGCAGCTCGGTCAGCTCGTGGGCCGCGTCGGCCGTCATGGCGAGCACATGGTGCCTTGTGGCAGTGCTGTCCTCGCGTTGGTGAGCTTGTTCCAGCGCGGTCCACAGGTCCGTTCCGTTGATCCACCGCAGCGTCAGCCAGGACCGTTCGCCATCCCAGCCGTGAGCGCGGTAGGTCTCGTTGCCCAGCAGATCCAGGATCTCGCCCTCGCGGCCCGCCATCAGCCCGCTGGTGATCTTCAACGCAGTGTCGCCGATCTTGTAGAAGGCGGTGCCGCGCCGGTCGTGCAGGAGCTTGGAGTCCTCTTCGGCGAACCCGAGGCGGGTGATGATGCGATCCACGGACGACCCTTTCGACCACGACGACACCGGCTTGAGCGAGACCGGAGTAATCAGTGTGGTGTGACGTGGCCGCTCGGGTCGGGAGGTTCGGCTCGTGAGCCGCCCGAAAGGCGGGTTGCCCCCGCCCGTGTGCTTCGAGCGGGGGCCGTTTGGCGGGGGCGTGGGTCAGCGGGTGACGGCGGCCCAGTGGGTGACGGTGATATCGTCGAGCGGGATGCCGAGCCGCTGATAGATGCGGGTGTGCATGGCGCCCAACCAGGCGTCGCGGCGGTCATTGAAAAACTCTTGATCGAACCAAGCGACGCCGAGGATGACGGTGCCGCTGGGGTTGCCGGGTTCGGCTTCGAAGTAGGTGCAGTCCCAGTCCCAGAGCATCTGCTCCTCGGGGCGGGAGCGCAGCCGCTCGTCGGACTCGCGTAGTGCCTGGATGCACCGCTCGGTGGTGGCCGCGTCCGGGCAGTAGTAGGTGCAGTCGCTCTTGGCGACGGGGACCTTTCCGGCCAGGCGGACCGGGTCGGCGTCCGAGCCGGTCAGGACCCGGACCCGGGTCACCATGCCCTCAGTAGATTCCAGCACGCTCATGATCGGTGGTGCTCCTGTTCTGCCGTGGGACGGCTACCAGGCCGTCCCACTGATCGGGTCGAGGTCGGGGGTGGTGTGGTCGCGCGTCCGAGCGGCTCCCGGTGCGACGTAGCGGATGTTCAGGCCGAGGCGGGCGAACCGGGCGGTGTTGGGCCCAGAGCGGTGCAGCAGCCGGACGTCGGCCGTCGCCCACGGCAGGGGGTAACTCGCGCCTTAAGACCGTAGATCCTCTACGGCCCAGGCGTTCAACGTGCTTTCTCCCAGCGGCGTCCTTGACATGCCCTCACTGTGATCCGGAGTTCACCAAAGGTGAAGGCACGTCACGTATCCCTTCTGCGGGTTCCTAGCCCGCTAGGCGGCTAGGCGGCTAGGTCCGACGAAGTCGGTTTGATCGAGTCAAAATTCGTGGTTCATGCGGCGAGTCCGGCCTGTTGGGTGAGTTGGTCGAGGGCGTGCTGGTAGTTGTGGGCGGCGGTGCGTAG
>JBOHFT010000297.1:0-3845 GCA_050699815.1 Pseudonocardiaceae bacterium | reverse complement strand
ACCTACCTCGACCGCGTGGCCGCTGAACTCAACAACCGGCCACGCCGTATCCTCGGCTACCGAACCCCAGCAGAAGTCTTCGCCGACCTCCTCGCAAGATCAATTGCTTCCACCGGCTGACACCAAGTCCGCCTGAGCCACCTCGCGAGTACCGAAGTGCTAACAGGCAGTGAACCCGGCTGCGTCCACACGCCACGTAGCCACCTAGAACGGCCTTCGAGGACGGCTCGACCGCCGGTGCTGACCTGGCGAAGGCCGCTGTGTGCCTACGGGGGGACAGCCGGGCACTCCGGTCTCCCCGCCGAGTTCCTCGTGTTCACACCGGTCCGCCGGCGGCTTCTTCGCCAGCGTCAGCGCCGCGTGCCGCAGATGGAGAGCAGCGGCCTGGTGGACGAAGTTCTTCGTTGTCATCAGCTCCCGTGTGCTGTACTGGGTCAGCGCATTGGCCATTTTCCCGCTGATCTCACCCCAGACATCCTCGGCCAGTTCGGGGATCCGCGAGGTGAGTTCCACGAGGATCCGCCTGCGGTCAGCGACGTCACGGACCCGCTGCGCATAGCCGGAACGCTCCAAGCGGTCGACAACGGTGGTCAGGGCGCCCGGCGTCAGCCTGGTCGCCTCCGCCAACTCCCCTACCGTCATCGGACCACGGGTGACCAGCAGCCGAAGGCATCGCAGGTCCGTGTGGTTGACGCCGAGATATTCGGCCGCAGCCCCGTCAGCATCGTCGATGGCCCGCTGCAGCCGCAGCAAACCCCGGCCGATCTCTTCGATCAGCTTGTACCGGTCACCGTTTGACAATCTGAATATCTCCCGACCATGCTGTTAGAATGTGGTTAGACCCGCGGTCCTGGCTGCATCGATCATCCACCAACAGCCGAAACGACGCGTAAGCGGCCGGACCTGGCACCTTGCCCCTGCGGCGCGGGGGACCACCTGGTAGCACGAGCCCGGCCCGCAGCCAGGGCTTGAGGGGTTTTCGACTGACACTCCAGGCTCGGTCAGGTATGGTTCCTATCGTACTAGGCGCAGACCGTGTGAATTCTTGACAGGCCGAACGTCACCTTGAGTCAACGTCGACAGGACACACAGCCTCCGGGGGAGTGCCCTTTTCAGGCACGCATGTCCGATTTATCGATGACACCCCCGGCCGAGTTCTCGCATGGCCCGACGATGACCCGAGAAAAAATTGGGGGAGAATATGGAATTCCTGGTGCTCGGACCGTTGGCGATCGTGGACGGCGCACGGCAGTTCACGCCGTCAGCCCCCAAGGTACGGGAGGTGCTTTCCCTTTTGCTGCTGCGCCACAACCAGCTGATACCTACCCAAGATTTCATCGACGAACTCTGGGGTCACAACCCTCCGGTTAGTGCGCATTCGACCCTGCAGACCTACATTTACAAGCTCCGCAAGCTCCTGGCAGAAAACAGCAACACCGATTCCGGAAGAATGCTCATCACCAGGCAGTACGGCTACGAGATCGCCATTCCTCCCGAGCTGCTCGACCTGTGCCAGTTCGAGCAGCTCATGGACAACGGCATATCGCTGCTCCGCAGGAACGACCTCGAAGGCGGTGCCGAGGCACTGTCCGAGGCACTGTCCCGGTGGCGCGGGTCCGCGCTCGCGGACGTGAAGGCGGGAGACCGGCTCTCCGCCTACGTCACCGCCCTGGAGGAGAAGCGGCTCCGGGCGCTCGGACTGCGGCTCGACGCCGACCTGCAACTCGGCCGCCACCGCGAAGTCATCGGCGAGCTCAGGAAGCTCATCTGGGCGCATCCCCTCCACGAGGGGTTCCACACCAAGCTCATGGTGGCGCTGCACCGGTGCGACCGGCGCTCCGAGGCGCTGCAGGCCTACCAGCACATGCGGGAAGTGCTGGTCGAGGAACTCGGGGTCGACCCATCCTCCACCTCCCGGCAACTGCACCAGGCGCTGCTGTCCTCGGATTCCTCCCTCGACATCGCGCCCAGCCACGCACCGATCTCCGTGGGGCGGGGCACGGTCGCACCCCCGGCGCACCTGCCGCCCGCCATCGCCGACTTCACCGGGCGAGCGGCCGAACTGGAACAGGCCGTTGAGTGGCTGGTCCGCCCGGCCAGCGGTCCCGGCGCGCTCGGCGTGGTCTCGATCACCGGCATGCCAGGTGTGGGCAAGACAGCGTTCGCCGTGCACGCGGCACACCAGATCCGGAAGCACTTCCCGGACGGGCAGTTCTTCGTGGACCTCAAGGGGAGCAAGGGCGAGCCCGCCCGCCCGTCCACGATTCTCCACCGGATGCTGCGCGCCGTCGGCATCCCCGACGGCCATATCCCCAGGACGCTGGTCGAGCGCAACAACCTGTTCCGCACCTGGAGCGCCGATCGCCGGGTGCTGGTCGTGCTGGACGACGCGGCATCGACCGACCAGGTGCAACCGCTGCTGCCGAGCAGCCCACGCTCCGCGGTGCTCGTCTGCCGGCGCACGGGATTGCTCGGCCTGCCCGGAGCACACGTCCTGGGGCTCGACGTGCTGCCGGTAGCCGACGGGGTGCAGCTGCTCGCGAAGATCGTCGGACCAGGGCGAGTGGCGAAGGACAGCCACGGCGCCGAGACGATCGTGCGGCAGTGCGGGTGCTTGCCGCTGGCCATCCGGGCCGCCGCGGCGCGGCTGGTGGCGGCACGTGGCTGGACACTCGACGCACTGGCCGCCCGCCTGGCCTGCTGGCGGACCCGGCTGGACGAGCTGTGTTCAGCGGGCTTCGACCTGCGTGGGGCGTTCGACTCCAGCTACGACCTGCTCGATGACGAGAGCAGCGACGCACTGCGGAAGCTGAGCCTGTTCGGCACCAAGAAGTTCACCATCGGGTGCGCGGCGCGCCTGCTCAACTGGGACGTCGACACGGTGGACACCGTGCTGGCGCGGCTTGCCGAGCACCACTTCCTGCAGGTCCGCGAGGACGGCAACGCCAGGGGACTGTCGTTCGCCTTTCACGAGCTCACCAGGATCCACGCGCGCAGCTACCTGCACACCGAGCTCGGCCACCGCGGCGGCCGGTTGGCTGAGATCGCTGTGCGCATCGACGAGGTCGACCTGGACGCCCAGATGCCCGGGCTGGCGGCCCACCGGAATCAGGCTGGTCCCGGCCTGCTTGAGGTATCCCGCATGCTGGGGGCGGCCACCAGCCGCGCGGGATGAGCCGACCGGCTGCTGGAACGGGAGGAAAGCACTGGAGCGCGGCCGACTCGTTCGTCGGCGGCGCGCGGGGCAACCTCACGGCGTCCTCACGGCGACACTCGTGCGCAAGCATCCGCACCTGACCGGCATCTGTTTCGACCTGCCAGCGGTGCAAAGCCTGTTCGACGAGCACATCGCCATGTTGAGCCTGCTCGGCAGCCTCAACATGCTGCTGACCACGTTCGGCTCCGAGTACACCCCATCGGAGTGCCGGGCGCTGGTGGAGGAGGCCGGGTTCACCGATTTCGCCGTGACGTCAGAGTCAACGTGCCGTGAGCACTCTGGTGACGAGCCGGTCGGCGAGCAGGTCGGCGAGCAGGTCGGCAGCGGGGGGCATCGCGTTGATCTCGGTTTGGATGCGCCGGGCGGCCACGGTGAACGCCGGCTCAGTGATCAACCGCTGGACGGATGTCGCGACGGCTTGGGCGGTGATTTCGCCGGGCGGCAGGGTGAGCGCGGCACCGACCCGCTGGCAGGCGGCCGCATTCCGGAAGTTGTCGGCGCCGTGCGGCAGGCACAGCTGCGGCAGCCCGTGGCCGAGGGCGCCGAACATGGTCCCGGAGCCCCCGTGCGAGATCACCAGCCGGCAGCGCGGTAGCAGCAAGACCTGCGGGATATAGCGCTCGATCAC
>JBOHFT010000296.1:0-3877 GCA_050699815.1 Pseudonocardiaceae bacterium | reverse complement strand
GTTTCCCGCACCCCAGTTGCCAGACGGCGGCTCCGGTTATCGTTGGCCACTGGTGAGTTGGGCGCCTTCGGCGCGGTCGTGGCCCATGGCGGTGCAGCCGCCGTCGAGGCGCTGGCTTGCGTGAAGGCGCTGCGCCGCCGCTGGGCCGAGGTTCCACGCCGCTGCGTCTGCTCGACCAGGGCAGCGACCTGGTCCCAGTCCCTGTACCCTCCAGAGCCGGCCGCAGGTGGGCGAGGAAGCGGTCGAGCAGGACTGCCGACGGGACCGACTTCACCGCCAGCACGTCGACCAAGTCGTGGTCGAGCCCTGACCGGCGGCCAGCCATCTGGCAGCCCCCAGCAGCTCAGCGCGGATCTCAGGCAGCGCGTGCCCCGACGCCACTTCGTCCAGACAGACCTGGGCCAGAGCCCGGCACAGCCCCACATGCATCACGGCCTCGTCAACCGTGGCGCAGGCGTCGGCGATGCGGAACTCCAGGGTGGGTGTCTGATGCCGAGACGGACGTCCCAATGGATGCCACCACCGTCGATGACGGCGCCGATGTCGATCAGTGACTGGACCGCCTCCCGATGCTCGGCGACTGACTGGCGTGACGCAGGGATGCCAGTCGCCAGCCCCCGGTTCCACATAATGATGCGATAGCTGGCGCAGCCGGTGCCGTGACCCAGCCAGTACGGGGAGCTGGCTGACATAGCCAGCAGGACAGGCAGCCATGGCCGGACCCGTTGAACACCTGCACGGCCGTCTCCGGATCGGCTATCCCGACATGGACATGGCAACCGCACGTGATCTGCTGGCCGGCCACGTGCTGCTGTGCCTCGGCGGTCCGCTCGTAGCGCGGCTTGGGGGTGATCCGCTGCGTCCGCCAATCGACCATCAGCAGGCTTCCCGCCGACACGACCCAATGGCCGCTGTCCGTCGCGGCTGCGACGAGCGTGGCGCGCCCGCCGTCACGATCGCGCCATCGACACCACGACGCTGTTTGCCCGAGGTGCGGCAGGACTTCGGCGCCTGATCGCTCTTTCATCAGCCGGCGGCCGGCTGGGCGCTGGGTCAGATGCGGTGATCCTGTTGGCGGCGGATCGTGGTGAGGACTTCCCGCCAGTCCCGAACGGCCGAAGCCCGATCATCGCCGAGCAGCGCGTCGAACTCCCGAGCACGGATCATGATGCCGACGCTGTTGTAGGTGCTCGGGTCGAGCAGCGCGCCCGTGGCGACGTCGCACGCCTGGGGTACCTCACCGGACTGCGCGAGCGCAGACGCCTTGTCCAGCCGAATCAGCGTCGGGAGGGCGTTGTCGGTAAGGTCGCAGGTAATAAGGGCCTGGTCAGCGGCCTGCGTGGCACGGTCAGCATCCCGCAGCTCGACCCAGCCGGTCGCTGTGTAGAACTCCAGCTTCTCCGGAAGGAACGAGAAGATCCCCGGCCCGATCAGCTCGGCCGGCGAATCGTCCAGGACCGTGTGCGCCTGGCCCATCGCGCGCTCGAACGCCGCCCGCTGCCCCAAAGCGGCGTGCGCCTTGCCTTTGAAGCTCCACAGCCACGCGGTCGCCGGCGTCGGCCGGCACCGCTGCTCCAACCGCGGGCCGACCAGGGCCAACACCCCGGACGGGTCCCCGGTATAGGTCGGCAGGTAGGCGCTGCTGGCCAACGCGACGTCCGCCAGGTACCGGTCGCCAGCGTCCAATGCCGCATCCTGCGCCACCCGGTACCAGCCGCGCGCCAGATCGAACAGCCCCTCGATAAAAAGGATTTGACCAACAACTATGGCAAGCTTGGCGCCGGCCCGGCTCAGCCGCACCTGATGCAGGGTCCGCTGACGGTCGGCCACCAGCCGCCGCACGCTGCGGAAATGCGCGACTGCCTCCGGCAACAGGGCCGGTGGCGCGATCCGGGCGACCTGGATGACCTGCACGCCGAGGCGGTCCGCGACCTGCTCGAGATAGGCCAGGCGCTGCTCGCTGACCGTGCCCGCGTCGAGCGCGGCGTGCATGCGGTCGGGCTCGACGTCCAACAGCTCCAGGACGTAGGCGGCGACGGCCACGCCGCCGAGCTGGATCACCTCTCGCCGCTTCGTCGGAGTCTCCTTCGCCAGGCACGCAGCACCGGGTCGAGTCTCGCCGCTCACGGCGGGGTTCGCTGCGGGGGTGGACACCGATCCTGAGTCCGCTGGCGTCGCCGTCTGCTCCACATCCTGCGTGCTGTGGTGGCACAGCTCAACGGTTTCGAACAATTGTTTGTCGTTGAGCGCCGCGTAGTCGCGGTCATCGAGCAGCCGCTCCACCCCGACACCCCAGATCTTGGCCAGCATCAGCAGCACATAGGCGGTCGGGCGCTTGCCCCCGTCCGGCCAACGCTCGTAGTCGCTGACCCGCCGCTCGGTCATCGGCGCCCGGCCGGAGCAGTCGAGCTGGTTCCACGCAGCGGCCACATCGCCCAAGGTCATCCCGAACGCCCAGCGCAGCGCCAGCCGAGGCCGCACGCCGTAGCGCGCGCCCATGACCACCGCGACGCGCCGCGGCGCGTACCCCTTGGCGATCAACTCTTTGCGCAGCCCCTCACGCTCGGCCTTGGTGACCCTCACGCCGTCTCCCAGCTCAGCCCATGTCGCGGCAACCGGCCGCATTCTCGCTCCCTGGCCACCCCCGGCGTCGCAAAGGGCGAGGACAGCTCCCCACCAAGGGGAGCCTCTGCCACATTCGACCTGGTCAGCCCCACGCACGGCGTCCGCGCAAGCGCAGGAAGGCTGCACCGTCCTGGCCAGGATCACCCCATGCCCGCCGAGGCAGAGTACGGCCACGAGCATCGCGTCCCGCAAGAACCCTGAGCGCCTCCGACCGAAAGTGAGCACCCGACATGAGCTGGAGACTCAAGGCCGCCTGTCTGGATCAGGACCCCGAAATGTTCTTCCCCACTGGCACCAGTGGTCCCGCGCTTGAGCAGACGGCGCAGGCCAAAGCCGTCTGCCGTCACTGTGAGGCAGCCCCGCAGTGCCTGGAATGGGCGCTGCGGACCAACCAGCAGGACGGCGTGTGGGGTGGCCTGTCCGAAGACGAGCGTCGCGACCTGCGCCGCCGCGGCCGTGCACGCGGGGCCACGACGAGGCCGTGATCCGTACAACCGTTGCGTGCCGCCGATACGCCGTTCGTTGACGGTCGTACAGATGGCTGCGGCTGCGAACAGGAGAGGAGGCGAGGCGGATGGATGATCGGCCGGTCGGCCTCGGGGCAGATGAGCGCGCTGTCGAGCCGTGGCTGGCGGCGGCGGCCTTGTCCCATCCGGAGGAGGGATGACGGCCGGGCGGGCGGCTGCCCGCCCGGTGCAGGTCGCAGCGGGGCGGCTGGTGCTGCGCCCGCCGTGCTGTGGCATCCCGATCATGCTGGCCCGCGAGACGACGGACCTGCAGCTGATCCATGAGGTGGCCTGCCAGCCGTGCCAACGTCATTGGCGGGTGACGTTCCTCGCAGACCCCCGGCACGGACTGCATGTGTGCTGGCAGCCGGCCAGGATGCGGCCATGACCGGCCAGGATCCCGGTGGGCCGCAGTGCTGGGTGGCGCTGCTGCGCGATCCAGGCGGCGCGATGGTGGCGGTCGGCCCGGTCGATCGGCAGCGCGTGGACCTGCTCGGTTTGGCATTGGCCGAAGGGTTCGATATCCAGCGGATCGGGGCAGCGCGGCTGCTCAGCCCGGAGGACGCGGTCGCGCGGCTGCGCGAGCGGCCATCCGGCCGGAGCCGCGCAGATGACGGGGCATGACCCCGGACCGGTCTCGGTGGGGCGCCTGACCCTCCCCTGATCGCACAACGGCCATGCGTGCGCCGACCGCCCTTATCGATGGCAGTGTTGTGGAGACTTTGCCCCACCAGGTGGGGCAAAGT
>JBOHFT010000295.1:0-3890 GCA_050699815.1 Pseudonocardiaceae bacterium | reverse complement strand
CTGTAGGTCTTTGGCTCGCAGGGTGTCGATGCTGGTCACGTGGATGGGTGCGCCGTGGACCAGGTGGCTGGGCCAGGGGCGGTGCGCCCGCAGGATGAAGGCGCCGGCGAACAGGTCCGCGCCGCCGCCCGGCTGCACGGCGGTGATCCTCAGTCCGTCGGCGGTTGCGGTAATGGTGCAGTCGAGAGCGTCGGGGGTGTGGGGGGTGATGTTGGTGGCGGGGTCGACGTCGCGGAGGAATCCGGTGCGGGAGTTGTCGCGGTAGCGGACGCGGCAGTTGGCGGCGCCGTAGACAGTGAGGTGTCCGGGCTGGTCGGGCGGCTGCGGGTGCTTGGAGCCGGTCCAGGTATGGCTGCGGCCTGCGATGGCCAGGGTGCCGGTGGCGGTGAGGGTACGCACCAGCGGTCGCCCCTGGTGTATGAGGAGGGCGGGTTTGGTGGCGGTGGGCAGGCTGGCGATCTGGCCGTCGCGGCAGGCGAGGTCGAGGCAGGGCTCGGTCGGCTGGTAGGCGGGGTCATCGGAGATGTAGGAGAAGGAGCCGCTGACGGCGGCGACGGCATCGTCGTGGACGAGGTCGCGCAGGTGGAATCCGGTTGGGGAACTGGTGGCCCGGCATCGTGCCCGGTCGAGGTCGGCAGTAAGGGTGAAGGCGTTGGTGAATCCGTCGCCGAGCTCCACCGTCCGGGCTGTGAGGCTCACGCCGGGGGCGAGGACGCGTGTCCAGGGGACGGTGCGCCGGGCGAAGGGGTTCTGGTCGCGAGCCAGGGACTGGATGTCGGTGACCGGGAAGCCACGGGCGCGCAGTACGGCGGCCGCGTTCTGGTCTTCCAGGTCGGGTGCCTGGCGGACGGGGGCGTTCACATGGGGGCCTGTCCGGTGATGTCCAGCAGGTCTGGCACGGTGAACGCGCCGGTGTTCAGCAGGCGTAGGACCTGGCCGTGGTACTGCTCGCTCACGACTGGTGATGCGGTCGGGGGGTAAGGGGTGATGCGGGCGCCCAGCCGGTAGAGGATCACGCCGGCGGCGACGGTCGCCATCAGCGGGTCGTCCGCCCAGTGCCGGGTGGGTTCGGGCGTGGCGCCGGCGTAGGCATCCAGCAGCGCGGCGGTGAGGGCGGGCGCATCGGCCGGCCAGCGCAGGTGGTGCAGGAGGACGTGGGCGAGAAGGTAGGCGAGGTCGTAGAGGGGCGCGTTGCGGTGGACGTTGTCGAGGTCGACGAAGGCCACGCGGCCGGCGGCGAGGCTGAGGTTCTTCGGGGCGACGTCGCCGAGGACGAGCTGCTGGCTGGGCAGCGTGGCCAGCTCTGCGCACGCGTGGAGCAGTGCTGGGTGGCTGGTGGGCCGCAGGCAGAAGTCGAAGGTGTGCTCGCGGAACCCCTCGTCGCCTTGCGATCGGATCGGGGTGCGTACGGCGGCTGTGGCGTGGTGCACGCGGGCTAGGGCCCGGCCGAGGCGGGCCGCCTCGCTGGTCGTGGCCGGGCGCTGGTCCAGGTGCTCGTGCCAGGTGCGGCCGTCGGGGAAGACGTCGGTCATCACCATGGCATGCGCGCTGGGCAGGAAGGCCAGGACCTTGGGGAACAGCTCGGGCAGTGCCTGCCCGTAGACCTGGAGGGCGCGGTGCTCGTCGGCGATCAGCGCCGGGTCGGTGCTCATCGTCGGGATGTTGGAGAAGCGGGTACCGCGGATCTTGAGGACGACGCGGTCAGTCTCGCCGTGGACGCGGAAGACGTGGCTGACGTTGCCGCCGGTGGCGCGCTCAAGGTGGATGACCGGTCCGGTGTGCTGGGTGCAGGCGGCGAGGACGCCGGGCAGGTGGGGACCGAGGAGGTCGCCGAGGCCCGGCGTCGGTGGGGTGCCTGTCGCGGAGGAGGCGGTGGTCACCGTGCTGTCTCCAGTGGGACAAGGGGCTGCTCCGGGCTGGCCGGGGCTGCGCCGAATTCGAGGGTGGCGGCCGGGCTGCCGCCGGTGAGTCGCTGGGCCATCGAGAGGTAGGCGCCCGCCATCAGCCGGGCGGGGCGGCGGTGGGCGGTCAGGTCAGAGGCCATCTGCTGCCGCGGAAGCTGACCAGCCAGGTACAGCAGGAACTCGGTCATGGCCCGATGCCGGGAAGACCTCTGGGTGGGCAGCGTCGCATCGGGCCCGGAGCCGCTGGTCAGATCGGCGAAGCCGAGGGTGGTGTGCCTCTCCCACTGGGGGTGCAGGCGGTTGTTGCGGAAGACGTGGACGGCGACGTGGTCCGCGCCGCCGACCGCCGCCGGGTCCACGCCCGGTGTGTCATCGTGCAGGGTCTGCAGGCAGTGGAAGTGCAGGGCCTGGAAGGGGCCCTGCTGGATGATGTGGGTCTCCTGCCCGATACGGCCGTTGCCCTTGTAGAGGCCAGCAAGCACGGGCTCGAGGTTCCCGCGTTGGGAGAAGGTGTGGTGCGCCAGGTTGATGCTGCCCAGCGTCATCGTTCGCCCGCCGCTGCGGTACGCCATCAACGAGAAGGCGTCCACCTCGCCGAACGTGCCTGTCCACTGCTGAAGTTCGGCTTGGCTATAGGGGTTGCGTGCAGCGAAGCCCGGGAACAGCTCCTCGTGGTCGGCCACGGTGAGCTGGGCGAGGGCGTCGGCGGGGCGGGTGATGTGCGTATGCACCTCCACCTCGTCCAGTTCCTTGCCGGGCCGCTCGCTGGCGGCAATCAGCCACGGCACGATGTCGAAGAGGTGGTAGCCGGAGTGGGCGGCTTTCCCGTACCCGCGCTGATAACCGTGGTAGGTCAGGTCGACCAGTTCGTCCGGCAGGCGCCACTGCCCGTCGCCGTGGAAGGACTGGATCGAGGTGACCGGGCAGTTCGTCTCGGCGGCCACCTCGGCGATCAGGTCCCGCATCCGCTGGAACGCCGGGTGGTAGCGGCGCTGGCTCAGGACGCTCACCACCACTGCGGGGTCGCGCACGCGGGCCTTGCGGTAGGCGTGGATGAGCGTGTCGTAGTCCTCCGCGATCGCGGCCGCAGCCGCAGGATTCACCGAAGCTCCGGCGTGGACGCTGAGCGGCTTGTCCAGCAGTACGCTCATGCCGCGCTCCAGCGCCCACAGGACATAGGGCACGTGCATGGACGGCTCGGTCGCCACGATGACGGCACCGATCCGCTCGCGGACAACCACCTCGTCCAGGACGGCGCGCACCGCCGCCGGAAGGCTCGCACGCGACGCGGGGAACGGCTCCACACCGATCACCGGAAGCAGGCGGGGGCGGCGTGGCGGCCCGTAGGCGACCGGCTGTTGCGCTACAGCAGGCAGGTCGATGCCGGTCACCGTGCCGGCCAGGCCCGTGTCCTGGCCGGCCGCGAGCGCGGGGAGGTGGTTGAGGCGGGTGTGCGGGCCGACACCGACCACCAGAAGGTTTGTCGTCACCGCTGCTGTGCCTGCCCGAGGTGCGCGAGCCGGGGCAGGACGCCTTCGCCGACCCAGTACGTCTCCTCCAGGTGGGGGAAGCCGGACAGGATGAACTCCTCGATCCCGAGAGCCGCGTACTCGGCGATGCGGTCGGCGACCTCTTGGTGGGAGCCGACCAGCGCGGTGCCGGCGCCGCCGCGCAGCAGGCCCACCCCGGCCCACACGTTGGGGTAGATCTCCAGGTCGGACATCCGTGCGGTTTCGCGGTAGCCGGCGTGCAGGCTGCTCATCCGAGCCTGGCCGGTGGACTGGCTGGCGGCCAGCGTCGTCTGGACGCGGGTGACGTGCTCGCTGTCGATCCCAGCCAGCAGCCGCTCGGCGGCCGCCAACGCCTCCGCGGAAGTGTCCCGGGCCACGACGTGGAACCGGATGCCGAACCGCAGCGTGCGGCCCTGCTCGGCGGCCAGGCAGCGAATCCAGTCCAGCTTCTGCGCGACCTGCTCGGGCGGCTCGC
>JBOHFT010000294.1:0-3907 GCA_050699815.1 Pseudonocardiaceae bacterium | reverse complement strand
ACTCCCGTCAGTGGAGTGGAAGCCACCGCCGTCGCCGTTTAATGCGTGCGGGTATGCCGAAGGCGGGCCACGCGGCAGACGACGGCCTGACGGTCGATAGCGGGAGGTGGTAGCTGCCCAGGGCGACGCTGCCTGCCGCTACCATTCGGGGCGGGCCTGCGTGGCGCCGTCACCGCGGGCCGGTAGCGTGCCCGGTGAGCGCCCGGACTGCTACGACGCAGCACCACCCAGGCAGCCAGGAGGCAACTTGTGACGGCCGTTGCGCCCCCGCCGATCGCCACACGTCCGCGCCCGATGCGCACCACGGTCAAGGGCTCGACCTTGCTGGGGCTGTTCCAGACGACCGATCACAAGGTGATCGGCATGCTGTACCTGGTCACCTCCATGGCCTTCTTCTTCATCGGTGGAAGCATGGCCATGCTGATGCGTGGCGAGCTGGCCCAGCCGGGCTTGCAGTTCCTGTCCAACGAGCAGTACAACCAGCTGTTCACCATGCACGGCACGATCATGCTGCTGCTCTACGCCACGCCGATTCTGTTCGCCTTCGCCAATCTTGTGTTACCCCTGCAGATCGGCTCCCCGGACGTTGCCTTTCCGCGGCTCAATGCCTTCTCCTACTGGCTTTTCCTGTTCGGTGGCCTGATAGTAATCAGCGGGTTCATCACCCCAGGCGGGGCAGCGGATTTCGGCTGGTTCGCCTACACCCCGCTGTCCGACGCCATACACTCGCCGGGTGCGGGCGCGGATCTGTGGATCATGGGGCTGGTCATCGCCGGGCTGGGCACCATCCTGGGCGCGGTGAACATGGTCACCACGGTGGTCTGCCTGCGGGCACCCGGGATGACGATGTTCCGGATGCCGATCTTCACCTGGAACATCCTGGTCACGTCACTGCTCGTGCTGCTGGCCTTCCCGATCCTGACCGCGGCGCTGCTGGGGCTGGAGGCCGATCGGCTGCTCGGCGCGCACGTGTTCGACGCGGACAACGGCGGGGTCATCCTCTGGCAGCATCTGTTCTGGTTCTTCGGCCACCCCGAGGTCTACATCGTGGCGCTGCCGTTCTTCGGCATCGTGTCGGAGATCTTCCCGGTGTTCAGCCGAAAGCCGCTGTTCGGCTACAAGAGCTTAATCTTTGCGACCCTGGCAATTGGTGCGCTGTCAGTGGTGGTGTGGGCGCACCACATGTACGCCACCGGCGCGGTGCTCCTGCCCTTCTTCGCGTTCACCACCTTCCTCATCGCGGTGCCCACCGGGGTGAAGTTCTTCAACTGGATCGGCACGATGTGGCGGGGGCAGCTTACCTTCGAGACCCCGATGCTGTTCTCGATCGGATTTCTGATCACGTTCCTGCTCGGTGGGCTGACCGGGGTGCTGCTGGCCGCCCCGGCGATCGACTTCCACGTCAGCGACACCTACTTCGTGGTGGCGCACTTCCACTACGTGCTCTACGGCACGATCGTGTTCGCCACTTTCGCCGGGATCTACTTCTGGTTCCCGAAGATGACCGGGCGGATGCTCGACGAGCCGCTGGGCAAGTTCCACTTCTGGGCCACGTTCATCGGGTTTCACCTGACGTTCCTGGTGCAGCACTGGGTGGGTAACGAGGGGATGCCCCGGCGTTACGCCGACTACCTGCCCAGCGACGGGTTCACCACGCTGAACATGGTGTCCTCGATCGGCGCGTTCGTGCTCGGTGCGTCCACGCTGCCGTTCCTGTGGAACGTGTTCCGCAGCTACCGCTACGCCGAGGTCGTCACCGTCGATGACCCGTGGGGGTACGGCAACTCGCTGGAATGGGCGACGTCGTGCCCGCCGCCACGGCACAACTTCACCGAGCTGCCCCGGATCCGTTCCGAGCGACCCGCCTTCGAGCTGCACTACCCCCACATGGCTGACCGGATGCGGGTCGAAGCGCACGTCGGCGGTAACGGGCACCTGGCCGCGCCGAGCGAGCTCGCGGGGCAGGCCATGCAGCAGGGCGAGACCGGCGGTACCGATCCGCGCGACACGTGACCGGCAGCCCGCGCACGACCCTGCTGGTCACGGTGACCGGGCGGGACAAGCCAGGGGTCGTATCGGTGATCTTCGCCGCACTCACCAAGCATGGCGTGGACATCCTCGACGTCGAGCAGGTGGTGATCCAGGGCCGGATCATCCTCGGCGTGCTGGTGGCGACCACGGCCGATCCGGAGGACCTGCAGGAGGCCGCCGAGCAGGCCATGGCCAGCATCGGGATGCAGGTCGAGGTTGAGGTCGGGGCCGGCGCGGTGGACGCGAGCACCCGCGGGTCCACGCATGTCGTGTTGGTGCTGGGACGGCCGGTCACGGCCCGCGCCTTCACCGAGACGACCCGCGCGCTGGCCGCGTTGGACATCAACATCGACGCCATCCGGCGGATCGCGGACTACCCGGTCACCGGGCTTGAGCTGCTCGTGTCGGTGCCCAGCAGCGGCGATAGCCAGGCCGCCGACGCGGCGTTGCGCGCCACGCTGGTGCGGATCGCCGCCCACGGCGAGGTCGACCTGGCCGTCGAGCGGGTGGGTATCGCCCGCCGGGCCAAGCGCCTGGTGGTTTTCGACGTCGACTCGACGCTCGTGCAGGGCGAGGTGATTGAGATGCTCGCCGAACGAGCCGGCTGCGGGGACGAGGTGCGCGCGATCACCGAGGCCGCGATGCGCGGCGAGCTGGACTTCACGGCGTCGCTGCGGCGCCGGGTCGCCCTGCTGGCCGGCCTGCCGGCCAGCGTGCTCACCGAGGTGACCGCTGCGCTGGAGCTCACCGCCGGGGCACGGACGACGGTGCGGACCCTCAAGCGGCTGGGATTTCGCTGTGGCGCGGTCTCGGGTGGATTCACGCAGGTCGTGCGGCCGGTCGCGGAAGACCTGGGGCTGGACTTCTGCGCCGCCAACGAGCTCGAGATCAGCGAGGGGAAGCTCACCGGACAGCTCATCGGCGCGGTGGTGGACCGGCCCGGGAAGGCCGACGCGCTGCGCCGGGCGGCGGAGCACTTCGGTGTCCCGCTGGCCCAGTGTGTCGCAGTCGGGGACGGCGCAAACGACATCGACATGCTTTCGGTGGCTGGTCTGGGTGTCGCGTTCAACGCCAAGCCCGCGCTGCGCGAGGTCGCCGACACCGCCATCACCCAGCCGTTCCTGGACATCGTGCTGTTCGTGCTGGGCGTGACCCGCGACGAGGTCGAGGCTGCCGACGCTGCCGACGGTCTGCTGCGCCGGGTTCCCCTGTGAGGCCGGGTTCCCCTGTGAGTGGCGATGCGACCGATAACTCGTATTGCCACTCACGGCTGCTCGCACCGCTGGCCGCCCGTTACGCGAGTTGGCTGGGCCTGTCGGCTGATGCGACCGCCGACATCACCGATGAGGACCCTGCGTTGGTGCGGGCGATGCCACTGGTACTGCGGGTGGAGCGGGACGCGCCACCACCGTGCAGCGCGCTGCTCGAGGCGGCAGCCTCGGCGGCGGTGGCGCTGTGCCTCGACGAGCGTTCGCAGCCCGGCGGTCCGTGGCATTCCGACGTGCAGCCTTGGGTGGCGGGCCGGGATCCGCAAGGTTGCCCGCAGGGCCCGTGGCGCGCACTGGATCGCGGTGACCGACCTGCCCGGCATCACCGTCGAGCACCGCGGTGCCCAGGTGCGCGCGCTGGTGCCCTGGCCGGTGGCCGACACCCCGAGAACCGTGACGCGGTTGCAGGTCGGCGGTACCGACGTGCCTCCCGACGATCCGGGCCCGCCCCCGGACGGGGTCCCCGTGCTCTGGCTCACGCCACAGCCTGCGATGACCACGGGAAAGGCCGCCGCCCAGGTCGGGCACGCCAGCATGCTGCTCGCGGCACTGCTGGTCGGCCACGGCCGAGCCGCCGAGCTGGACCGCTGGGCGGCCGACGGCTACCG
>JBOHFT010000293.1:0-4018 GCA_050699815.1 Pseudonocardiaceae bacterium | reverse complement strand
CACCAGCACCCCGAGGGCATCGGACAGCCCGGTGGTCGCCAGGGCGACGGCCCGGCGATCCCGAGCGGCCCGCCAGCGCGCGGTGCCGGTGCCGGTCACCATGGCGGCTGCGAGCCCGCCGCCTGGGCCAGCCAGCAGCGCACCAGCCCCTGCGGCCAGGGCTACCGGCACCAGCAGCAGGGACGGCTGCGTGAGCCAGCCCCGGGTGGCCGAGACTTCGGCCCGCACCCATTGGCGGTGCAGCCCGGTGAGCCGGCCCCGGCCCGCATCGCCCGGCCAGCACAGCGCCGCAGCGGCCAGCGCGGCGATAACCAGGCTCAGCACGCCGCACCTGCATTCCGGCCGTCGAGCAGGTCCCGCAGGCGCTGCTCCCCCGGGCCGCAGCGGCCGTCCTGCCAGGCCGGCAGGACGCGAACCAGATCGCCATCGCGCTCCAGCACCCCCACTTCGGCCAGTGAGCGGGCTCCGGCACGCCGTACTACGTGCAGCACCACGTGCACGGCGGCGGCGAGCTGGCTGTGCAATGCGTGGCGCGGCATGCCGCCCAGGGCAGCCAGGGCCTCCAGCCGCGCAGGCACTTCAGCCGGGGAGTTCGCGTGCAGCGTTCCGGCGCCCCCCTGGTGCCCGGTGTTGAGTGCCGCGAGCAGCTCGCATACTTCCGCCCCGCGCACCTCCCCGACCACGAGGCGGTCCGGGCGCATCCGCAGCGCCTGGCGCACCAGGTCGCGCAGCGTCACCTCGCCGGCGCCCTCGATGTTGGGCTGCCGGGTGGTCAGCCGGACGACATGCGGATGCCCCGGCTCCAGCTCGGGGGCTTCCTCCACGCACACGATCCGCTCACCGGCGGGCACGCAGCCGAGCAGCGCAGCGAGCAGCGTGGTCTTCCCACTGCCGGTGCCGCCGACGACGAGGAAGGCCAGCCGCGCGGCGATGATGGCCCGCAGCAGCCGGCCCGCCTCGGGTGCCACACTGCCCGCCTGCTGCAGCGCGTCCAGCCCGTGGGTGGCGGGCCGCAGCACGCGCAACGAGATGCAGGTGCAGCCGGTGGCGATCGGCGGCAGCACCGCGTGCAGCCGGACGCCGCCGGGCAGCGGGGCATCGACGTAGGGTGCGGCGTCGTCCAGGCGGCGTCCCGCGGCCAGTGCCAGCCGCTGGGCCAGCCTGCGCACCGCCTCGGCGTCGGCGAACCGCACCTCGGTGCGGCGCAGCTCCCCGGCCTGCTCGACCCATACCTGATCGGGCGCGCTGACCAGCACGTCGGTGGTTGCTGGATCGGCCAGCAGGGGTTCCAGCGGGCCGGCCCCGACGAGCTCGCGCTGCAGCTCGCGCAGCGCCGTGAGCACCTGAAGGTCGGCCAGCACACCATCGGCCTCGGCCCGCACCGCGGCTGCCACCGCACTCGGCGAGACTGCTGTGCCGTCGGTGGCCAGCCGGTGCCGGACCCGGTCGGCCAGTGCCGCGCTGGTGCCGGCCTGCGGCCTGGCCGCGGTCACGCCGCCCTGCCCAGTGCGCGGCCGGAACGGTCCAGCATCCCCAGCACCTGCGCAGCGGCGGTGGCCAGCGGCCCCCGGGACCGGCCCGGGACGCCACCGCGATCCAGGGCACCGGCCAGCCCGGGCTGTGGCCGCATGGCGGCGAGCAGGGGCAGGTCCAGGGCCCGGCTGACATCGCGGGGAGTGAGCCCACCCGGTGCGGGCCCCCGCACCACCAGCTGCAGCGAGACCCCGTAGCGCAGCACCCGGGCCGCGACCGCCGCGGCCGCCGCGCAGGCCCGGACTTCGGCCGGCACCACCAGCACCGCCAGGTCCGCGGTCTCCAGCGCCGCGGTGCCCGGCTCGCTGGGATAGCGGGGCACGTCGCAGACCACCGTCTCCCCGGCCCGGCGTCCGGCGCCGCACACCGTGCGCACCGCAACCCCGTCCGGCCCCGGGCCGTCCCGATCACAGGACAGCACGGTGAGCCCACCCCGGTGCCCGATTCGCGGCGTTGGCAGTGCGGCGTGCAGTGCGGCGGCCGCCACCCGGCCGCCGCCGAGCGCCAGCCCCGGCCAGCGCAGCCCGTCGATCTCCTCGGCACCCAGGGCGAGGTCCAGGCCACCGCCCAGGGCGTCGCAGTCGACCAGCAGGGCTGCCCGGCCCGATCCGGCCGCGGCCACCGCGACGGCGGCGGCGAACACCGACGCCCCGGCACCACCGCGGCCGCCGAGGACCGCCAGCACCCGTCCCGGGTCGGCGGGCGGCTCCACCGCGTCGGCCAGCGCGCCCACCAGCCAGGCCTCCGCATCGGGCAGCACCGCCACGTGCTCGGCACCCACGGCCACCGCGCACTGCCAGGCCTCCGGGTCCGGCCCGGCCGAGGTCCCGTTGCCGGCTCCGCCGGCGGTGACGATCACCACCCCGTCCCGGCGGGGCAGGCCGGCGTCCGCGCTGCTCCTCGCGGCCTGGACATCCAGCAGCAGCAGCGGGGCGGTGGTCCACCGTTGCCGGATCGTGTCGGGATCGGTAACCCGGTCCGGCTCGCATCCCGCGGCCGCGGCGAGCCTGATCACCTCGTCGGCCAGGTCACCCGGCGCGACCATCAGCACCGGCCGCCGGGCGGTCCGGTCCGTGCCGCTCGTATCTCCACTGCCCACCTGTGGCCCCCAGTAGTTCCCGGCCCCGCGGTCCGGGGCGTCTGGCGCCACTGTCAACCAGCCGGCCTGGTTCCCGCGACCACACCATGATCGATATGTGGACAACGAAGCCCCTGTGGATAACTCGGGGCCCAGTGGCCGCCCGGTCACCAGCGGTGCCGCCTATGCTGCCCGGCGTGTCCTCTCCCAGCCCGGGCCGCACGGGTGTCGCGGCATTCTTCGACCTGGACAAGACGATCATCGCTAAGTCCAGCGCCTTCGTCTTCGCCCGGCCGTTCTTCCAGGAAGGCCTGATCAACCGGCGCGCGGTGCTCAGGAGCAGCTACGCCCAGTTCATGTTCCTGCTGGCCGGAGCCGACGCCGAGCAGATGGAGCGGATGCGGGCGCACATCACCGCCCAGTGCACGGGCTGGGACATCGCCCAGGTGACGGCGATCGTCGAGGAGGCCCTGCACGACATCGTGGATCCGCTGGTCTACGCCGAGGCGGCCACGCTGATCGCCACGCATCGCGAGCGTGGCGACGACATCGTCGTGGTGTCAGCCTCCGGAGCGGAGATCGTTGCGCCGATCGCTGAGATGATCGGCGCAACGCACACAGCGGCCACCCGCATGGTCGCCCATGACGGCCGGTACACCGGCGAGGTGGAGTTCTACTGCGCGGGAGAGAACAAGGCGCTCGTTGCCCGGGAGCTGGCCCAGCGGCACGGCTACGAGCTGCAGCGCTGCCACGCCTACTCCGACTCGATCACGGACCTGCCGCTGCTGGAGGCAGTGGGCCACCCGACGGCGGTGAACCCGGACCGGGCGCTGCGCCGTGCGGCGCAGCAGCGGGGCTGGCCGGTGCTCACGTTCTCCAACCCGGTGTCGCTGCGGGCCCGGATCCCGGCGCCCTCGGGGACGCAGATCGCCGCCGCGGTCGGATTGGGTGCGGTGGCCGCGGCCGGCGTCGCATGGTATGGGCTGCGTCGGCGGCAGCGTTGAGCCGCACTGGGCTCAAGGAGCCGCATTGGGCTCAACGAGCCGCATTTACTTCTTTTGGGTGAATTCTGCCGAATAATTAAACGCTGAGTAGCGAAGACGGTGTACCTGATCGGGCCTCTTGCTGTGGCCCCGGTCACCGCGTAGACATGACGTCACGGACCCCTGCAAGGCCAGGGGCGGTGCGGCAGAGAAGCACCGTCCACCCCGAACAGGGCTCCGGGTACGGACACCGGGCACCCACGTGCAGCACGCCGCGGGAGGCTTGTCGTCAAGGGTCTGCGTGCCGGGTCCTCCGGGATACCGGGCGCCGAGACCCCGTTGGTACGACACGAGTTGCACGCTTGGTACCCCGGGGTCCGTACGGACGGCGGTGCTACCCGGCCCGTCGCGGGCCGGGTAGCAC
>JBOHFT010000292.1:0-4022 GCA_050699815.1 Pseudonocardiaceae bacterium | reverse complement strand
ACCTATGGCTCGCATCGCCACTCACGGGTGCGTAGCACCGACGGCGCTGACTGCCACCGCGCAGGCCTTGAACTCCGGCATCCGGGAGATGGGGTCCAGCGCCGGGTTGGTCAACGCGTTGGCGGCGTGGCGCCCGCCCCAGTGAAAGGGCACGAAGACCGTGTCGGCGCGGATGCCGTCGCTGATCCTGGCGCGCAGCACCGCGCTGCCCCGGCGGTTGTGCAGCCGTACCAGGTCTCCGGGGCCGATCCCCACCCGGGCGGCCAGCTCCGGGTGCAGCTCGGCGTAGGCCTCCGGCTCGGCGGTGACCAGGGCGCGTACCCGCCGGGTCTGGGCCCCGGACTGGTAGTGCGACCGGTTGCGCCCGGTGGTGAGGTAGTAGGGGTACTGCGCGTCCGGCAGTTCCGCCGGGTCGCGGTGCTCGACCGGGTGGAACCGGGCGCGGCCGTCGGGGGTGGCGAAGCGGTCCGCGAACAGCCGCGGTGTGCCGGGATGCTCCTCGTCCGGGCAGGGCCAGAAGACGCCCTGCCCGTCGGCGATGCGGTCGTAGGTGATACCCGCGTAGTCCGCCAGGCCGCCCGCGCTGGCCGCCCGCAGCTCGTCGAACACCTCACGGGGCCGGTCGGCGAAGGTGATCCGGCAGCCGAGCCGCTCGGCCAGGGCGCGCATGATCTGCAGATCGGAGCGGACCCCGGGCGGCGGGTCCAGCGCCTTGCGGCGCAGCAGCACCCGGCCTTCCAGATTGGTCAGCGTGCCCTCCTCCTCGGCCCACTGGGTGCAGGGCAGCACGACGTCGGCCAGCGCCGCGGTCTCGGCCAGCACGAAGTCGCTGACCACCAGGAAGTCCAGCCCGGCCAGCCGCTGCGCGATGTGGGTGGCGTGTGGCGCGGAGACGGCGATGTTGGACGCGAACACCAGCAGGGTGCGCACTCCGCCGTCGGTGCCCAGCCGGTCGAGCATCTCGTAGGCCGAGGTGCCCGGCCCGGGCAAGCTGTTGGGGTCGACCCCCCACACCGCGGCGACGTGCGCACGGGCTTTCGGGTCATCGAGGCGCCGGTAGCCGGGCAGCTGGTCGGCCTTCTGGCCGTGCTCCCGGCCGCCCTGCCCGTTGCCCTGCCCGGTGATGGTGGCGAACCCCGAGCCGGGTCGTCCGGGCAGGCCCAGGGCTAACGCCAGGTTGACGAAGGCCAGCGTGGTGTCGGTGCCGTTGCTGTGCTGCTCGGCGCCCCGGGCGGTGAGCACCATGGCCGTCGGTGCCTCGCCGAGCAGCCGCGCGGCCTCGTCCAGCTGGGCCACCGGAACACCGGTGATCCGCTCCACCCGGTCTGGCCAGTACGCGCGCACCATCCGGCGGACCTGCTCGAAGCCGCTGGTTCGCTCGGCGATGTAGGTGGTGTCGATGAGCCCGTACCGGATCGCCAGGTGCAGCAGCCCGTTGGCCAGCGCCAGGTCGGTGCCGGGCACCGGCTGCAGGTGCAGTTTCGAGCCCCGGGCGGTGGAGGAACACCGGGGGTCGATGGTGATGTGCGCCGCGCCGCGGCTGCGGCCCTCGTCGAACCACTGCATCGCCGGCGGCATGGTGTCGGCCGGGTTAGCGCCGACCAGCAGGATGACGTCGGCCGCGGCGATGTCGGCCAGCGGGAACGGCAGGCCCCGGTCGATGCCGAACGCGCGGGTGGCCGCGGCGGCGGCCGAGGACATGCAGAAGCGGCCGTTGTAGTCGATCTGGGAGGTGCCCAGCGCGACCCGGGCGAACTTGCCGAGCTGGTATGCCTTCTCGTTGGTCAGCCCACCGCCGCCGAAGCAGCCCACGGCGTCCGGGCCGTAGTTCTGCTGGGAGCGGCTGATGGCCTGCGCAACCCTGTCCAGCGCATCGTCCCAGGTGGTGGACTTGAGCGGTGCGTCGCGCCGGTCGCGGACCAGGGGCTCGGTCAGCCGGTCTGGGTGGTCGAGCAGCTCGGCCGCGTTCCGGCCCTTGCTGCACAGCCCGCCCCGGTTGGTCGGGAAATCCTCCTGCGGCGCCAGGTGGACCCGGCCGGGAGCGGCCCGCAACGTGATGCCGCACTGCAGCGAGCAGTACGGGCAGTGCGTCAGCGTCGGCCGGTCATCCACGCTCCTACACTCCGCCTGCCTTGTTTCCGCGCCATTGGCTGCCGGTTACGGCTCGCTTGTCCGTTGCTCTCAAGCCCGGCTCTCGCCGGGTGAGCGTCGGCGTTCCGCCGACGTCGCGAGCACCATGCGTGGAGGACCGCCGACGCTATGTCGCCAAGCTCTGATTGTCAGAATCGGTACTCTGAGCATGTGCGAGAGATGTCCGCCTCCGAGGCGTCCCGGACCTTCTCTGCCGTGTTGGACTCCGCCGAGCGCGGCGAGACGATCGTGGTCACCCGCGCCGGAAAGCGGGTCGCGCTGATCGTGCCGGCACCGCGCGCCAACGGT
Source organism: Pseudonocardiaceae bacterium (assembly GCA_050699815.1). GTDB lineage: Bacteria > Actinomycetota > Actinomycetes > Mycobacteriales > Pseudonocardiaceae. Next base: position 1,583 of record JBOHFT010000292.1, on the reverse strand, counting down.
GCCGCGCTACGGGAGGTGTTCCACCGGTGGCAGGGCAACGCCGCGTTCGATGACGCCTTCGTCGCCAATGTCGCCGCCGCCCGCCAGGCAGTCTCGGCCGATCTGGACACCGACCCGTGGCACGACTGATTCTCGACACCTGCGTGCTCATCTCGGGTGCACGGGGTCGGGTGGACGTGGCGGCGCTAGCCGACCGATGACGTGGTCGTGCCGGCGGTGGCCGTGGCTGAGTACGTCGCCGACGTGCTGCTGAGCACCGATCCGGGCCGCGCGGCCGCACAACGCGCGTTCCTCGATGACGTGCTAGCGGTGGTCCCCATCGCCGACTACGACCGCGCCGTGGCCGAGCACCATGCGGCGCTGCTGGCTCACACCCAACGCACCGGCAACCGCCGCGGCGTGCATGACCTCATCATCGCCGCGACCGCCCGCGCCAGCGGCCGCGCCGTGGCCACCACCAACCAGCGTGCCCATTTCGGTGAGCTACCCGACGTGACCCTCCGCCTCATTACCGCCTGACCAGGACCGGACACCGGAACGCACTAACCACACCACGAGTGCTCGCCGGACAGCGCCTCCAGCTCGCCACGGTAAACGACGGCGGCGGCAGGACCCTCTAGGGAAACACAACTTGCTCATTGCTGGCAGTCCTGCTGCCAATCTTGGAGCTAGAATTCTCAACGATAAAGCCGTCTTTCCCTTCAGGATTGACAGGGATCCGGCAAACAAGGGTCGGCGGGCAATCACTGATCGCCGCATGCAGCATGAACAAGTTCCGCACGTTCGGGATACTCGATCCAGCCGACCAGGAGAACCACGGCACGTCGATCCATCAGGCAAACGACTTCACAGTCGTGACGCTTGCCCGGAATCCCTACTGCAGCTCAGGGTACTATCGCGCCATAATCTGCGCGGGAATTCACAGCCCAGGAACAGCTGCGGCGCTTCGTGAGTTGCCGACCTCCCCTCAGACCTTTGCCGATCGTCCATTAAGCGCAGCCCTCGAAGTGGAGCTGACCCTGAGCCTCGACTGGGTATCTCGCTTCGAGAAATCGCGAGCACTACCGCAGACCAAACCTTACACTCAAACACAGGTGTTGCAGAATCTAACCGGGCTACGCCCCATCCCGACAGGCATGCCCGGTGGCCGCCCTGGCCCAAAGCCCCACGAGACCTACCCCACCCCTTCCCCCCCCCGCAGCACACGGCCACCTCCGCCGCCATTCGGAGCCGAATAGCAGTGCTGAGCGTCCGCCGAGTGCCATTCGGAGCCGAATGGCGGCGGCGAGGACGATACCGGGGGCGTGTGGTGATCGGGTTTTGGTGCCGACGCGGGCTCGGGCAGGGGCCTGCGGCCGGAGCGGCCGGCCGCCGCCACTGGCTACGCCGATGCAGGGTGGCCGTGACGCGACGTGCGTCTGTGCTGGTCAGGTGCGCTGTCGTGGGCGCTGTGGAGCGAGCGCGGTCCACGGTACGCCGTCAAGAACGACCCGAAAACCCACACGTGACTCGAGAGTGACGGCCGTGCCGCCTGATATGGAGGGCGGTTTGTCAAGTGGGCATGGTGAAGCGGTGTCCACGAC
>JBOHFT010000291.1:0-4044 GCA_050699815.1 Pseudonocardiaceae bacterium | reverse complement strand
TCCTGTTGCCCTGCGTATTGACTCTCCCAGGAGCGGGTCTGGCACAAACGTCTGGAAGCGTCAATTGGAACGGTTGGACGTTTACCTATGAAGTCAGTGGGAACTTTGATGGCCTGTCGCTGAAGGGAGTGCAATTTCAGGGTCTGCCGCTCATCGCCAAAATTAGCTTCCCTGTCGTGCGCGTGTTCTATGACAATAACGCCTGTGGCCCCTTTGCCGACCGGGTGGGGGGCAACCTCGCGCCGATCCCCTGGGCCGGCAATGCCACCATTGCCCAGCGTGAGTTTACCCTGAATGGACGGCAATGGTATGAAATCGGCATACGCCCCCAGGTCGGCAACTACGACATGTATCAGGTCTATTACCTCAGTGCCGATGGCATCATGGACGCCCACATTTTTAGTAAGGGTTTGGCGTGCGTCGTGAACCATGTCCACTATCCCAACTGGCGGATCGACTTCGACATCAATGACCCCAGTAATGACCAGATTCAACTGAACACCGCTGCCGGTTACCAGACCAAGTTGAATGAGTTCGACGCCAATGCGACCGAAGCAATCAACCATGGCTGGCGCGTTCGAGACTCTGTCACAGGGAACTTCGTCACTGTGTTGCCGGGGTTTAGCGATTTTACAATCCCCAATGAAACCACTCAGCCAGCGACCAGTTACGCCAACAATTCCGTGTTTGGACGCCTCTTCAAATCTTCAGAAGACACTGGATGGACGTACGGTCCAAATACACAAGTGCCTTATAATAATGGAGAGTTGATCAGCAATGCCGATATCGTGTTTTGGTATGAAGCGTATTTAGCCCATAGTGCTGCCGAAGGGAGCAGCCTGTGGCACTCAACCGGCCTTCGTATCATGGTGGGGGCGGACACGACGCCGCCGACGGTCCCAGGGAGTTTATCGGCGACGGCGGCCGGGAGCAGCCATATTAACCTGAGCTGGACGGCCTCCACCGATACTTTCGGGGTGACTGGCTATCAGGTCGAGCGCTGTCAGGGGGTGGGGTGCAGCACGTTCGCGCCGGTGACGACGGTGCCGGGGACGAGCTTTGGGGACAGCGGGCTGACGGCGGTGACCAGCTACAGCTATCGGGTGCGCGCGACGGATGAGGCGGGCAACTTGAGCGGGTATTCGACGGAGGCGACGGCCGTGACGCTGGCGCCGGACACCACGCCGCCGACAGTGCCGACTGGGTTGACCGCCACCGCGGCGGGCAGCAGCCAGATCAATCTATCCTGGACAGCGTCCACGGACACCGTGGGGGTGACCGGTTATCTTCTAGAGCGCTGCCAGGGGGCGGGCTGCAGCAGCTTTACCCAGATCGCCACGCCGGCCGGGACCACCTACAGCGACATTGGGCTCCTGGCTGGGACCACCTACGGCTATCGCGTACGGGCGACCGATGCAGATGGCAATCTCAGCGGCTATTCCACGCCGGCCAGTGCCACCACCGCGGCGGCGCCGGTCGTCATCAGCTTCCGGCAAGGAGCCTCCGCTGTGCCTCAAACGCCGCAGACGACGGTCGCGGTGGCCTTCACGGCGGCGCAGACGGCGGGAAACCTGAACGTGGTGGTGGTGGGGTGGAACGACAGCAGCGCGATCGTCAGCTCGGTGACCGACACGCGGGGCAATGTCTACACCCGGGCGGTGGGGCCGACCCAGGTGGCCGGCGCGCTGAGCCAATCCATCTACTATGCGAAAAATATCGTTGCGGCGGGTGCCGGGGCGAACGCCGTCACGGTGCGGTTTGATCGGCCGGCCGTGTACGCGGACATTCGGGTGCTGGAGTACAGCGGGCTGGATCCGGTCAATCCGGTGGATGGGACGGCGACGGGGACCGGGAGCGGGACGACGAGCAGCACGGCGGCGGTGACGACGACCAACGCGAACGATCTGCTGGTGGCGGCGAACGTGGTGCAGACTTTTACCAGCGGGCCGGGGGCGGGGTTCACCAATCGGATGGTCACGGTGCCGGACGGGGACATTGTCGAGGACCGGGTGGTGTCGGCGACGGGGAGCTACAGCGCGACGGCGTCGCTGAGCTCGGCGGGGGCGTGGGTCATGCAACTCGTGGCTTTCCGGGCGGCCGGGGGGGCACCACCACCCGACACGACGCCGCCGACGGTGACGGTCAATCAGGCTGGGACCCAGGCCGATCCGACCAGCAGTACGCCGATTAATTTCACGGTCGTCTTCAATGAGGCGGTCACGGGCTTTGCCACCGGCGATGTGACCCTGGGCGGCACCGCCACGGGCACGCTCACCGGCACGGTCACCGAGATCGCGCCCCTTAATGGCACCACCTACCAGGTGGCTGTTAGCGGCATGACGGGCTCCGGGACGGTCACGGCGTCCCTCAACGCCGGCGTGGCCACCGATACCGCGGGCAACGGCACTGCCGCCTCCACGAGCGCCGACAACACGGTGACCTTCGACAGCGCGGCGCCGACGGTCGCCTCGATCAATCGGGCCACGGCCAGCCCGACCAACTTGGCCAGCGTGAACTTCACCGTGACCTTTAGCGAGAGCGTCACCGGCGTGGCCACGGGCGACTTCGCGCTGACCACCACCGGTGTCACGGGCTCGACAATCAGTTCCGTGAGCGGCGGACCGAGCGTCTATACCGTCTCGTTCAATACCGGCACGGGCAGCGGGACCATCCGGCTGGATATACCCGCCACGGCGACCATCACCGACCTCGTCAACAACGCCCTGGCCGGGCTGCCCTTTACCACGGGCCAGAGCTACACCATTGATAAGGCCGCGCCGACGGTGACGGTCAATCAGGCTGGGACCCAGGCCGATCCGACCAACAGTGCGCCGATTAATTTCACGGTCGTCTTCAATGAGGCGGTCACGGGCTTTGCCACCGGCGATGTGACCCTCGGCGGCACCGCCACGGGCACGCTCACCGGCACGGTCACCGAGATCGCGCCCCTTAATGGCACCACCTACCAGGTGGCTGTTAGCGGCATGACGGGCTCCGGGACGGTCACGGCGTCCATCGGAATCGGCGTGGCCACCGATACGGCCGGCAACGGCACTGCCGCCTCCACCAGCACCGACAACACAGTGACCTTCGGCAGCGCGGCTCCGACCGTCGCCTCGATCAATCGGGCCACGGCCAGCCCGACCAACGCGGCCAGCGTCCAGTGGACCGTCACGTTCAGCAAGAGCGTCAGCGGCGTGGATGCGGGGGACTTCGTCCTGGCTCCCACAGGTGTCATGGGCGCCGCAATCAGCTCAGTGAGCGGCGGACCGTCCGTCTACACCATCTCTGCCAATACCGGCACGGGCAGCGGCACCCTAGGCCTGAACCTCGTCGATAACGACTCGATTATTGACGCAGCCAGCAACCCGCTGGGCGGCGCGGGTGCGGGCAACGGCAACTTCACCGGCCAAGTCTACACCATTGATAAGACCGCGCCGACGGTCCCCGGGAGTTTATCGGCGACGGCGGCCGGGAGCACGCAGATCAATCTAAATTGGACGGTCTCCACTGATACTGTCGGGGTGACGGGCTACCTGGTGGAGCGGTGCCAGGGGGCGGGGTGCAGCAGCTTTTCCCAGATCGCCACGCCGACGGGCACGACCTATTCCAACACAGGACTGCAAGCGTCGACCAGCTACAGCTATCGGGTGCGGGCCACCGATGCCGCGGGCAATCTCAGCGGCTATTCCACGCCGGCCAGTGCCACCACCGCGGCGGCGGCGCCGGCCGTCATCAGCTTCCGGCAAGGCAAGTATGCGACGCCGCAGACGCCGCAGGCGACGGTCGCGGTGATCTTTACGGCGGCGCAGACGGCGGGAAACCTGAACGTGGTGGTGGTGGGGTGGAACGACAGCAGCGCGATCGTCAGCTCGGTGACTGACACGCGGGGCAATGTCTACACCCGGGCGGTGGGCCCGACCCAGGTGGCCGGCGCGCTGAGCCAATCCATCTACTATGCGAAAAATATCGTTGCGGCGGGTGCCGGGGCGAACGCCGTCACGGTGCGGTTTGATCGGCCGGCCGTGTACGCGGACATTCGGG
>JBOHFT010000290.1:0-4073 GCA_050699815.1 Pseudonocardiaceae bacterium | reverse complement strand
CTACGCCGGCAAGGTGGAGACGGTCGCGCTGCAGACAGGCGTGAACGAGCGCACGGTCCGCGACTGGTTCCAGCAAGTCCTCATCACCGAGCAGGGCGTGCGGGTCCCGGCGCTCGCGGGGCCCCTGGACGGCGAAGCCGAGGATGAGACGGTCCTGGGGCTGCTTCAGGACGCCCACCTCGTTCGGGCCGAGACCCGGGGGGCCACGCGCTGGTTCGAGCTGGCGCACGACCGCCTGATCGAGCCGGTGCGCACCAGCAACGCCGAGTGGTTCGAGGCCAATCTGCACTGGTGCCAGCGTCAGGCGCCGCTGTGGCAGCGTGAGTTCCGGCCGGACCATCTGCTGCTGGCGGGCGACGCGCTGGCTGAGGCGGACCGGTGGGTCGAGCAGCACCCCGGGCGGCTCTCACCGGTCGAGGAAGCGTTCCTCAAGGCCTCTCGTGACTATGCGGAACGCGCACGGAGGGAGTCACGGGCGAAGCGCCTCCAGCGGGTCCGCATTGCCAGCGCGTCCATGCTCGGCTTTGTACTGGCTGTGACGGCGGCTGCGGTCTATACCGTCCAGCGCGATCGCTCACGCCAGTACGCGTCGGAGTCCGAGACGGTCTTGGATGTGGATCCCGTGGGGGCGTTACGCATGGCGCTGGCGGCCGTGCGCTGGCCGCTGTTCACGGCGACAGAGGCGTATCCCGCGTTGACCAGCGCATTCGCGGCATCCCATGTGCGGGCGATTCTGGGTCCGAAACAAGGCGCCGGACCATCCAGGAGCGTCGATTTCAGCCCAGACGGTCAGCTCGTAGTGACCCTCAGCGGCGATGGCAGGGCTCGGACGTGGAACGCCGCGACCGGTGAGCAGACCGCCGAGTTCGGCGCGCACGTCGCGATGGCGCGGTTCAGCCCCGATGCGTCCACAGCATCGAGGCCTTCCTCCCCAGCTCCTGCTGGGGGCCCTGATGGATCCCGGATTGTCACGGCCAACTCGGACACCACCGCCACGGTCTGGGACGCCGAAGGTCGCCAGCTGCTGACGCTCTCGGGCCGTCCAAACGATGTGCTGCGCAGCGCCCGGTGGAGCCCTGACGGGTCGCGGATCGTGACCGCGAGCGCCGATGGGCCCGTTCTGGTGTGGGACGCCGAAACCGGTGACGAGCTCATCGTGTTGACAGGTCATCAGGGCGCGGTGAAGGACGCGCGGTGGAACGGGGACGGAACGCGGATCGCGACGACGGGTTCGGACCGGAGGGTCCTGGTATGGGATGCCGCCACGGGCAGCCAACTCGCGTCATTGCCCCTGCCACAGATCATCGTGACACCGGCGGTGTTCAGCCCAGATGGACGTTACGTGCTCGTCGACACCTCTGACATGGCCACAGCTGTATGGGAGTGGGGCACCGGTCAGCCGCCCGTGGAACTGGCTGGCGGCAGTCCGATGCTCAGCGGGGACGGCCGCTACCTCCTCACCGTGCGTGACGACAGAGTCATGGTGTGGGACGGCCCGGCCGGCGGCCCCAAGATCGCCGAATTGGCGGGTCACGAGGGCCAGGTCAAGGTGGCGGCGTTCAATCACGACGGCTCCCGTATCGTCACCGGCGGTGAAGACGGCACCGTCCGCATCTGGGATACGGCCACCGGCGCTGGTCTGGTGGTCCTCCGCGGTCACCATGGCGCGGTGAACGACGCGGCGTTCAGCCCCACCCAGCCCGACCCTGCCCGGCTTGTTGTGGCCACCGCTGGTGAGGACGGCGCCGTCCTCGTGTGGGATCCCGCCATCGGGCCCGTGTTCACCGGGTACCCGCGATGGCTGAACAGCGCGAGCTTCAGCGCGGACGGGCGGCTGGTGGTCGGCGCCGGCGTGTACGGCGTCGTTCGGGTGTGGCCCTCCCAGGGGGGCGCGCAGCTCGCCCAGCTGCACACCGGCAATCTCGAATCGCTCACGAGCGCGGCGCTCAGCGACGATGGCCGCTACGTCGTCGCCGGCGGGGGTGACGGCATGGTGCACGTGTGGGATTGGCGCGCGGGCAGAGAGCCGGTGGCGAGCATTCCGGTGGCTGCCGACGGAGAGGTCAGCGCGGTGGCGTTTGATCACTCCGGCAAGCTCGTCGTCATCGCGGGACCGGGGAACACCGCCTCTATCTGGGAATGGACCGCCGGCACAGCGTCCACCGGCACGGCGTCCAGCCCGAATGGAACTGTTGAAACAGCGTCCACCGGCACGGCGTCCAGCCCGAATGGGACTGTCGTAACACCGCCCCGGTCCCTGGGCGAGCATGATGACGTTGTCACCGACGCGGCGTTCAGCCGGGACGGCTCGCTGGTGGTCACCGCCAGCCGGGACGGCACCGCCCGCATCTGGGATATTGCGACTGGGCAGCCGCCAAGAATACTCGTGGGTCATGACGGCGCCGTCTCCAGCGCTGAGTTCAGCCGAGACGGGCGATTCGTCGTGACCGCCGGCGAGGACAGGACCGCGCGAATCTGGGATGTGACGACGGGCCTTGAGCTTATGCAACGGCGGCTGAGAAGCGAGCGCGGATTCCAGAACGCCGCATTCAGCCCGGACGGGAGCTACATCGTGACCGGAGCCTCCGACGGGACGATGGGGATATGGGAGACAAGCACCGGCCGCAGGCTGGCGCTGTTGATGATGCATAATCGAGAGATTCTCTCGGCGCAGTTCAGCCCGAGCCCGACCGATCCGTCCATCCTCACCGCCAGCAAGGACGGCACCGCCCGTATCTATGACTGCGAGATCTGCGCTCCTCTCGCCGAGGTGCGCGAGCGCGCCGAGCGCCGGCAACCGATTGTGAGCCGCTGACCCCAGACCTCCTGACCTAGCGTTCCTTGAGGGGCCCAGGGCTAGCGTTCCTTGAGGGGCCCAGGGCTAGAACTTTTCCAGAGTTTTTCAGGCGGCTTTGATCATGGCACGGTCGATGTAGTCGTCGACGATCTCGTCGATGGTGTGCAGGCACAGACGCAGGACGGTATCGGCCGGCGGCGGGCCGGTGCCCGCAGGCGGATCTTTGGCCAACAAAGGTCGCAGGACGCGCTGGTAGGTCTTGGTGTACATCAACGCGACCCGTGTGCCCTCATTGGTGAGCATATAGGTGTGCCGTTCGGGCAGACGGCGGATCAACCCGTTGGTGCGCAACCGCCACAGGTCATAGCTCATCTGGGACGGGCGGTAGGGACTGCTGAGGAAGGTCGCCACCAGCGTCCGCAGGCTGCGGTTGGTGAAGCCGGCGATCTGGTGGAGGCAAAGGGTGAGGGCCGCCATCAAGGCCATGACGCGTGGGTCCCCGTAGCGCAGGGCTACGGTTCGTTGGCCGTCTCGTTCGTACGGCAGTGCGACCTGCTCGAACAGCGAGGTCGAAAGGTCTGGCCCTGCGGCGACCCTCTGAGCGGCGAGGATACGCCGGTTGATCCCCCCAGCAACAGCCCTGAGCTCGCCCAGGTGCTGGATGCGACGGTTGACGCCGAAGTCGGTCGGGTTGTTGATCACGGTCTCGACGCGGATAGCCCTCCCTTCCTTCAAGTACTGTTTGACCCGAGACTGCTTGTAATGGATCGACATCGTCACATCGACATCGCGAGTGACGATGCGGGTGTGGAAACGGCCGGGGGTGTTGCGCCGCACCCGCCGGCCGAAGATCACCTCGACCTCCGAGGGACGGCCCAGGCCGATGTTCTCCGCGATCACGGTCTCCATGAACTGGCGAGCGGCTAACGGCCGGTCCAACACCAGCGTGCGGGAGTACTCGACCTGCTTACACGACAGCTCCCAGTCACAACCGGCGTGACGGTCGGCCACAGTCAGCGGCAGCGGCACGCTGCCCAGACAGCGGGCGAACAGCCGCCCGACATCACCGGCGTCGAGCTGGTCGCAGGTCTGCTGCAACGCCAGCGGGTCATCGCAGGCGGCGAACCCGTTGCTCAGCGGCGTATAGCCCACACCGGCCCACTCCAGACGGCGTTTGGCCCACTCATGACCGTTGCACCACAGCTTCATCGGGTACGGGAAGTAGGTGCACACCTTCAGCGAGCACGGCCCCCACGCCGAGTCCCAGAAGTAGAAA
>JBOHFT010000289.1:0-4100 GCA_050699815.1 Pseudonocardiaceae bacterium | reverse complement strand
GCACGGGTCTTGCGGTACCCCGCCCTGGACGCCTCCAGACGGTCACCGCTTCCCTGACATGCTCTGTTCCCCGTCGGGCTTTCGCCTCTGGGTAAGTCAGGCGACCCAAGAACCTCCCTCCGAGTTCCTCCCGGCTGCGTCGGGGATACAACGAAGCGCCTCACGGCGCACATCATGCTTACCGTAACCAAGATGACCGTCCATCTCACCCTCCAGGGCGGACCCGGCCACCACCGTCGTCAACCGGGCCAGCAAGCCACCCTTCCCCGTCAGCTTCAGCCCCTCGGCCCGCGCCCGCGCGGTCAGCTGCCGCACCAGCGCCTCGTCCAAGCCGTCTCCCGGCTCAGCCGGCACATCCATCGCCACCACAGTCACAGATGCCTCTTCCGCCTCAGGAGTTACACCGTTGATCTTACAGTCCCCGGATGTAGCGGCTCCCAGCAGCCCACCCCACGTCACCACCGAGCAGGAGGACTGACGCCATGGGAACCTCGCGCGCCCGCATGCCCAGTCGCCCCGGTACACGGCTGACCATCGCCGACGTCTGCGCCGACCTCGATATCTCCCGTTCCACCTTCTACGACTGGCGCGCCAAAGGACGCGCGCCCCGCTGCATCAAACTCCCCAACGGTGATATTCGCATCAACCGCGCCGAATACGAACGCTGGCTCACCACCCTGGAAGAGGCCGCCTGATGACCACCCTCACATACGACGTCCGGGTGTGGAAAACGGAGCACTGCGTAGGCCAGCGAGGCACTACGCACAAGGTCCGATGGGTCGTCGCCGGGCGCCAGTGCAAGAAGGCTTTCGGGACGAAGGCGCTCGCTGATAGCTTCCGGTCGGAGCTGATGGCTGCACTGAGAAAGGGGCAGGCGTTCGACACCGTGACCGGGCGGCCTTTCGCCGGGCAGGAAGTGGCGCGCAGTGAGAGCTGGTATGTGTTCGCCTGTTCCTACGCAGACATGAAATGGCCGGAGTCGGCCGGTAAGTCGCGTATGGGCATCGCCGAGACATTGGCGACGGTGACCCCGGTCCTCGCTGAGGGGCGGGGGCGCCCATCGGAGAAGGAGATGAGGGCCGCTCTCTACGGCTGGGCTTTCAACACCCGCGCACGCACTCATGGTGACCTGCCCGTCGAGGTCGCCCGCACAATCCAGTGGCTGGAGAAACACACGGTGCAGGTTGCGGAACTCATGAAACCAGACGTGCTGCGGACCGTACTCGCCCGGATCAGCCGCAAACTCGACGGCCAGCCCGCGGCAGCCAGCACGACCGGGCGGAAACGCGCCGTCTTGCACAACGCACTGGAATACGCCGTCGAGCGGGAACTGCTGCCACTGAACCCATTCACAGCGCTCAAAACAAAGAAAACACGAACAGCAGAGACCGTGGACAAGCGGGTAGTCATCAGCCCCGACCAGGCAGCCAGGCTACTGGACGCGGTACACGACCAGGGCAGGACCGGACGGCACCTCGTGGTGTTCTTCGCGTTGCTGTACTACGCCGCCCTGCGCCCAGCTGAAGCCGCCGCACTGGGCAAAGGCGACCTGACAATCCCGGAACAGGGATGGGGAGAACTCTACCTCCCGAAGTCAGCACCCACAACGGGTGCGGCGTGGGCCGACAGCGGGACGCGGCGAGACCAGCGGGGCCTCAAACACCGCGCACGCGACGAGGTCCGGGTCGTGCCCTGCGTGCCACCCCTCACCGAACTGCTCCACCAGCACCTCACCGAGTTCGGGCCAGGACCCGACGGACGGCTGATCCGCGGCACGCGAGGAGACGATCTGTCGGACAGCACCTACGGCCGGGTCTGGCAGAAAGCACGGGCAACCGCGCTCACCCCCGAGGAGGCGGCCTCCCCACTCGCAAGGCGACCCTACGATCTCCGGCACGCGGCGGTGTCCACCTGGCTCAACGGCGGGGTAGCCCCCACCCAGGTCGCCGAGTGGGCAGGCCACAGCGTGGCCGTCCTACTGCGCGTCTACGCCAAATGCATCGCCGGTCAAGGACAGGCAGCACGCGAGCAAATCGGCCGGGCACTCGGCCTCGGATGAAGCCGGGACTCCATGCGGGCCCCGGCGTGGGTGTTGCTGCCGAACCTGTCTCCATGGATCAAGGACATGGTCCGCGCACCGCCGGTCCGCCCCGTATCGGCGGACCGGCGCAAGGGGGCGGTACCTGCTGGGCTGAAGGTTGACCGTCGAGGCCGTTCCCGGTCCGGGGAGGACTGTGTGGGTGGGTTCTGGTGGTGGGTCGATGTGGGATGCTGCCCGGGTGAGCGGCGATCCCGGCAGAGATGATGTTAACGGTCCGGATTTTTTCGTCTCCTACACGCATTCGGATCAACGGTGGGCCGAGTGGATCGGCTGGGTGCTGGAGGATGCTGGTTTCCGCGTGGTCATGCAGGCGTGGGATTTTGGGCCGGGCTCGCATTTCGTCGCGGAGATGCACGAGGCGGTGCGCCGGTCGTCGCGGACGGTGGCGGTGTTGTCGGTGGCCTATCTGAGGTCGGTGTTCGCCGCGGAGGAGTGGCAGGCGGCCTGGGCGGCTGATCCGGCGGGGCGGGGTCGGCGGTTGCTGGGGTTCCGGGTGGAGGACTGCCATCGGGAGGGGCTGCTCGGGCAGCTGGTCACGGTGGACCTGTTCGGTGTGGGCCGGGATACCGCGCGGGACAGGGTGCTGGGCGCGGTCCGGGGGCAGCGGCTCAAACCCGATGCCGAACCGCTGTTCCCACCGGTGCGGGGTGAGGTGCCCGGGTCAGGGGCTGAGCCGTTGTTTCCGCGGCCGCCGGTGGTGTGGGGGGTTCCGTGGCCGCGGAATCCGAATTTCACCGGCCGGGCTGGTGAGCTGGATGCGCTGCGGGACAGGTTCGCCAGCGGATCAGCAACGGCGGCCGTGTTGCCGCAAGCAGTGCACGGCCTGGGTGGGGTAGGGAAAACCCAGCTGGCGGTGGAGTACGCCTATCGGCAGGCCACCAGCTACGACCTGGTGTGGTGGATCCCGGCGGAGCAACCGGCTCTCGTGGTCGCCGCGCTGGCCGCGCTGGCCGCGCTGGCCGCACAGGTCAATCTCGCCATCCCCGGTGAGGCGCAGGAATCGGCGGACGCTGCGGTGCAGCTGTTGCGCCGCCGGGACCGCTTCCCCCGCTGGCTGGTCATTGCCGACAACGCTGGCGCACCCTCGGACCTCTCGGGCCTGTTGACGGCCGCCGGTGGTGGTGGGCATATGCTGATCACGTCGCGGGATCCAGCGTGGACGCAGATTGCGCTGACCGTCGAGGTCGACGTGCTCTCCCGCGCGGAGGCGGTGGCGTTGCTGCACGCCCGGGCGCCGCGGCTGACCGAGGGTGAGGCCGACCAGATCGCTAAGCTGCTCGGGGAACTTCCGCTGGCGCTGGAACAGGCCGGGGCGTGGCTAGCCCGTTCCGGCATGAGCGCTGGGGACTATGCCGACGCGGTCGAGCACCGCACCCGGGAGATCCTCGCCGAGGGCACACCCGTGGGGTACCCGGTGCCGGTAGCCGCGACCTGGACGGTGGCGATCGACGGGCTGGACGATCCGGTCGCAGTGATGCTGTTACGGCTGTGGGCGTTCTTCGGACCAGAGCCGATACCGGCCGACCTGATCGGACCCGACGCGGTATCGATCGTGCCGCCTGGTCTGGCTGCGCTGGCCGCTGACCCGCTCACCCGCGGTCGCGTGATCACGCGCATCACGCGGCTAGGCCTGGTCCGCGTGGCCGGACAGGGCGTGGTGATGCACCGCCTCGTCCAGGCCGTGCTGCGCGACCACACACCCACCACCGACAGGGACGGGATCCGCCGCACGATGCACGCTGTGCTCGCCGCCGCCAGCCCGGCTGACCCGGCCCACCCGGCTAGCTGGGCGCGGTATGCCCAGCTCTACCCGCACGCGCTCGCCACCAACATGGCCGACAGCGACGACGACGCCGCCCGCACCGTCGTGACGCGGCTAGAGGGCTGTGGCCGACGAAGTCGGCATGATCGAGTCAAGTTTGGGTTATGCGGCGAATCCGGCCTGTTGGGTGAGTTGGTCGAGAGCGCGTTGGTAGTTGCGCGCGGCAGCCCGTAGTGG
>JBOHFT010000288.1:0-4112 GCA_050699815.1 Pseudonocardiaceae bacterium | reverse complement strand
GCGGGACGCGGTAAGGCAACGGACGTCGTGTCGGGCAGATCCCCCGGCCGTCAGCGGGCAGCTCCCATGTCCGCCAACGGGCAACTACGCGGCCGTCTCCGAGCAGTTTGTCGCGGCCGTCGTCATCGGTGAACACCGAACGGGTCTATGCGGGCCGGGTCGCGCTGTACTTGAGCTACTGCGCGTCGCGCGGGTTGGAGTGGTCCGATCCGGGGTTTCTCGGTCTGAAGGGTTTCCAGGATTGGTTGGTGACCGAGCCGCTGCCGGCCCGGTCGGCTCGGGTGGGTGCCGGGCTTCGGTTTCGGTCGCGGGGTACGGCGAACGCGGTGTTGACCTCGGTGTGTGAGTTCCTGCGCTTCGGCGTGACGCATGGCTGGGTGCCGGCCCGGGTGGTGGCGGTGCTGTCGGAGCCGAAGTTCTTGCGGCATCTGCCGCCGGGTTACGACCCGGGCGAGGATGACCAGTTCCGCCAGGTGATGAGGCCCGTGTTCCGCTTCGCGGACACCGAGCGGGGTTACGAAGCGCTCAGCGGCGAGCGGATCGAGCAGATCCTGCGGCTGACCTGCCGTGCCCGGGACTTCTTCCTGATCCTGCTGTTGCTGGTGACGGGGATGCGGGTCGGTGAGGGGTTGGGGCTGCGCCGGGAGGACATGCACCTGCTGGCCAGCTCGCGGGCGTTGGGGTGTGTGATCGAGGGCCCGCATGTTCATGTGCGGCGCCGCCGGGACAATGCCAACGCGGCGTTGGCGAAGTCCCGGTTTCCGCGCGCGATCCCGGTTACCACGAGGCTGGTCACCGCGTATGCCGAGTATCTGCACGAACGCGACGGCGTCGAGGCGGCGGCTGGCTGCGACATGGTGTTCGTCAACCTGTTCCGGGAGCCGCTGGGCGCCCCGATGAGCTACTCCAGCGTCAAGGACATGTTCGACCGGCTGGCCCGCACGGTCGGGTTCGCGGTGCGCCCGCACATGCTCCGTCACACCGCCGCGACCGGCTGGGTCCGGGCCGGGGTGGACCTCGACATCGTGCAGCACCTGCTCGGGCATGTGTCGCCGTCGTCGGTGCAGCCCTATCTCCATGTCAACGACCAGGACAAACGCGACGCCGTGGAGCGGGTGGCCGCGGCCGGAGTGGCGGGCCGATGACCAGCACGGCAGCGGCCGAGACGCTGACCCGGCCGCCATTGCCCCTGGACACAGGGGCGTGGGGGCGCTGGCTGCGAGATCGGCTCGATCCGGGCTGGCGGCCCGGCGAGTGGGAGGCCGCGACCTGGTTGTTCACCGGGGATCCCGACAACCCGGCCACCTCGGTGACGCGCTGCCCGACGGTGGCTTGCCGGGCCCTGCTCCCTGGGCGCACGGTCCGGTTTTGCGAGGCGTGCCAGCGCGACCTGGCCGGATCCGGGGTGTCCGAGCAGGATTTCGTCGTGACTCACGTGCCGGCCGGGCGCCATTGCTCACCGGGAGGGGCGCGAGAGGCGTGCCTGGTCTCGCGGGAGGGCGCCACCTGTGCCCGCCCTCGATTCGCCCGCAGCATGTGCCTGTCGCATTACATGTCCTGGCAGATCTACCGCCGCCGCAGCGAAGTGACGGGGCAGGTGCTGGAGCCAGCGGCGTGGTCGCGGCGCTTCGCCACCCCGTATCCCGCCCCGCCGTCGTGTCTGGTCGCGGCCTGTCCCGGATCCGCCTCGGGCAGGGGTGGCCTGTGTGGCTATCACGTGCGGTTGTGGTGGAAGGCCGGCAAGGCCGGTGTGGCTGGCACCCCGGCGCAGTGGGCGGCCGGGCAGATCCGGTATCTGGCCGGCTACCAGTTCTCTTTGATGCCGCTGCCCGAGCTGCTGCGGTGGGAAGTCCTGTTCGCGCTGCAGCACCGCGACGAACCCCGGCGTTCGCTCAACCCGGGTCTGGTCCGCTCGGCGGTCACCGGGCTCGGCCGGATGCGCCTGACGACGCTGGTGGCCGATCCACCCGCACTGGATACCTCGCGCCCGGCCGGGAACAAGGGCGTGGCCGGGGAGCTGAAGTACCTGTTCTGGGCCGCCCGGGTGGGCTTCGGCGAGTTCAGCGGGGTCAAGCCCACCGACAAGACGACAAGACGGTGCTGGATCTGCGGGCGGTGGGCTTGGCCCCGAAGCATCGGCAGAGCCGGCGCCGGCGGGTACCCGGGAACGCGGACCTGAGTGTCATCGAGCAGTTGTGGCTGCGCCGGCTGATGCAACGCTGGGTGGAGATCGAGCATCCCCCAGCCCGCACGTTCAACCAGACCCTGCGGGCGGTGCGCATGGCCTCTCGTGCGCTCGCCGAGCGTCCCGGCGGTGGGCAGGACCCCACCGCCTTGAGGTTCACCGGCATGAGCGCCGTGGTCGCCACGATCTGGTCCCAAACCAGCCCTGGCGGAACCCCCTACGCCACGAACACCGCCGGGAACTGGCACGCCGTGTGGTTCAAACTGCTCGACTTCGGCGGCCGGGCTGGCCTGCTCGACGATCTGGGCGGGTCGTTCGTGCGCGACCGCGGCTCGCACCCCCATCCCCATCGCCGCCGCGGACGCGACAACGAGGACGAGGCCGGTAAGGCGGTCCCCGAGTCGGTCATCGCCCAACTCGACGCGCAGCTCGGATCACTGGGCGATGGCCCGGTCTATGGCTACGGCAACACCGCCATCACGAGGCAGGACCTGCGCGTGATGTATCAGACCGCCTACGTGCTGCTGCGCGACACCGGGCGACGGCCCACCGAGATCGCCTCCCTGACCCGGGACTGCCTGGAACACGATCGCGGGGACGTGTCGTTGATCTGGGACAACCACAAGAGCCGGCGGCTGCGCCGGCGGCTGCCGATCACCGCCGGCACCGCGCAGGCGGTACGGGCCTGGCAGGAACGCCGCGGCCACCTCGTCGTGCCCGCCCGCGGGGAGAAGTTCTTCTTCCCCGCCCTGACCCGCGACAGCCCCCACCCGCATCTGGGCTCGGCGGCTATTTCCGGGGCCATCCGCATCTGGGCCGACGGGCTACCGGAGCTACTCTGTGAGGACTTCGACGCCGCCGGGAATCGCATCCCGTTCGACCGTTCCCGGATATACCCCTATGCGTTTCGGCATTCCTTTGCTCAGCGCCACGCCGATGCCGGCACCCCCACCGATGTGCTCCGGGAATTAATGGATCACCGATCCATCGAAACCACCGCCGGGTACTACACCGTCAGTATGAAACGCCGCCGCCACGCCGTGGCCGCGCTCAGCGCGCACGTCGTGGACCGCCACGGCGCGCCCGCGGCCTGCACCACCAGCGCCTACCAGCTGCGATCGGTGGCGGTGCCCTACGGCGGATGCACCGAACCGTCCAACATCAAAGCCGGCGGGCGGGCCTGCCCGATCCGATTCCAATGCGCCGGATGCGGGTTCTACCGCCCCGATCCCTCCTACCTCACCGCGATCGAGCAACACATCAACGACCTCCGCGCTGACTGGGAAACCGCCCACGCCATGGACGCCGCCGCTTTCGTGCTCACCGCGATGACCGAGGAAATCAACGCCTACCATGCGGTCGCGGCCACCATGCGCACCCGGCTGGCCGAACTGCCCGCCCCCGAACGCGCCGGGATCGAACAGGCCGCCACCGTGCTGCGCAAGATCCGCGCCGCCGGCGCCACCACGGCTCTGCCGCTGACCGTGATCAACCACAGTACCGGCACAGACCGGCGAGACCCCGGATGAGCGCCCGCGCCGGGCAGGGGCACGTGCTGCGCGAGGCCCGCCGCCGCGACAGCGTGACCAAACGCCAACGGGTCCTGCGCACCATCACCGAGCTCGAAGGCCAGGGCGAGCCGATCAGCTTCGCCGCCGTCGCCCGCCACGCCCAGGTCTCGACCTGGCTGGTCTACGCCGAGGGCATCCGCGAGCACATCAACGCCGCCCGGGCCCGCCAGGCAGCCCAGCCCACCACGGACCGGCGAGCCGGGCGCAGCCCCAGCACCGCGAGCCTGCACACCGACCTCGAACTAACGGGGCTGCGCCCCAGCCCGACGAAGCGTGTGGGTGGTCGGTTTGGGTGAGCGGGCTCCGGTCGGGTGGGTGAGACCGTGACCGGCGTGCCGATCCGGTGTATGAACCGC
>JBOHFT010000287.1:0-4197 GCA_050699815.1 Pseudonocardiaceae bacterium | reverse complement strand
CCACTCACGGGTCGATGCGGCGGGCGCCGAGCTGCTCGGTGAGCAACTCCAGGGCGACCTCCTCGGGGTCCCGGCGGCTGGAATGCTGGCGGCTCATGCTGGCGGGCTCGGCGAGCGTCGCCTCGTCATCCATCGGCGCCTGAGGCGGGGCGTCCTCGGGATCCGGGGGTTCCGGTGGGGGGGGGACACCGTCGTCGGGGGGCTGCGGCGGCGCCGGACGGCGGGTGGCGGGACGCTCCGCCGAGCGTTGCGGTGGGCGAGCCCGCTGGGACTGCTGCTGGGTGACGCGGGGCCCGGCGTCGCCGTCGGCGTGCTCGCAGCGAACCTGCCAGTCGACGCCCAGGACGGCGTGCAGCGCCCGCTTGATCATCTCGACGTTGCGCTCATCACCCAGCCGGCGGGCCAGCGGGGCATTGGGCAGGGCCAGCACGAGGGTGCTGCCCTCCACCGAACTCACGGTGGCGTTGCTGAGCAGGACCTGGGTGGTCCGGCTCTGCTCACGCACCGCGTCCAGCAGCGCCTGCCACACCCGTCGCACCCCCGCTGCGTCGAGCTGGTCGGGCGCGGGCGTTGCTTCCGGCGCCGGTGGCTGGGCAACCGGCGGCTGAGCGGGCTGGGCGGGCGGTTGCTGGGCGACCGGTGGCTGGGCAGGTGGTGGCTGGGCGGGCGGTTGCTGGGCGACCGGTGGCTGGGCAGGTGGTGGCTGGGCAGGTGGTGGCTGGGCGGGCGGAGCAGGCCGGCTGGGCCGCTCCGGACGCCCGGCGGGCGGGGTCGGCGCCGGATCGGCGACTCCGGCTGAGCCCGGTGAGTGCGCCGCGCCGAGCTCCGGCGCCGCGATGGTGAGCCGCCGCTCCAGCCGCTCCAGCCGGTGCAGCACCGCGCCGTCCCCCTCGGCGGCGGCCGGCAGCAGCATCCGGGCGCACAGCAACTCCAGCAGCAGCCGAGGTGCGGTGGCGCCGCGCATCTCGGTGAGCCCGTTGTGCGTGATCTCGGCGAACCGCGTGAGACTGCCCGCGCCCAGGGATTCGGCTTGGGTGGTCATCGTCGCGAGCTGATCCTCGGGAGCGTCGACCAGCCCGTGACGGGCCGACTCGGGAGCGACCCGCAGCAAGACCAGGTCCCGGAAGCGCTGCAGCAGGTCGGAGGCGAAACGCCGGGGATCGTGTCCCGCCTCGACCAGCCGGTCGATGGTGGCGAAGACCGCCGCCCCGTCCTGGGCGGCAAGTGCTGCGACCAGGTCGTCGATCAGCGTGACGTCAGTGACGCCGAGCAGCGCCACCGCCCGCGAATAGGTGATGCCCTCGGTGCCGGCCGCGGCGAGCAACTGGTCCAGCACGGACAGTGAGTCCCGGGCGGAGCCGCCGCCGGCCCGGATCACCAGCGGGTACACCGTCGGCTCGACATGCACCCCTTCGTCGGCACACACCTGCTCCAGCAGCCCGCGCATGGTGCTCGGCGGCAGCAGCCGGAACGGGTAGTGGTGGGTGCGGGAGCGGATGGTTGCCAGCACCTTCTCCGGCTCGGTGGTGGCGAAGACGAAGACGAGGTGCTCCGGGGGTTCCTCCACGATCTTGAGCAGGGCGTTGAAACCCTGCGTGGTGACCATGTGGGCCTCATCAATGATGAACACCCGGTACCGGGACTCGGCGGGCGCGTAGAACGCGCGGTCCCGCAGGTCACGGGCGTCGTCGACGCCGCCGTGGCTGGCCGCGTCGAGCTCGACGACGTCGAGGGACCCGGGGCCCTCGGGCGCCAGCGCGACGCAGGACGGGCAGACCCCGCACGGGTCCGGCGTCGGGCCCTGCACACAGTTCAGCGAACGGGCCAGGATGCGCGCGCTGGAGGTTTTCCCGCAGCCGCGCGGGCCGGAGAACAGGTAAGCATGATTGATCCGGCCAGCAGCCAGGGCGGTGCGCAGCGGCTCGGTGACGTGCTCCTGGCCCACCACCTCAGCGAAAGTCGCCGGACGGTACTTACGGTAAAGGGCCAGTGCCACGGCGGCGAGGTTACCGGTCCGGTTGAACGGTCTTCACGGCACGAGGTGCACCTCCGGTGGCCCCTCACCCAGCTGTTTGGCGAGCCGCTGGTCGCAGGTCCACAGCGGCACCCGGAAGCGCTCAGCGAGGGCAACATAGTGCGCGTCGTACGTCGCTGGCAGCTGGTGCTCGCAGGCGAGCTCCAGAGCCCTGGAGTGCAGACGCGCATCGCCATGCAGCTCGATGGGCAGGCGAAGACACCGATCGAGCTGCAGCGCGGCGAGTTCCGCGCTGACCCGGCCTGCGCGCTGCTGCTGATACAACGCGTTGGCGACCTCGTAGTGCAGCAGACTTGGCGCGATCAGATCGCCGTCCAACTGAACAAGCCGCTCCCACACAGGCAGGACACCGGGATCCCCATCAAGGATCCGGACCACCAGGCTCGCGTCAACGCACCCGGCCGTAGCGCTCCTCGTCCCGGTCGTCCCGTCCGGCACGGATCGCCTCCTCCACGTCGAAGTCCTTCAGCCGCTCGATCGCGCCCTCGGCCCGCAGCAGCTCGTGAAGCTCGGCGAGCATTGCGTTGGCCCGGGCCCACTTGTCGGACCGGCCGGCGCATGCCGCCTCCCAGTCCTCGACAGACACCACCACGGCGACCTCCCGGCCCGCCCGTTCCACGAAAACGACATCGTGCCGGGCCGCCACGCCGTCGAGCAGCTCGCCGAAGCGCACCCGGGCCTCGGTCGCACTGACCCTGCGTTCCGTTCCGGACATGACCAGCACCCCGCCTTCAGCATCCATCAATTGATCCATGGATTGATGGTAGCACACGATCCCAGTAGCCCCTGGTGTACAGCGCACGGCGGTCGATGCCGCGCTGGTCAAGCAGGTGCGCCCGGATCCGGCGCACCGTCGGGGTGTGCCCGGCGATCCAGATCCGGCCCTGCCCGACCGGCAGCCGCGCGGCCCGCAGGGTGTCCTCGAGCACCGTGGTCGTGCCTGGCGCACGGCCGCCGCGGTGCAGCCAGCACACCGCCGGGCGGGCCGATCCTGGTATCGGCTGCTGCTCGGCGGCGTCGGCGACCTCGACATAAAGGAACACCCGGGCGTCCGCCGGGAGCATCGCCACGTACGCCTGGATCGCTGGCAGGGCGGTCTCGTCCCCGGCGAACAGGTGCCAGTCGGCGTGCGGATCCGGCCGGTAGCGGCCGCTCGGGCCGACGAACTCCAGGGTCGCACCGGGCTGCACCCGCCGCGCCCAGCTGGCTGCGGGCCCTTCGCCGTGCAGCACGACATCGATGTCCAGGCTCGGCCCGGCGGGGTCGTAGTCGCGCACCGTGTAATCGCGCGCGACCAGACGCCCGCTGGCCAGGTCCGGGACGTAGATCTTCAGGGTCTGCCCGGGAACGGCCGCCAGGCTCTCATCGATGAGCCGGACCCGCGTCATCCGGGGAGTCAGGGCCTGCACCGACGCCACCGTCGCGACGGTGCTGGCAACCCGCCCGCGCACGGCGCCCTCAGGTCGCATGGGCTCCTCCTTCGGCTCGGCCGCGTCCAGTCCGGCGGAGGATGGGGCGGGAAGGCAACCTACGTGGCCGAGTCGGCCCCAGCGCCAGCGTCCGGCTCCGCGGCAAGGGCAGCCTCAGCCTCTTTGACCCGGCCCTGCAGCGACCGGTACTCCTGGTTGCCCGCGAGCCGGGTTTTGACCTTGAGATCGAACACGTCCGGGGTTCGCCACGGCGATACCCACTTACGGTCCACCTCGGCGGCGGCCTCCTGCTTGATCACGGCCATCCGCTCGCGCATCCTCGCCAGCTCCTGCTGCTCGGCGTCCACGCTGGCCTGGACCTCCGCACCATCCTGGTTCACGTCACGGCCCGCCTTCCCCCATCGAGCCGTCAGCGTGCTCGGTGCGCCGCCCTGGGCTATCCCCTACCCTAGCGATCCCTGGTCGGCAAATGATCGTTCCGCGACGTCGGCATCTCACAGCCGCGATCACCACTGGCCGGGTGACGGCTGCCGCAGCCAGCTGAAGGGGACCCCGCGCACCCGTCAGAGCCTGCTGACCCTTGCTGCCTTCCGGCCCTGGGGGAGTTCGCAAGATGGACGCCGCGCGGGGTCCGTCGGCCAGTCTAGGGGCTGCCCCGCCGAGCGCCCGACACCCCCCAACGAGGTGCTGCCTACCAGCCGTTTTGGCTGCTAGGCAGCACTGTCGGTAACC
>JBOHFT010000286.1:0-4236 GCA_050699815.1 Pseudonocardiaceae bacterium | reverse complement strand
ACCGGGCTCAGATCGCCCGGTAGTCGCGGGGGCTGAACCGGGGGCCGAAGCGGGGACGGCGAAACCCGGACGCCTCGACGTAGCGCACCGCCCGGTGCCGCTGCGGCGCGTAGGGCGCGAGGACCTCAAGCATGCCCTCGTCATCCAGTGGCCTGCCCACCAGCGCGTAACCGACGACCGACGGGATGTGGAAGTCACCGACGCTCACCGCATCAGCGTCCGCCCAGGCCCGCTGGGCCACCTCGGCCGCGGTCCAGATCCCGATCCCGGGGACCTTGCGCAGCAGGTCACGGCCGGCCTTGCCGCCCAGCGTCACCGCACCCTCCAGCCGGTGCGCCACCGCAGCCGCCGCGAGCAGGGCCCGGCGCCGCGAGCGGTCCACCCCGGCACGGTGCCACTCCCAGCCCGGGATCGCGCGCACCGCCGCCGGACCGGGCGCCACCCGCAGCTCAACGGGACCCGGCGCCGGTTGCCCGAAGCGCCAGCACAACTCACGCCAGGACCGCCGGGCCTCGATACCGGTGACCTTCTGCTCCAGCACGGCAGGCACCAGCACGTCCCACACCCGGCGGGTGGCGCCCAGGCGCAGTCCCGGCATCCGGCGCCGGGTCTGCGCGATCAGCGGGTGGTGCGAGACGAAGGCGCTGTCGTCGTCGGCGGCGCCGAGCAGCGCGGGCAGCCCGTCCAGCGCCCAGGCCGCGCCCGGTCCCCATCCGGTGGCGTGCACGATGCCGGTGTGGTCGCGGCGCAGCGCGAGGGTGGCGGTGCCCGCCGGGGTGGTGCCTGCGCGCCAGATGGTGCCGTCGGCGTCAACCCGCATCGTGGGGTCACCCGGGCCACGGCGCAGCGGAGCCAGCACCGCCCGGAGGTCCAGCGGGTACTCCGGTACCCAGGTTCGGTGCGACAACGACAACTCAGACAACTTAGAAGCCCGGCAACGGTGTCACCGGCCCGGCAGCACGACACGACACCACGACACGATCTCCTCGAAGGTCCACCACATCATCACAGGTAGCGGCTAGTGTGGCGGGGGACGCTGCGGTCCGGTACAGCGGGGACACCCAGCCACCCGCAGTGCATAGCGCCCACGAAGGATCCACCTGGCGGGGCGCCGGAGCGACAGGAGGCGCCGGTGGATGCCCTGGACCGCGCTGACCAGGTGCTGGCTCGCGCGAGGGCCCGCCGGGCCGACATCGTCACCCCTGACTCGGCGACCTCACCGATGGACCAGGTCGGCACTGTGCAGATCCCCTGGATCACGGTGGCCGCAGCGGATCCCGGGGCTGCCGAGCCCGGCAACACCATTGCCATCCCGACCGCGGTCTTCGGCCGGGAGACGCTCACGGGCGGCGCCCGCCCGCGCCGCTGACGATCAGCGCAGCCGGGCCGCGCGACGCATCAGCTCCGACCGGGTGGCCAGCCCGGCTCGCAGCGCCAGCCGCAGCGGGGCGTACCGCGGGCCGGGGTGCCGGTCGGCGAGGTAGCGGTAGGTGCTGCGGTGATGCTCAGCGAGCATCAGCTCGGAGACTCGGCTGGTGGCGTGCCCCCCGAGGTGGGTGACCTCCGCGGTCGGCACGTACACGTTGAGCCACCCGGCGCGGCCCAGCCGGTCACCGAGGTCGACGTCCTCGAAGTACATGAAGTAGCGGGAGTCGAACCCGCCGACGGACTCGAACGCGGCCCGGCGCAGCAGCACGCACGACCCGGACAGCCACTCCGCGGTCCGCTCGCCCAGGGCGGTGTCGGACTGCCGGTAGGCCGTCGTCCAGGGGTTGCCCGGCCACAGCGGGCCGAGCACCGCGTGCCCGATCCCGCGGCCCAGCGCGGGCAGCAGCCGCGCCGACGGGTACACCGTCGCGTCCGGGTCGCGGATCAGCGGCCCCAGCGCACCCGCCCGGGGCCACCGCTGCGCGGCCGCGAGCAGCTCATCAAGGCTGCCCGGGTGCCACTCGATGTCCGGGTTGGCCACCACCACCCAGCCCACTTCCGGGCCGAACCCGGCGATCCCGCGGTTGGCGGCAGCGCCGTATCCGACGTTCTCCCCGATCCGCAGCAGCTGCACACCGTCGCGGCCCAGCGCGCGCTCCGGGGCCCCATCGGTGGATCCGTTGTCGGCCAGCAGCACCCGCAGCGGCCTGCTGGCCGCCTTGGCGACCGAGTCCAGGAACGTCTCGAGCGTGTCACCGGGCGAGTAGGTCACCGTGACGACGGCGAGCTCGTCGCCGTAGGAGTAGCGGGGGGTCACGACGCCCGATTCTGCACCGCGACTCGCGGGGCGGGGCTAGCGGGACCGCCGGTGGGCCATCATCGCGCTGCCATAAACCTCGCGGTGCAACGCCGCGCTGGCGGCCCAGGAGAAGTCCTTGGCGCGCCGCTGCGCGGCGGCTGAGAGCTCGGCCCGGCGAGCCGGGTCGCCGAGCAGGTCGACGATCCCGGCGGCGATGTCGGCGGCCCCGGTGCCGCAGTAGGCCACCGCGTCCCCGCCCACCTCCGGGATCGCGAGCCGCCGGGTGGTCAGCACCGCCGCCCCGGCTGCCATCGCCTCCAGCACCGGCAGCCCGAACCCCTCACCCAAAGACGGGTAGGCCACCATTGCCGCTCCGCCGAGAAACCCGGACAGTTCGCCCAGCGGGAGGTAGCCGGCCCGGATCACCCGGACCCGGTGCGGCGTGGCCGCCAAGGCCCGCTCCACCTGGCTGTCCCAGCCCGGCTGCCCGGCCAGCACCAGGACAGCCGGATCGTCCAGGGTCTGGTGCGCCCGGGTGAACCCCCGGATCAGGGCGGGCACGTTCTTGCGTGGCTCCAGCGCCCCGAGGAAGGCCACGTACGGGGTCTTGCCCAGCCCGAGGCGGCGCCGGACCACGGCCACCTCCTCCGGCGACGGCGGATGGAACCGTTCGTTATCCACCCCGTGGTGCACCACACGCAGCGCCCGGCCATCGGCGCCGGCGACGCGTCCCAGCTCCCGGGCCGCCGACTCACTCGGTACGACACAGACGTCGGCCCGGCGCAGCGAGGTTCGCGTCCAGGCCCGGAAGAAGCTCGCCTTGACCGGTGAGTGCAGCTGCGGGTCGGTGAAGAAGGTGGCGTCGTGCAGCATGACCACCGAGGCCACCCCAGCCACCCGGCTGGCCAGCGGCATGGTGTAGTGCGGGCAGTGCAGCACATCGGCGCCGAACCGCCTGGCCAGCCAGGGCAGGGTGGTCTGCTCCCAGGTCAGCCGCGCGGTCCGGGTGACGACCTGCTCGGCGGCGGGCAGCACGTCGGCGTGCGGGGCCAGCCCGGCGTAAAGCTCGGCGTCCCTGCGCTGGCACAGCACCATCGGGGCCGCGCCGTCGGCTTCCAGCGCGGCGACCAGGCAGTCCACGTAGCGACCGACGCCGCCACGGTCGGCGGGCACCGCCGTCGCGTCGATGAGCACCCGGGGCTCGGACACGCAGCGAGCTTACGACGGCACGCGCAGTGACGGCCTTCGGCGTAGCTCAACGTGTACCGCCCAGACCTGGCGGGCAGTGTGCTCCCAGCTGAACCGCTGCGCCCGGCTCCGGCCGGCGGCGATCATCGCCTGCGCCGGGCCGGCGTCGGACAGCACCGTGCGCAGGGCCGCCGCCAGCGCGGCCGGGTCGTTGCGCGCGACCGTCACCCCGGCGCCACCGGCCACCTCGACCAGCGCGGGAGCGTCGGAATGCACCACCGGCACCCCGGCCGCCATCGCCTCCAGCACCGGCAGGCCGAAACCCTCGGCGAGGCTCGGTGCCGCGAGCACCGCCGCGTGGTGCAGCACGACGGCCAGCTCGTTATCGCTGATCCGGCCCAGCATGTGCACCCGCCCCGGATCCAGCCCGGACTGCCGGGCGAGCGCGGCCGGGTCGACCCGTCCCCAACCTGGCTGACCGGCCAGCACCACCGGCAGATCCGGGGCATCCGGCGCGGCCAGCGCGGCCAGCAGCGTCCCGATTCCCTTGCGGGGTTCGAGGGTGCCGATCGCCAGCACGTAACGCGGCGGCAGGCCCAGCCGGGTGGCGATCCCGGCGGCGTCGTCCGGGAGGCGCGCCACCGCCGCGGTGACCCCCTCCCCGACCACGTGCACCGGCGCCGGGCAGGGCACGTGCCGCGGCAGGTCGTCGGCGACCGCAGCGGTCGGCACCACCAGGGCACCCGCCCGGCGGGCCGCCCGCCCGATCATTCGGCGGTGCCAGCCGGCCCCGCGCCGGGTCAGCCCGCCGGGATGGGTCC
>JBOHFT010000285.1:0-4323 GCA_050699815.1 Pseudonocardiaceae bacterium | reverse complement strand
TTATGCCGAACTCTTATCCGGGGTAAATGATCTTTATGTGGGTGTGTTTAGCAGGTAGAAGGCTTACGTATGCGCGTCTGTAAGAGGAGCGGTCAGGGGGTCTCGGCGTCCTGAGGGCGGCCACTGAGGTGGCGGCGTAGCTCGAGGATCTCGCCCTGGGCGGTCTCGAGCGCATGTTTGAGGGTGTTCACTTCGTCGCGGTGGCGGCGTCGCAGCTCGGTGAGTTGAGTGGTGAGCGTGCGGATCACGCTGCTGGGGTGGTCGCTGTTGACGCGCTCCGGCACGGTGGGCGGTGCGGTTTGCTGCTGAGAGCGGAGCTGCTCTACCCGTTTGCGGATTTCCGGGGTGCGGTAGAGGAAATCGAGCGAGACACCGGCGGTCTGGGCGAGTCCGCGGAAGGTGATCGGTTGCCCCGTGCGGATCATCTCGTGCAGGCCTTGCTCGGCTCGGGTCCGGGCTGCGGCGCTCTTGCGGGCGGCGGCTTGGCGAAGGTTGCCGGGGTTGCCACGCATCAGTTGTTGTCCCGGTGTTCGGTGATGGCGTCGATGCGCGCTGTGGCACCGGCGCCGCGCACGGCTCGGACGGTGCCATCGGCCAGTCGGGTGTGCTCGAGTGTGACGATGATGCGGCCGAGGGCGTCGTGTTCCTGACGGCGACCGGCCAGCCAGATATTGTCCTCGCCCATCTCCTGTCCCGTGCGGGCCTGGAACGCCGCGCGGCGTTCCTCAATGAGCTTTCCGGTGTGGGCCTGCTGGGTCCGCAGCTCCGGCAGAAACATCGCGTCCGTGGCGAACTTGTCGCAGGTGAGACAGGCGTTGCCTTTCATGCAGACCTGGCGCGGGGGCAGCAGGCACCAGCCGTTGGGCAGGATCCGGTCGGTGCGCCTGTCTAACTCGAGCATGTCGTAGAGGTCTTGCGGGTCGATGGTGAGCTCCCGGGCATCGGCGGTGATCTTGCGGTAGCGCAGGAACTCGGCCTCGGCGGTGGACTGCAGTGTCTGCGCATACGTCATGGTCATGGTCGGCGTCAGGTGTCCGAGGTAGCGCTGCACGACGTGCAACGGGACACCAGCGTTGAGCAAGTTGGTGGCCACGGTGTGCCGGAAGCGGTGGGTGCGGTTGAAGTCGACCAGCGCCCCGGTGCTGTCGCGCACGTCCAGCCGGGTTGCTAGCTCGGTCAGTAGCTGCCGCAGGGTGCGGTCGGTGTAAGGCCGGTCACCGTTGCGGTTCATCTTCGTCGCCAGGAACAGATACTTCGGTGTCTTGCCGGGTGCGCCGTGTTCGGCGAAGTACCGCTGCGCCCAGTCCTGCTGTTCCCGGATGATCGCGACAACCTCGGTGTGCACGAGGATGGTGTTGGGAGCGCCGTCGATCTTCGTCTGCTGGTAGCGGAGCTTGGCCACCGGTGCCTGGGCATCGCCCTCACCCACCGGATCGGGCCGGCCCTCCGCCGCCGTGGCAGTGGGCAGCAGCGGCAGCAGCGGGTCGCGGTCCAGCAGGCAGATCTCGCTGATACGACGGCCCAGCAACGCCACCAGCAGGGTGATCCGCATGGCCTGCTGATCGCCGAACCCACCGTGCTCGACCGCAGTGCCGAGCAGGTCCAGCCTGGCCATGATCTGTGTCATGGCGTCGGCCTCGATGACCTGCCCTTCGAGGTGGGGCTGGGGCTTGCCGGGCAGCTCACCGCGCCGGTAGAAGCCGGCGTGCTGCGGCCCGAGCTGCAGCCAGCCCGGTTCGGCCAGCGTGGCGGCCGCCGTGTCCTTGTTATCGGCCATGAACAGGTAGAACTGTTCCACATCGCTGGCCAGACGCTGCACCGAAGCCGGCGAGAGCCGCTGCCCGGCGCGGCGTCCACGGATGACCTCCCTGGCACGGAGGTGACCGAGGAACTCCAGCATGAGGGCGCGCACCCCGGCGGCGTCAGCGGCCAGGCGGGGCCCGTCAGCCTGCCGCCCGCGAAGGAACGCGTCGAACTCGTTCACCGCGACGATCCTGCGGTGCACCGTCGACCAGCTCAACATCCCGGTGTCCAGCCCGACCTTGCAGTGCCACTGCAGGCCGCGGCGCAACCACTGGGTGCCGATCCGGTCGAACCGCACCGTGTAGCGGCCCATCGGTTCGTGATCGCGCAAGGGGATCCTGCTGTCCTCCACCGGGTTCCACTGGTCCCGATGCCACCACGGGCCAGTGTCCAAGGCGATTACCAGCAGCCGCATCATGCGGGTGAGCAGCCCGCGGATGTTGTTCATCGTCGTCGCCGCCGGAAGCCGTCCGACGCGGCGGTGGACCGCGTGCGCAATCTGCTGGCACCAGTCCCGGCCTGAGAGCTCCAGCAGGGAGGTGGGTGCCTGGCCGGCGCGATCGGTGATGACTTCGCCCAGCCGGTGCACCAGCATGCTCAACGCCGGGGTCGGGATCTTCCCGCCCAGCTCGATGATCCGGAACACGCACCAGGCCACTTCCCGGCGCATCGGCTCCGGCAGGCCCGCCAGGTCCACCCCGGTCCGCCAGGTCCCGTCGTGACAGAACGCGCCCGCGTACTGCGGCGGGACACTCGACTCGGCGAAACACCTCAGCCGCATCGGCTCCGGCACCGCCGCCCACAAACCCTCCAGTGCCTGCACATCGCAGCGGCCACGGGCCGCCTCCACCCAGTCCGGCGCGGCCTCCGCGCGCCCACCGGTCACGAGCCGGACCCGATCTGCTCGTGACCATGCGCGCCAATTCGCCAGCCAGCGGTGAACGCTTTCCACTCCGCGACCGACCGCATCTCGGCGTCCTCGGTCACGTGCGCGTAGGCGTTGAGCGTGGTCTGCACATCGGCGTGACCCAGCCGACGACTGACCACGTGTACCGGCACCCCCGACAACAACAACGCCGTGGCGTGGCTGTGCCGCATCCAGTGCGGTGTCCAAGTCTGCGGCACCTGCCCGGACAACTGGCGGCGCAGCCGGTCCACCAGGTCATAGACCGACTCCGGTCGCCACGGTGCGAACCTCGGTTCCCGGTCGAGGTTGACGAACACGCAGGTGGCATCGAAGTCGTCGGTGGCCAGATCAGCGCCGGCCTCGCACAACTGCCAGACGTACTCACCGTAGAGGCGGTCCAGCTCATCGGAGACATACAGCCGCCGGTAGCCGCTCTTGGCCCGCACCGCATGCGGGTGATCCCGGGCCACGACCTCGATGAACGGGGTGTCGCCGCGCCCGGTGTGCCAGTCGCGATGCTGCAACCCCAAAGCTTCGCCCAGGCGAACGCCTGTCTCCGCAAGCAACATCCACAGCAATCTGTTGCGCACCGACCCGCGCCACCCCCACGTCTCGGTGTCCCAGCTCGCGCACGCCTCACAGATCCGCTCGATCTGCCCGGGCGTCAAGATCGGTGGCGCCGCCGGGCGAGGGCGACGCACCCGGATCACCGCCTGCCGACGGCCCTTGCGGCGGGCAACATGCTCCAGCAGCGGCTTGTACCGGCCGCCACCGCGATGCGTGATCCGATGCAGGTCCCGGCCCACATCCACACCGTTGAGCACGTGATAGTCATAACAAGAGATCACCGCTCGAAGCCGCGCCGCGATCGTCGACTCCGCAAACCGCGCCGGACGCCGCTCAATCGAGGCGACCCCGGGCCCGTCCCCGGTGCGCAGCCACGTCAGGAAGACCCCGAAGTTCTCCAACGTCACCGCGTCCCAGCGCAAGCCGAACGCATCCAGGTACTGCCACCACAGCGCCAACGCCCGCGCATACGACTTCACCGTGTTCGGTGACGCTTGCTGGGCACGCAGATACTCCAGGTACCCCTCCGCCGGTTCGACCATGCGATGGTCCCTACCCAGCACCGTCCACGTGCGCTCACCCGAGGACAGGGTCAGCCGCTGTGACCGGAAGCAGCAGACCTCTCCGGTTGCCGTTGTCATGCCCCGTAACGTAGGACCCACAGATAATCAGTCCGCACAGGACACGCGGCCACCCGAAACGTTCACTCATCCTCGTTAACGGACGGGGCCGAGCTCACCCCAGATAAGAACTCGGCATAAGTCCGCATAGCGGACGACACGCCACGTCGGCAGGCCCTTGGCCCTGCGGCCTGCGCGTCGGCTTTCGGTGGACATCGACCCGCCCGGTTTCCACGGCCCGTGCAGATGCTCATCGAGCACCGACAGGGCGATGTTGGCCAGCAGCGGGGACAGGATGCCCCCCTATGAGCAGCGCTGGGTTATGTGGAGTGCTGGATTGTTTCCGCTGGTGAGGAGGGCGGCAGCGGTCGAACGCTGCGCATAATTCGGGGCGGATTCTGATCACGCGGCTCGGCGTGGTGCCGG
>JBOHFT010000284.1:0-4333 GCA_050699815.1 Pseudonocardiaceae bacterium | reverse complement strand
CGCCGAAGCGGGCCTGCTCGTCGGCCTCGCCGCCGGTGACGACGTTCAGCAGCAGCCGGCCGCGGGAGATCCGCTGGAACGTGGCGGCCATCTGCGCCGCCAGCGTGGGGGAGATGAAGCCGGGCCGGAACGCGACCAGGAAGCGCAGCCGCTCGGTTTCCTGGGCGAGCGCAGCGCAGGTCAGCCAGGCGTCCTCGCACCAGGTGCCAGTCGGGGTGAGGATCGCGTCGAAGCCCATGTGCTCGGCGGCTTGGGCGACCTGGGTCAGGTAGCGGATGTCGGGGGCACGGAATCGGTCGGCACCCAGGTCGGCGGCGGCTTCTGCGTCGTGGCCCGGGCCGTGCGTGCCGCGCGTACCGACCGTCAGGGAGCGGCCGTCGCTGGCCGTAGGCAAGAACCAGTGGAATTTCAGCATGGTGAGACTCCCGGGGTCAGTCGGAGGTGAAGTCGCCGTCGGCACGGGTACGCAGACGGCGCAGAACGTGCTCGGAAAGCTCGACGGTGCCGGCGGCCAGGGCGGCTGCGGCGCGGGCGCGGGCGCGCTCGCCGGGAAGGCGCAGCGCGCTGCCGTCGGTGTCCCGGGCGGCACGCAACTGTGCGACGAGGCGGCTGTTGGCAGCGGCAGCCTGCCCGTCGGGGTTGGCGTAGGTAGGGTCGAGGGCGATGAAGGTGTAGCCGGTCGTCCAGGTGTCGGTCACCTCGCTGCCCATCGGGAAGCCGAACAAGCTGCCGGTGAGGGCCTGCAGCAGCAACGAGATGACGAAGCCGCGGTGCTCACCGAACACGACCGCCGAGACGGCGCGGTCGGGGTCGTCGGTGAGCCGACCGTCGGCGTCGGCGAAGCACCCGGCCGGCAGCGGCTGCCCGGCGCGACGGCACTCCCACAACACGCCCATCGGCGCCAGCGTGGTGGACATGTCCGCCGACAGCGGCTCGCCGAGTGTCGGCAGGGCGAACGAAACAGGGTTGACGCCCAGCACCGGAGCCCGGCCGCCCGCGACGGCGGCCTCGGTCCGGGACGTGTTCGCCGCGATGCCCAGCAGACCGTGCCGGGCGATCTCCTCGCTCCAGGCGGCGAGGATGCCGTACCGCTGAGTGTTGATCACCCCGACAAAGCCCGCACCGTGCCGGGCGGCCTTGTCCAGGGCCACTGTGACGGCGAACGTAGCACTCAGCGGCCCGATCTCGCGGTGCGCGTCGATAACCGCGAACACACCGCGCTCCCGTACTACCTCCGGCGGCGCCTGGCGCTCGCGGAAGAACCGCGACTCGAAGCAGAACTTCGCCACGCCGTGCGACGACTTGCCGCGCAGCTCCCCGGCCAGGAAGTGCTCCACCACCAGAGCGGTCTCCCGCTCCGGGACGCCGACGGCATGGCAGGCGGCAGCCATCAGCGCCCTCAACTCCTCGATCGCCACGCGCACGACTACCGCCCTTCCGGGCGCTGGTCGGGCCGCGCCAGCGGCGAGGTCGAATCCGCTCTCCAGCAACAGCGTTGAGGCACAGGTCTCCTTCGAATGCAGGTGAACTGGGTCAGCGAGACGACGGTGAGGCACCAGAGAATCTGGTCGCAGGGCGGTTCAGGGGCCGCCTCGGAAGCGGAGCCACCGATGCGCCGTGAGCGCGTGCTGCTGCCGCTCCGCTCTGCGCGGCTGAGGGCCGTTGGTTGCCTGCTCGGCTCGACGGCGGGCCAGGGCCGCGACGAAGGTGTCGACGGCCACCTTCCCGGCGGCTGACCACTCGGGGAAGGTGCGCTGCGCCCAGCGCTCCGCCGCGGCGGGGACGAAGCCCGCGCCAATGAGCGAGGCCAGCAGGAAGCCGACGTTGAGCCACGCCGCTGCTCGGGCGGGCAGTGCCCAGTCCACCAGGACCACGCCGCGCTGGCCGACCAGGATGTTGCCCGCGTTCAGATCCGAGTGGACGAGCTGGTCACCGGCCAGCAGTCCGAGATCCAGGTCGCTTCCGAACCGTGCCCACCGCTGCTCGACCGGAGTCGAGACGGATGTGTCGTGCTCGGCAACGCCGAGCAACCGCCGCAGCACCCCCGCCAGCGGGTCCAGATCGAACGAGCCGGGCGACAGGTCCGCGTGCCAGCCGTCCACCTGCTCGAACAGCAGGTACTGCCATGCCTCGGTGGTGCCGTGGTGCAACAGCCGTGGGGAGATTCCCAGGACGCTCGGCGCGATGCGCGCCTCGTTCGCGAGGGTGAACGCACTCGGGTGTGCCTGCGGCATCGCCTTGACGAACACCTTCCCGGCCGAGACGTCGAGCACGGCCGCGAACTGCGCGTTCATCCCGGCCGACGCGGTCGCGGTGGCGTAGACCGGGCCGGTCAGGGCTTCGACGGCGCGGCGCACCTCCTCGGGTGCGCATCCCCATGCCACGCACCCCGAGCCCGAGAGGGCACGGCGCGCGTGGCGGGCGCTGCCGGGTATGCCGGGCTGGGTAGCCATGGTCATTCCCTTCATCAAGCGGGCGGGCCGGATCGGTGGTGGCGCAGCGGCGCGCGGGCGGTGAGGTGCGGTTGGGCGGGCGGCACCCGAACTGAGCCGCCCGCCCGGCGCGGCTACCGGTACTGGTGGGTCATCCGGTCGAGGATCAGGTGGCCGCGCTCGACGAGGTCCACCCGCTGCTTGACCAGGCCCGTGTTCAGGTAGGAGACGCCGAGCCGCACGGTCAACAGCCGCAGCAGCCGCTGCTCCGTCTCCGACAGCGGCCTGCCGTATCCGGCCAGGTAGGCCGCCTTGAGATCGGGGCGGGTCGCCCAGACCGCGCCGCACAACCACACGAACTCCTCGACGGCGTTGCCGTGGTGGGCCATCGCGAAGTCGATCAGCCCGTGGTGGCCGCTCTCGGCGTCCCACAGCCAGTTGCGGGTGGAGTAGTCGCCGTGCTGGTAGACCAACGGCAGCTGCTCGGCTAGCTCCGGCAGCTCCCGGGACGCACCCTCCACCAGGGCGCGCTGCTCGGCGCTCAGGTACTCGATGGTGCTCTCCAGACAGACGGCGGACTCGCGGGCCTGCTCCCGCATCGCCGCGCGCACAGCCTCGCGGTCCTGCTCCGGGGCCGGGCCGGACTGGTCGTGCCAGCGGCGCAGCAGGCGGCCCGCGTCCTCGTGCACGCGCAGCTCCACCTCCCTGCTCAGGGGCAGGCCCCGCACGACTCTCCCCGGCAGCGGCGAGCTCATGATCGCCCGCAGGCCGGGGTCCGCGGCCAGGAGCCGGGGCGCCTCGTGGTCGGCCAGGATCCGCGCGGCGTAGGCGTAGCCGACCGCCTCGCGGTCGAACTCGAGCGCGGTCGGGCTGAGCTTGACGAAGGCCGCGGTCGGGCCAGCGGCCACACGCCAGACCTGGGAGCTGCCCCGGGGCCAGGACACGTCCGTGACCTCGTCCAGGCCAGGCAGGTTGTTGGCGACCCACTCGCGCAGGTCGGGCGGGAAAGGCTTGTCGGTCATGAGTCGTCATCTTCCGAACAGGTCTGCGATCAGCGAAAGTTGATCACTGGGTGCGGACTGGGTCAGCGGGCGGGTGCTTTAGATCAGAAGTAATCGGCCAGCCACGGCTCCCGGTCGCCGGTGGTCATCAAGAGCCGAGCGATCGAGGCAGGGTCACCGTCGACTCCGGCCAATGCGGCCGAGGCCGCGCTGCGGTACCCGCCCGCGTACCAGACCGCGAACTGGCCTCTGGTCAAGATCAGGTGGGCAGCGCCGCCGCCGGGCGTCAACTCCCCGCGGCCCTCGGCGATCCGCAGGGTGTAGCGCTGGGCCTCCTGGCCGATCCCGGACACGACGTCGAGCGGGAGCACGAAGTCGACACCCTCCGGCCAGCCGCGTAGCTCCACCGCGCGGCGCAGGTCCAGGACCCGCACCATCCATGGGTGCCAGGACCGCGCCGCCGCGGCGCCGCAGCGGTGCAGCTGGTGCAGTAGCAGCGGACCGGGCGGCAAACCGGTGCGCTGGAACGCCACGGTGGGGATCCGGCTGTTGTGCCAGCCGAGGAAGGCGAACATCGCGGATGCGGTGGAGTAGCCGGCGGCCCAGAAGTCGTGGACCACCAGTCGCCGCCCCTCGACCGGGTGGCGCTCGCTGGCCACCGACAGCACCCCGGCCGGCTCTTCGCCAGGCGGACCGAACCGATAGGTGCTCAGGCCCGGGTGCTGCGCCTGCTGCCAGTCGACCCACCAGGCGGGGCGCTGCCACGTGCCGTTCCACCGCGCGGCCAGGGTGTCCCGCAGCGGGGGAAGCTGCGCAGTCTCGCCGTGCTGGATCTCGGCGTCCGGCTCGTCGAACCGTCGCCGCAGCTCGTCGGTGGGCACCGTCCACGAGTACACCGGG
>JBOHFT010000283.1:0-4351 GCA_050699815.1 Pseudonocardiaceae bacterium | reverse complement strand
CGACGGGCTCGATGGAACCATGTACGGGGCGGTGAACACATGACTGTAACCGAGCTTTTCGTACCAGCGGTGCACGAGCGATCCAGTTTCCGTCTGGAGCAGTATGTGTTCTGCTCCATCGCGGAACGCTATGGCCGCCAAATACGTCATGATCGCTTCGCCGATTCCCCGTTGGCGGTATGCGGGGACAGTTCCGACACCGTAGACGCCTGCGAACGAGCTGGCCGTAAACAAGGTCGCGACACCCACGGGGATGCCGCCGAGGCTCGCCATGACGTAATACTTCTGGTATCCAGGAACGTCGTGGTCGAAGGAGTCGCGCAGGCATTCGGCATACGCGGGATCGAGTTGCCCGTATGGATCGTCCGGGTTGTCTCCCGAGTAAGCCGCAGTGAACGTGTCGACATAGACATCGCGCTTCCGCCCGTCGACCTCTTCGATGCGCAGGTCGGATACAGTCCGGGCATCGGTGTTCAGCGACTCGGCCGTCCCGACCAGCCAGGCGTCCGAGGCCCAGGGGGATGTGTCAGGTTCCGCCTGGCGCCCTTCGGCCAGAGGGGTGAGGTAAACCGCAATTGTGCGGTTCCTTTCCTCGAAAGCGCGACGAACGTCAGGGTCGAGCGACGACGAGTCGGTTGGTGCGAAGAAATTGTAGTACGGATCAGCGATCCGATCGCTGAAGAGCAAGTGCCCGCAATCGCGCACTTCGTGCCCTGAGAAGTACATTCCTTGAAGGCACTCGAAGTGGAACATGAGCAGGTTTCGTGTGCTGACGCTGATCGCTGGCATGTCGCTCCCGCCTGGTGGGTCGTGATGGAATTTCAACATTAGGGGAGGCCGCGACCGGACCCTTGAGGGGGCCTGCCAATTCACTCCGTCGGGGGACAGCGAAACCACGAGACTCGAACTCGAAGCGGCCATTGTCGGCGACGTATCTGACTGTGATACCACATACAACCGAATGGGGCCTTGTGGAGGCACCCATGCATCGCCGAGCTTCACGGAAAACGAATCTGCCATCGTCGCCGTTCATTGCAGCACACGCTGCCCAGGGCGAGGCGCCAGCCTCGGTCCACCCCCTCTACCGCGCACTGAGTCCTACCCTGTCGAAGCACCTGCTTCCTGACTGTCGACGCCGCAGGAAGTCACACGGCACAGGCCGGAAGGTGGGAGCGGATCCGCGCGGCGAGCGCGGCGAGGTCCGCGTTGTCGGCCCGGTGGCTGTCGTGCGAGGACAGGTAGCCCCGGTAGACGGGGAAAAAGGTGTCTATGTCCGAGGACACCGCCGTCCACGCCGCGCCCTGGTTGCCCGCGGTGCCGTGCATGGGGAAGAGCTTGGCGTGGGCATGGTCGATGCCGTAGCCCTCGTAGATGATCCCGGTGCGGGCGACGTCGTCGAACGCGGCGGTGAGCAGGCGGGCCACGTGGCCCGCCGCTTCGTGCAGTGCAAGGAAGTCCGCTGGAGGCAGTGACGTCACGTCACTGGAGGCATGCGCCCGCGGGATAACCACTGTGCAGCCCGGGGTGTTGGGGAAGATCGACAAAAACGCCATGTGGTCGGCGTCTGCCCAGATCACGTGTGCGGGCGCGGTCCCGGCGGCGACCCGGCAGAAGACGCAACTATTCATGATCCACAGGTTACGCACCGCGCGTTCCATGCCTCCGGCGTGCCGAACCCACCGAGGAACCGCAGGACGTCGAGGCTGGCCAGGGACGAGACCAGCATGTTGACCGGCCCGAACGAGGGTCTGTCAGCTCACGATCGCACTCAAGCGAATGCGGAACCCGGTCTGGCGCCGGGTGCTGGTACCCGCGACCGCCTGTCTCGGCCTGCCTCCAGCAGCTGGTGACGATAAGTTCACTCTCGTGACGCCAGCGGCCACCTGGTGTGATGGCTGGCAGGGGAGGTGCGGTGACCGCCAGGGTCTTCGTCAGCTATGCCAGCGAGGAGCTGGCGCTGGCCCGTGAGGTGCACGGGTGGCTGGCCGAGGCAGGCCATGAGGTGTTCCTGGACCAGGACCCGCGCGACGGGATCGCGGTGGGCGAGCAGTGGCGCACGCGGCTAGCCGAGCGGCTGCGGTGGGCCGATGCGGTGGTCTGTGTGGTCACCTCGGCCTATCTGGGGTCCACCTGGTGCGCGGCCGAGATCGCGACCGCCCAGGAACGGGGCAGCCGGCTGCTGCCGCTGCACGCTGAGCCAGGTCTCGCTCATCCGCTGCTGACCGAGGTCCAGCACAGCGACCTGACCCGGGACCCGGTCGCGGCCCGGGCCGCGCTGCTCGCAGCGATCGATGCCGCCGGGGGCTCGGGCTGGCCGGATGACCGCTGCCCGTTCCCCGGGCTGCGGCCCTTCGACGTCGACTGGCATCGGGTGTTCTTCGGTCGTGCCGGGGAGATCAAGCAGCTCGCGGAGCTGGTGCGCTCCGGCACTGAGGGTGCGGTGCTGCTCGTCGCCGGCCCGTCGGGGTGCGGCAAGTCGTCGCTGGTCCGGGCCGGGCTGCTGCCGGTGCTGGCCAGCGAGCCAAGCTGGCGGACTCTGCCGCCGATCCTGCCCGGGGCCGATCCGGTCGCCGCGCTGGCCCGGGAGCTGGCCGCCGCGGCGCGGCGGATCGGCCAGGACTGGACCGTGGAGCACGTCCACCACCAGCTCGACACCCGCGGCCTGACGGCGCTGGCCGATGAGCTGCTGGTGGCCGATCCGGACGGTCCGCAGCGGCGGCTGCTGGTCGTTATCGACCAGTTCGAGGAGCTGCTCACCCAGACCCCGCCCGGTCAGCGGGCCCGGTTCGCGCAGCTGCTGCGCCCGGCGCTGGCCAGTCCGGTGCAGGTGGTGGCCACGCTGCGCCCGGAATTCCTCAACCAGCTGCTGACCAGCGCTGAGCTCGCGGACCTGCCGACGCGCACCTACACCGTGCGGCCGCTGCACCGCGAGGCGCTGCGCCTGGTGATCGAAGGGCCAGCCCGGCTGGCTGGCCTCGACGTGGACGAGGACCTGGTGGCCCGCCTGGTCGGCGACACCGACTCTGGGGAGGCGCTGCCGCTGCTGGCGTTCACCCTGGCCCAGCTCGCCGACGGGGTGGGCCGTGGCGGGCAGCTGTCGGCCGCCCGCTATGACCAGCTCGGGGGCGTGCAGGGGGCGCTGACCCGCCAGGCCGACGCCGCTCTCGCGGCGGCGGTCACCGCGGGTGGCCGACGCCGCGAACAGGTGATCGCCGGGCTGCTGCGGCTGGTCACCGTCGACGAGCAAGGCCGCCCCACCCGGTGGCGAGTCCACCGCGACGAGCTACCCGGCCACGTGGTCACCGAGCTGGACGCCTTCGTCGCGCGGCGGCTGCTGACCACCGACACCGACAACGGCACTGTGGTGATCGGCGTCGCCCACGAGAAGTTTCTCTCCGCCTGGCCCCCGCTGGCCGAGACCATCGCGAAGAACGTGACGGCGCTGCGCGCCCGCCGCGCGATCGAGCACGCCGCCACCGAGTGGCACGGCGGCGGCCGCCCACCCGCCCGGTTGTGGGGCGGCGGCCAGCTCGCCGCGGCCGTGGCCGATACCGGCGCCCGCAGCGCACCACCCCGGCACCGGGAGCTGGTGACCGATCGGGTCGACCTGAGCCACAACGCCCGCGAGTTCCTGCACGCCAGCATCCGCCGCGACCGCTCCCGCCGCAGGCGCGCCAGCACCGTCTTGTCGGTGCTGCTCATCCTTGCCCTGGTCGGCGCCGGGGTCGCCGTCATCCAGCAGCGCGCCGCGCAAGACCGGCAGCGGATCGCCACCGCCGGCCAGCTCGTCGCGCAAGCCGAGGTAGCCCGCACCAACGACCCGCGCACCGCGCTCATGCTCGGCATCGCCGCCCAGGCCATCCACCCGACCAGCCAGACCCACGCCAGCCTGGTCACCACCCTCACCACCACGCACTACGCCGGCACTCTCACCGATCACACCAGTGCCGTGGAGTCGGTGGCGTTCTCCCCCGACGGGCGCACCCTGGCCTCCGCGGGCGCTGACCAGACGGTCATCCTGTGGGACCTCACCAACCCGACCCACCCCACCCGCCGCGGCGCACCCCTGACCGGCCACACCGGCGCCGTGCGCTCAGTGGCGTTCTCCCCCGACGGGCGCACCCTGGCCACCGCCAGCGGCGACAAGACCGTCGCCCTGTGGGACCTCACCGACCTCACCCGGCCCACCCAGCGCGGCGCACCGCTGACCGACCACACCGGCATCGTGCGCTCAGTGGCGTTCTCCCCCGACGGGCGCACCCTGGCCACCGCCAGCGGCGACAAGACCGTCGCCCTGTGGGACCTCACCGACCTCACCCGGCCCACCCAGCGCGGCGCACCGCTGACCGAC
>JBOHFT010000282.1:0-4400 GCA_050699815.1 Pseudonocardiaceae bacterium | reverse complement strand
CTACCGCAGCCACCGGCTCCCACGCCGCTTCCAAAACCTGCGCTGCCTTGCCCACGATCTGCCCTGGCCGACCCGCCTTGACCACACCAGCCTGGGCACGGTCCATCCCCACCACGACCTCACCGCCGCCCTCCAGCGGCATCGCAACCAGCCCCGCCATAACCCCCCCGCAAGCTGACGGCTGCATGAACGACGTGTCCTGCACTATCAGAGTAGGGGTCACGCTCTGCTGATGTTCCTGTGGGTAGCTGTTGATGTTACCGAAGGTAACTGTTCATGGTCGTCCGGGCAGTGGCGTGGGGGGCGCGTCCGGTGACCACGGTGGGGAGGAACTCCGCGCCATCGGCGGGCGCGTTTCGGCACGATTCTCGGCTGGAACGAACCGTTCCGGTCCCGGGGAACATCGATCTCAACCGATCTTCCTCGGCGAGAAAACCTCCGCGAGCCGCTGCGACGCCTCACGGCCGGCATTCGTTGATTGCTGCAGCTCGCATTCGCCACTCACGAGCGCAGTTCGTGGGTGCCGTTGGGGAGGCGGCGGGTGATGCCGCGGTGGGCGAGGTGTTCCAGCAGGGGGATGGTGACGCGGCGGGTGGTGTTGAGGGCCTGGCGGGCCTGGCTGAGGGTGAATGGGCTGGGCAGGCCCCGGAGCCGTTCGGTGGCGTCGTCGTCGGCGCCGGGTGCGAGGTAGATCCCGTCGGTGATCTTGAGTAGCTGGCCGGCCCGGACGGCGGCGGCGAGCTGTTTGGGGCCTAGCCCGAGCTCGGTGAGCCGGTGTGCTTCGGGGGCGGCGAAGGGCCGGTGGGTGAGTTCGGCCCGGAGTCCGGCGACAGCGCTGCGGATCGGATCGGGCAGCCCGGTGGCCGGCCCGCGGAGGTGCACCCGCCCGCTGGTGATGGCCAGTTGCGCGCCGGGCAGCAGGCCGAGCAGCCGGGCGTCGGGCATTCCGGCCAGGCGCCGCGCGGTCTCCAGTGGCATCCCCGGCTCGAGCGGGTTCGCGGCGGCGTGCTCAGCCACGGCGGCGGCGAGCCGGTCTGCCCGCTGCGCGAGCACTGCGGGGTCGACCAGCCAGCCACCCGCCTGCGGCACCCCAGCGGGCACCGGCGCCCCCATCGCGATCAGCTCGTCACGCCGCACCAGCCCCCGGCGGCGCAGCTCGGCAGCCCCGTCCGGGGTGGCGTCCATCGTGGCCAGCTCAGCGGCACGGGCTGCGGCTGCCCCGCGGCGGCGCAGCACGGGCGGTGCGACATCGAGCACGGTGATCCCGGCGAGGATGGTCCGGGTACCGGGATCACGCAGCAGCGCCCGGTCCCCGATCCGCAGCGGCAGCGGCTGCGCCAGCCCCAGCCGTGCGGTGTCCCCCCCGAGCACCCGGACCCGCGCAGCCACCGCAGCCGTCCCCACATGCAGCACCCCGGCCGCCCACGCCGACAGGCAGCCATACTGCGGTGCTGACGGGGCTGTTTGCCGCGAGATGTCCCCATATCCCGCTGCGGCAGACAGCCGGACGTCGACCACCCGGGGGGCTGGCCAGGCGGCTGGGGTGAGCAGGGCGTGGCCGCGGTGCACGGCGGGCAGCGGCAGCCCGCGCAGGTTGACCGCCACCCGGGCCACCGCGGGCACGGACCCGGCGGACACACCCAGCGACTGCAGCCCCCGCACCACCACCCGCCGCCCCCCGGGGGCCAGCTCCAGCTCGTCGCCGACATGGATCGTCCCGCCGGCCA
The DNA here is from genome assembly GCA_050699815.1 of Pseudonocardiaceae bacterium. Lineage (GTDB taxonomy): Bacteria > Actinomycetota > Actinomycetes > Mycobacteriales > Pseudonocardiaceae. The sequence continues at coordinate 2,673 of JBOHFT010000282.1, read as the reverse complement.
GGGTGCCGGTGACCACGGTGCCCGCACCACGGATGGTGAACGCCCGATCCACCCACAACCGGACATCAGCCCCGGTGTCCGGGGCGGGCAGCCCAGCAGCCAGCTCACCCAGCGCGGCACGCAGGGCGCCCAGCCCCGCCCCGGTCGTGCCGGAGACACCGACCGCGGGCACCCGGCCCAGCGACGACGAGGCCAGGTGCTCCAGGGCCTCCTCCCGGGCCAGCTCCGGGTCCATCAGGTCACAGCGGGTCACCACCAGCAGGCCATGCCGGACACCGAGCGCGTGCAGTGCCTGCAGATGCTCCCGGGACTGCGGCATCCAGCCCCCGTCGGCGGCGACCACGAACATGACAGCAGGCACCGGCCCAGCCCCGGCGAGCATGGCCGGCACAAACCGCTCGTGGCCAGGCACATCCACAAACGCCACCGTCGCCCCGGTGGGCAGGGTCGTCCAGGCGAACCCGAGATCGATGCTCATCCCCCGCCGGCGTTCCTCCGCCCAGCGGTCAGGCTCCATCCCGGTCAGGGCCCGGACCAGGGTGGACTTACCATGATCAACATGGCCGGCCGTGACTACGACATGCATGGCCCGCACGATAACTCCCCCTGCCAGCCCGCCACCATCGCTGTTCGAACGATCTGTGGATCCGTGGTTACGATGCAGGCGGGAGCAGGTGAGGGGAGTTCGTCGTGGTGGCATTGCGGCGCGTCGTGCACGAGGTCCGCTCCGTCGAGATCGGCGTCGCTACTCACTACGAGCAGCACCAGCTTGTGGTGGGACGGGATCAGGTGGAGGCGCTGTTCGCCCATCCTGCCCTGGCGTCGGTGCGCGCGCACGTCGCGGTACCGGGAGACCGGGTTCGGATCGTCGCACCGCTCGACGTGGTGGAGCCGCGCACAAAGGGACCGGGCGGCGGGACATTTCCCGGCTGGATGGCACCGGTCAACCGCAGGCGTGGCGGTGACACGCACGTGCTGCGCGGGGCGGCGGTGCTGGCCGCCGGGCACCTGCCACGCAATCAGGAGGGCCTGATCGACATGTCCGGTCCGGCCGCCGAGCTGTCCCCGTTCGGCCGGACGAACAACGTCGTGATCGAGTTCGACCGCGCTGAGGGTGCCTCCTGGCAGGAGGCTGAGGTCGCGGTGCGCCGCGGGTTGCTGCGGCTGGCCGTGCACCTCGCCGACGCCGCCGTCGACGCCGCGCCCGACGCGATCGAGGAGCTCACGCCACCGCATCAGCCGGGCACGCCCACCGAGGGGCTGCCCCGCGTCGGTGTGATCACCAACCTGCAGACCCAGGGAGCGTTCAAGGACGTCTTCGTCTACGGGCGCAGCATGGCCGGCAGCCTGCCGACCCTGTTCGACCCCGCCGAGATCGAGGACGGGGCCGTGGTCAGCGGCCAGTACGGCCACCCGGCGCTGCGCAACCCGACCTACCTGCACCAAAACCACCCAGTGATCGCCGAGCTGCGGGCCCGCGACGGACAGGATCTGCACTTCGCCGGAGTGGTGCTGTGCCCGGAGCCGGTGGAGCAAGGTGACAAGGAACTGGTCTCCGCGCACGCCGCCTGGCTGTGCCGCGCCGCCGGCTTCGACGCCGCCATCGTGACCAAGGAGGGCGCGGGCAACGCCGACAATGACCTGATGTTGAAGGTCGATGCGCTGGAGGCCGACGGCCTGACCGCGGTGGCGCTGTACGCCGAGATGTCCGGTGCTGACGGCACCGGTCCGCCTCTGGTGGCTGGCCCGCGACGAGGTGCGGTGGTCAGTACCGGGAACTACGATCAGCGGGTGCGGTTGCCAGCGGTCGAGCGGGCGTTCGGGGGCACTCGGCTGGGCATCGCCGACGCGGAGGCGACCTCCGCGGTCGAGGTCCCGACCGCCGCGATCCTCAGTGCCCTGAGCCCGCTGGGCGCCGGGCGGCTGACCTGCCGTTCGGAGCAGTGGGGAGATATAGCCTGATGCGCATCGTGCACTACGTCAACCAGTTTTATGCAGGGCTCGGCGGCGAGGATGCCGCAGGTATCGGCCCCCGGGTGCGTGACGGGACGGTCGGCCCCGGGCGGTTGCTGGCCCAGTTGCTCGGCGACGAGTACCAGATCGTGGCCACCATCGTCTGCGGTGACGATTACGCGGCCTCCAACGCCGCCGTCGCGCAGGAGCTGCTCGGGATGGCCCGCAACGCCGGTGCCGAACTGCTGGTCGCCGGGCCCGCCTTCGGCAGTGGGCGCTATGGGCTGGCGTGCGCCCGGCTGGTCGCCGCCGCCCATGCGGACGGCCTGACAGCGTTAGCGACGATGCACCCGGACAACCCGGGCATCACCGACGCGGGTGCCGCGCCGGTCGTGGCCGCGGGCGCCACCGCCCGGGAGATGCGCCCGACATTGCAGCGGGTCGCCGCCGCGATCGCGAAACTGGCCACCGGCGCGACGCTGACCGCGGCCGACGGCCGGGTGGTTCGGGCCGCCCGGATCGGTCGGCTGGTCGAGCATCGCGCAGCACACCGCGCGGTCGAGCTCGTGCTGGGCAGGCTCGGCGGTGACCGGGAGAGCACGGAGATCCCCGTCGGCGGGTTCGACGCGGTGGAGCCGGCGGCGCCGGTTGACAAGGCGGCCAGCGCGACTGTCGCGCTGGTGACCGAGGCTGCCGTGGTGCCCATCGGGAACCCGGACC
>JBOHFT010000281.1:0-4406 GCA_050699815.1 Pseudonocardiaceae bacterium | reverse complement strand
GGTGCGCGACCGGTCGCGCCAGGTCTGGTACTGGCTTGGCTACGGCCGGGCGCTGGCCCGGGTACGGGGCCGGTACGACGACGCGGTGCTGGCGTTTCACCGCGCGGAGGCGATCTCGCCGGTGCACCTGCACCGGAACCCGCTGGCCCACGACGCGCTCGCCACGCTGGTCGAGCGGTCCCGCCAGGACGCTATCGGCCGGGAGCTGCGGGGCATGACCTACCGGGCGGGCCTGCCGGTGTAACCCATCCGGAGTGGCGGACATCACCCCGATCACCACACGCCGCCACCCCAACACCCACCCACGCTGCAGCCGGTATCGCCCTCGCGACCGCCATCCGGCTCCGAATGGCACTCGGCGGACGCTCAGAACTGCTATTCGGCTCCGAATGGCGGCGGAGGTGGCCGTGTGCTGCGGGGGGAGGGGTGGGGGTAGGTCTCATGGGGCTTTGGCCCAGGCCGACCACCAGGCATGCCCGTCGGGATGGGGCGTAGCCCGGTTAGAGCGCTTAGACGGCACGGCCGTCATGATCGAGTCAAATGTGACCTCCACGGGTCGTCTCTGACGGCGTACCGTGGACCGTGCTCGCTCCACAGCGCACACGACAGCGCACCTGACCTGCACATACGCACTTCGCGTCACGGTCACCATGCATCGGCGTAGCGAGTGGCGGCGGTCGGCGCCCTGACCGCAGGTCCCTGCGTGAGCCTGCGCCGAGACCGGAAGCCGACCATCACACGCCTTGTCGGGCATGGGGCGAAGCCCGGCTAGGTGGTGTGCGAGCTGATCAGGTTGATTCGGACGGACCTGGTTTCGTCATCGACTTTGTAGAGAATGCTCAGGCCCGGCGGGGTGTCCAGGCGGTAGACATCGGCACCGCCGTATCGGTGTACGCCAGCCGGGCGCGGATCGGCAGCCAGAGCGTCAATCGCTTGCTTCACGGCACGGACCTGCGTGCGGTCGGCCTGACGGAGCCGTTGGTAGGCCATTCGGGCGCCGGGCTGGATGATGATCGCGTAGGTCACCCGGTGGTGGCCCGTCGAGCCGTTTTGGCGTGAAGGGCTTCGGCGAGCATCACGATGTCGTCGATGCTGGCCTGGTGCTCGTCAGCGGACAGGACGACCACGGCGTCCCCACCAGCGGCGACCAGCCGGATCCGCTCATGCCGGCCTGCCCGCTGCGCCAGCTCAGCCACGGGTGGGGCCTGGTCGAGCGGGATCACCGTCTCGTAATCGTGCGCGGCAGAGGCCATGCCCGCAAAGGTAGCGAAACACGCAAGCTCAGGCATGCACCTCTGGCGGTGCGCCGCGATGCCCCTGGTGACCAGGTACGCGCGCACCCGGCCACCCCCGCCCACCACGGGCCGGTGCTCTATGCGCTGCAGCGCGCGGTCGCTGCGCTGGGCCACTGCGACCCGCCTATACGCACCGGCTACAACGCGACTCCGGTCATCGCCGGCGCGGACCCGGCGTGGATCGCGTGGGTGGAGCGCTGGCACACCACCTCGACGCTTACCCCGAAGGTGCGCGCCACCATCCGGACCCTGGTGGCCAAGGCCGGACGGTGGCTGGCCGCCGAACACCCCGAAATCACCGAGCCGACCCAGTGGACCCGCCAGACCTGCGCCGCGTGGGTCGCAGCCGTGGATCGGATGTGTGTCGGCGACTACGTGCAGCGTCATGACGGGCTCGCCCACCGCGCCGGCACCCAGATCTCCCCACGCACCAAGGCCTACATCCTCACCGCGACGCGCACCTTCTTCCGTGACGGGCAGCAATGGGAGTGGTTCCCCCGCCGGTTCGATCCGTCCCACGCGCTGGCCGTGCCCCGCAGCGTGGCCGCGTTGATCGGCACCAACCCCCGCGTCATCGCCGACGAGGTGTGGGCCAAGCTGTTGTGGGCGGGGCTGAACCTGACCGAAGACGACCTGCCCGGCACCTCCGCCGGCGCCTACTACCCGATCGAGCTGATCCGCGCGGTCACACTGACCTGGCTGTTCTCCGGGCTACGCAGCGACGAGATCACCCGGCTGCGGGTCGGCTGCATCCGCTGGCAGCACGACGGCGTGCCGATCCCCGGCGACGCCCGCGACGTCCTCGCCGACGACGCCGTCTGCCTGCTCGACGTGCCCGTCCACAAGACCGGGACCGCGTTCACCAAACCGGTCGACCCGCTGCTGGGCCAGGCCATCGACGCCTGGCAAACGCTGCGACCCGACCAGCCTGCTCGACCGGACCGCAAGACCGGCGAGCACACAGAGGTGCTGTTCTCCATCCGCGCGCAGCCGGTCGCGAAGAACTACATTAACCGCACGATCATCCCGGCGCTGTGCCGCAAGGCCGGCGTCCCGGCCACCGACGTGCGCGGCAACATCACCAGCCACCGCGCCAGATCCACCATCGCCAGCCAGCTCTACAACGCCAAAGAGCCAATGACCCTCTTCGAGCTGCAAGCCTGGCTCGGGCATCGGACACCCAGCACCACCCAGCACTACGCCAAGATCACCCCGAACACGCTGACCAGGGCCTACACCGACGCTGGCTACTTCGCCCGCAACGTCCGCACCATCGAGGTTCTCCTCGACCGCGACGCCGTCACCTCCGGCGCCGCCACCGGGGGCGAGCCCTGGCAGCACTACGACCTGGGCCACGGCTGGTGCACCTACAGCTTCTTCGAGCAGTGCCCACACCGGATGGCCTGCGCACGCTGCGACTTCTACACCCCGAAGGGCTCCACCAAGGCCCAACTCCTCGAGGCCAAAACCAACCTGCAACGCATGCTCGTCTCCATCCCACTCACCGATGACGAACGCGCCGCGGTTGACGACGGCCACGCTGCCCTCGACGCCCTCCTCGACCGGCTCACCGACGTCCCCACACCCGCCGGGCCCACGCCCCGCGACATCGGCGTCCCACCGTCCGCGACCCTGCTCCCGATCATCGCCGTCAACCACCCTCGCAAATCGCCATAAAGAGGACAAATCTGATTCCACAGAATCACGATGAACGAGTAGCCATACACCGCGTCGAGGTCGGCCAGCTCGGCTAGGGGCAGGGCGCGCTGGCCGGGGTGCAGGGTCCGGCGTCGCCGGGCGCGGGGATCGGCGGAGACCTGCCCGGTGCCCACGTCGAGGCGGACCCGGCGGATCAGCAGCCGGGTCGCCGCGGGCCACCAGTCCGGGCAGTAGGAGACGACGGCGACCTGTGCGCCGTCCATGTCGAGCGCGTCGGCCCAGGCATCTTCGGCGACGCCGCCCACCAGCCGCCACAGCGGCGCGATGCGCTTGGCGCCGATGGCGAACTCGACACCGGCCAGGTACGCGGCGCGGGCCAGCTGCCCGGCGAAGTAGCCAGCGTCGGCACGTAACCGGATCCGCCCCGCGCGCGCCGCGGCCGGCAGCGCGGCCAGCGCCCTGGTCAACAGCTCACCGGCGTGACCGCGGGGATCCTCATCACCGGCCATCAGGTCCGCGGCCAGCACCGTCGCGGTCTGCGCCCAGGTCGCCACGTGCGGGCGCCCGCAGCGTTGCCCCTGGTAGCTGAACGCCACCCCCCGCTTCTTGCGGCCATAAACCTCCACGTCGGTGGTGTCCAGATCGATGGTCACCGCATCACACAACACCGCCGCCCGCGCCGCCGGCAGTGCTGCGAGCATCGCGGTGTGAATGTCACCGATCCCGGTCTCCACCGCACGCCACTGCCCATCGGTGAACCTGCGCGCCAGCCCGGCCGCGGTGGTCGAACTCAACCCGGCCACCGGCGCAAGCACCTGACCAGCCACATCAGCGCGTTGACGGCCCAACCCCACCAGGAAGTCCTCCCCGGCCAGCTGCGCACTCGCCAACCCGGCCAGCAACTGCCCACCGCTGAACCCCCGGCCGCGGGCCTTGACCCGCCCGATCGCCGCATCCAGCAACTTGACCATGCCCAGCCGGTCGGCCAACTCGGTCACCGCCACCATCCCCGACACCGCCGTCAGTGACGAATCCGGCGCGCCGACCCGCACCAGCCGCCGCAACCGACGCATACCCCGTAACGTATCCACCCGGTGGGTGTCCTCTCCCTGAGACGCATTGTTGCTTCGCAACCGACATCATCCCAGGCCAGAGCGACACCCACCGCCAACTCCGTGCCCGTGTCGCCCTACTACTCGCGGATTCGGGTCTGAGGACTTTCTCCAGCAGTGGCGTTATTCCTGTGATCGCGCGGCTGATCGTCGACTGGGACACGTCGTACGTCTCCGCCAGTTCTACCTGAACTCGATTGCGGCGAATGTACATCAGCGCGATGACCATGGACGTATACAAGCCCAGACTCGGCGGCCAATGGTTGACGCCCGGTTCTAACTCGGCAGATCGAACCATCGCGCACAGGTCAATGATTTCATCCTTGGTCAACCCTGTGGT
>JBOHFT010000280.1:0-4513 GCA_050699815.1 Pseudonocardiaceae bacterium | reverse complement strand
CTGGACCCGGTGCGCCGCCGCGTGGCAGGCGGGCCACGATCGCTGTGCTAGGCGCCGGGATTGCCGGTCTGGTCGCGGGGTACGAGCTCGAGCGGCTCGGCTATGACGTCGTCATGCTGGAGGCCGCTCCCGGATCGGCGGCCGGGTGTTCACCAGGCGTTTCGGCGGCCGGGACGGCCCGATCGCGGAGCTTGGCGCGATGCGTATCCCGGCCGATCATCGCTTCACGATGCGCTATGTGAACGAACTGGGACTCCAGCACCGGTTACGTCCCTTCCGCAATATTCTCAGCGACTCCCACAACTATCTGCGCATCGGCTCGCAGCTGGTCCGCGTCCGAGATGCGGCAGCGCCGCTGATACGGGACACCGAAAGATACGCCGGTGAGAACTCCTACCGGCGGGATACGTTGCTTTTCGTGGGCTGGCTGCACGCGATGGTGCGCGCCATCAGCCCCCGGGAGCTGCGCGAATTTGGCCGAGGCGACGCCAGGAAGATGCTGGCGCTGGCCGACCGGCTGGACATGGCGCCGTTCCTGCCCGACGACCGGGTCGACCTCGACGCGGCGTTCCGCGCGTATCCGCAGCTGCGGGCCGTGTGCAGCAGTCGGCTGGAGAGCTTCCTCGATGACCTCATCCGGGAGTCCGGCACCGACATGCTGACCCTCACTGGGGGGATGGCACAGCTGGTGGACGGGTTCGCCCGCCGGATCCGCGGCCCGATCCACACCGGCCGGGAGATAGCCGGTCTCGACGTGCGCCGTGACGGGGTGAGCGTCCAGCTGGCCGGTTCGCGGAGTCCGGTGACCTACCCGATCGTGCTGTGCACCATCCCTTTCTCGGTCCTGCGCGGGCTGTCACTGACCGGTGTCGGCACCGACAAGCTCGACGCCATCGCGACGCTCGACTACGGCTCGGCGACGAAGGTGGCGCTGCACTGCCGGGAGGCGTTCTGGGTCCGGGACGGCATCGCCGGGGGCGGATCGGCGCCGGGAGGGCTGAGCCGGCAGACCTACTACCCGGACGCCGGTGCTGACGACAGCTCCGTGTTGCTCGGCAGCTACACGATCGCCGAAGACGCCGACGTGCTCGGCCAGCTGAGCGAGCCCGCCCGGCACGCGGTGGTCACCGAAGAGCTGGCGGAGTTGCACCCGCAGCTCCGCGACCCGGAGACGGTGCTGGAAACGATGAGCGTCGCCTGGGGCAAGCGGCGGTGGAACAAAGGCTGCGCGGCCCTGCGGTGGGGCATGACCGACGCGGAACGCGCCCGTGAGGCCCAGCGGGCGGCGCGCCCGCAAGGCCGGCTGTTCTTCGCCGGCGAGCACTGCTCGATCAGCCCGGCCTGGGTCAACGCGGGGATCGAGTCGGCGCTGCGCGCGGTGGCGCAGATCGACACTTTCGCCCGCCGGCTGGCCAGTGACTGGAGCTATGCGGAGGAATCAGCGTGAGTGTCTTTGACCTGCCTCGCCTGCATTTCGCTGGTACCGGCGTCACCCGGCTGCCCACGGGCCCCAGGTCCGGGCTGCTCGACCTCGCCACCAACGCCGCAGTCGCCGGCTCCGCCCCGTTCCCGGTCACCCGCCCCGCCCAGGAATACCACGACTACCTCGACCGGCAGGGCGTGCGTTTCGAGCCGGACGGCACGGTCACGCCGGACGGGCGGTTCGGCTCGGTCAAGGGCTGGAACTTCGGCGGCAACGGGCATTTCTGGGTTGACGCCGTGGTGGTCGGCTGTGAGCGGTCACCCGGCGAGATTGACACGACCGACCACGTTGTCGGCCGGCAGCTAGACCTGTGGGGCCACTACAATGAGTATCCCGCCAGCACCGCGAACCGGGCCAGGGTATTCGACGTAGACCCGGCCTCGAACTGGACCACCGCGGTGATGGTCGGCCAGCTCAGCCTCGGCCGGTCCGGTCGCTCGCACGACGTCGGCTACCTGGCAACCGGTGACGTGTATGGCATAGCACCGCCGCGCTGGCGCAACTCACGGTACGTCCTGCACACCGACGAGCACCCGCTGAGCAGGGAGTTCGCTTGCTCGGTCGTGCACCAGTTCGTGGTGGACAAGACCGACCGGCTGGACTGGCTGGACGAGGCCGCCAGCTCACCTGCGGTGTCGGCGCTGCGGGAGCTGGTCGGCACCGACGAGTTCGGTGGGCTGCTCGTGCAGTTCGCACTGTTCAACATGGCGACCCCGGTCGGCAACGACGCACCGGACCGGTGGGACCTGCACGGCACCATCGCGCCGTGGCGGCCGCACGACATGCGCACGTATCCGGCCGGCCGGTTGCTGACGGGCCGCCAGCTGCGCCGCGAGGGTCGGGATACCCCGCTGCACACCCTCACCGTCGAGGTCTGCGATGAGCGCGTGACCGCCAACATGATCACGGCCGTGCCGGTCGTGAGCCGGGCCGCCACCAGGTCCCCCACATCCAATCGGGGCCTGACACACCAGCTCGGTCCCCGGCTCGATGTGGGGGACCTGGAACTGCGCACCAGCACCGGCCGGCTGCTCGGCGTCTTCCCCCGGGCGGTCTACCTGGGCGCAGTTTTCCGGCTCAGCGGTGGTGTGTTGTCGACGCCGCGAGTCGACGGGCGGCACGACGACCCCGACGAGCCGCTGCAGCTGCAGGCCTCCGACGGGACCGTGCTGCTCACCGAGGAGGAGATCACCGTCCAGTCCGACCAGGCAAGCCTGTTCCTCGATCATCCGAACACGGCGACTGGGCAGGATTTCGCCGTTGACGTCACGGTGCGATCGTGTGTCCGCGGGCGTCCCGCGAAGGTCGACCGGATCGAGGTCCACCAGTTCTTCAACCCGCGCGGCCTGCCACTGGACCCTCGGGCGAGCGCGCCGGATGCCCGGTCCACCGACATCGCCATCGCCGAGTTCGCCGCCGCAACCCAGCTGGGCGAACCAGAAGAGTACCGGACCAGGTGCACGCTGTCCACCGACGATGCCGGGCACGGGCGGCTGGCCATCCGGGGAGCCAGAGCCGGGACGACCCAGGTCCTGCTGCTGCCGGCGGGCACCCCGCTGCCCTGCGACCTGGGCGCCGCCGGCTCGGCTGCGCTGGCCTACGACAACGACGACCGGCTCGGTTACTGGTCGTCGGCAGGTTTGCTGTCCGTTCGGGTGCTGCCGGATACCTGGCACCTGGACGGCATCCCTGACGAGGAGATCACCTTCGACCTGGTGTACCGCGAGGTTTTCGCCTACTACGAGCTGATGTACTCGTTCATGAAGGCCGAGGTCATGAGCCTCGCGGACGTCTTCAAGGTCACCACATACGCGCGGTTGATCTGGCTGATGGGCGATCCACGGAACAAGGACAAGACCTACTACATGCCCTCGACCCGTGACATGACCGAACCGCAGGCGAACCTGCTGCTGCGGTTCATGCAGGCCACTGAGGGGGCTCGGCAGACGCCGCCGTCGCTGGCCACCGAGAAACCCGCGGCCGGCCCGATCACGACCCGCGACGAGCTCTGCCGGGCGCTGCGCCAGGCCGCCACCATCGAGCTCGCGGTGATGCTGCAGTACCTCTTCGCGTTGTGGTCCATCCCGACGTACTCGGCGGGTGTGACCTACGTCGAACGCGGCGAGTGGACCTCGAGACAATTACGGCTGATGTGCGGTGACGGTCCCCACGTGCTCGCCGGCGGAATACGCGGCGACCTGCTGGGCGTCGCCCGGGAAGAGATGATCCACTTCCTGGCCATCAACAACATCATCATGGCCACCGGCCAGCCGTTCCATCTCCCGAACATCGACTTCGGCACGGTGAACAGCCAGCTACCGGTGCCACTGGACTTCTGCTTGGAGGCGTTCGGGCGGGGCAGCCTGCAGCGGTTCATCGCGCTCGAGCACCCGTACGATCTCGTCCGAGACATCTCGGGGAACAATTCCCTCGCGGCCACGAAAGCCTCGTCGCCGTACCCGTACGGCTCGCTGAGCGAGTTGTACTCGGCCATCCGCGAGGCCATCCAGCGGATCCCCGACGTGATCATGGTCGAGCCTGGCCGGGGCGGCGGCGAGCACCACCTGTTCATGCGCGAGTCGCTCAACGCGACCCACCCAGACTACCAATTAGAGGTCGACGACGTCACCAGTGCCGTGTTCGCGATCGACTTCGTCACCGAGCACGGTGAGGGCAATGTGCTCGAGTCGGTGCTGGCGGGCGAGGAATCGCACTTCGACACGTTCCTGCGGATCTCCGAGCTGCTCACCTCCGAGTACACCACCGGGCCCGGCGGCCGCCGGATGCCGTGGAACCCCGCCTATCCCGTGATGCGCAACCCGACGCTGGCTGCCGGGAACCCGGCCAGCGACCTGGTCACCAACCAGGAGGCCCGGGCGGCAATGGAGCTGTTCAACCGCTCGTACGCCATAACGATACAGCTCATGGCCCAGCACTTCGGCCACACCCCAGACAAGAGCCTGCGCCGATCCCGGCTGATGAACGCGGCTATAGACCTGATGACCGGCGTCCTGCGACCCCTCGGCGAAC
>JBOHFT010000279.1:0-4531 GCA_050699815.1 Pseudonocardiaceae bacterium | reverse complement strand
GGCGCGGCCGCTGGCTCGTGCTGTGGGCCCAGCTCGCCGCGCGCTTCCTGGTGCGCGCGCATCGCCGCAGCCACACCAGCCCGGCTCCGGTGACGGCCGACCATCCGCCGACCGCACCCCCGCCGACCCCGCACGAGCCGGCCTTGGGCACCGACGATCCCCGGGTCGCGCTGCTGCGCCTCGTGCTGCCGGGCCTGATCGTCGCGCACGGCACCGACCACCGGCGGGAACCGCTGGGCCTGGCCTGGCACCAGGACAGCTGGACCGCTGTCGTGCAGGTGGACGCCGCACCGTCGATGATCACGCCGATCGGGGGCACGCCGAGCCTGCCGCTGGGCGCGCTGGCCCCCTGCCTGGAAGACCGCGGGGTGGTGCTGGACGCGATCCAGGTGATCTGGCACTGCTACCCGGGCAGCGCCGCCCTGCCGTCGTCGTCCCCGGCGCTGCGCTCCTACCTGGAGGTCTTGGGTCCGCTGCCGGCCGCCGCGCGCCGCACCACCTGGGTCACGGTGCGGTTGGACCCCCGCCGCTGCCCCGCCGCCATCGCCGAACGTGGTGGCGGGGTGGTGGGCGCGCATCGGGCCCTGATCGGTGCGGTGTCCCGGGTGCGCAGCGCGCTGGAGTCCCGGGGCATCTCGACCCGGCCGCTGGACGCCGACCAGGTGCTGCGCGCGGGGATCTCCGCTGCCGAGCTGTCCGCGGTGGCCGGCACCGGGCAGCCGGTGGCCCTGAACGAGGGCTGGACGGCGGTCACCGCCGCGGGGGTGGGGCACGCGAGCTACGCGATCACCGGCTGGGGGGCCGGCGGTGCCACGCCCAACCTCACTGCGTTGACCGGAGTGCGCGCGCTGTCCACGACCGTGGCGCTGTCGATGTCGCCCGGCGCCGATGGTGCCGAGGTCGGGTTGCGGGGCGTGATCCGGGTCAGCGCCCGCAACCCCACGGAACTCGACGCGGCCGACGGCTGGTTGCAGGCCGTCTCGCAGCGGCTCGGCGTGTCGCTCAGCGCGCTGAGCGGGCTGCAGGCCGCCGGCCTGGCCGCGACGCTGCCGCTGGGGGCCTGCGGATGAGAACCCTGGGTAACCCGGCAGGAGCCTGGGCGGTCGCGCCGGAGTTCCTCGTCACGCCCAGCCTGCTCGACGCGGTGAGCCCGCCGGCCGATCGCGGCGGCATGGTCCTGGGCTGCGGCCCCCACGACGAACCGCTGAGCGTGTCGGTGCTGCGCCCGGAGCCGACCCGGCTGGTCGGGGTCGGTGGGCTCTACCTGGCCCGCCAGGTCGCCCTGCGGGCGATGGCCACCGGCGCCTGGGTGGTGGTCGCCACCGGCCGTCCCGCCGCCTGGCAGCTGCTCACCCGAGCCGCCGGCGAAGGCCCGGACGGCCGTCCCGCCCCACTGGTGCAGGTGCGCAGGCTCGCCCCGGTCGAGCTGCCCCGAGCCTCAGAGGACGCGCCGTTGCTCGTCGTGCACGACGGTGGAGCGGTACCCCAGGAGCTGTTCGCACCGCGCTCGCCGTGGCAGACCACCCTGTACGTGCTGCCCTACCTGCACCCGCAAGCCGAGGGCACCGCGAACAACGCCGACCTCGTCCTGCTCCAGCGGCTACCGGCCGGCCAGGCACAGCTGGCCGCCAGGATGTGGCGGCTGCCCCCGCCGATGATGAACCAGCTCACGGAGCTGCCCGACGACGGCGTGGTGGCGTTAGGCCCCAACCTCTGGCTGCCCCTGCGGCTGGTCACCACACCTGCCGAACGGGAGATCCTCGGCCCGGTGCGCCGGGGAGACTGATTGCGCGAGACCCCGGGTCCACCAAGCCGCGATGAGCAGGCTGATCGCGACGATCACATAAGTAGCTCCCACTACCTGCTCGAGCGGCGTCCACGCCAGCTCACTATTGTTCTGCGGCAGGAATCGGAACGGCGCGGAATAAAAGGCAGCTAGCAGCAGGCCAGCAGCGGCCGCCCAGCCGACTGAACGCTGACGCACCGCTCGGGAAGCTGCCACAACGAGCGCCGGCCCAATCCATACCCAGTGATGCGACCACGAGGTAGGCGAAGTCAATAAGGCCATCCCGGCTATGACGACAAGCGCGAGCGGGCGATCCGTGCGGCGCACTACCGGAATAGCGAGCAGCAGCAATACGGCGAGCACCGCGAGCCATATTGCCGTCATGGCGACGCCGGTCACGCCCATCCGGGCGAGCACGGCTTGCACCGATTCGTTGGAGTAGTACGCCGATCCGCTGACTCCGGATACCGGGCCGCCACCCCAGTACCGAACCGACGATCTGCCGTCGATCACGAACCCGATCCCCGTCGCCGCCGCCGCGGTGACCACAGCGACTATTGTTGCCCTGCGGTCGCGGCGCAGCAGGAAAAACAGCACGAAAGCCGCCGGGGTCAACTTGATTGCCGCTGCGATTCCGACGAGCAGGCCCCGCGGCCAGCGAGGCTTCTCGGCTAGGCAGTCCAGCGCGATCAGCGCCATGAGGATCAGGTTGATCTGGCCGAAGTCGAAGGTTGCCGTCACCGGCTCAAGCAGCATCGCCAACGGCAGCGCCGCCAGCGTCACCGCCACGGCCCTGCTCCGGGAGCTCGTTGGCCAGGCGCACCGAAGCGTCACGTAGAGCGTTACAGCGAGACTGAGCGACGACAGCGCCAGCAGTGTGCTCACCGCGACGGTCCACGGCAGAACCACGAGCGGTGTCAGTGCCATCGCCGCGAACGGCGGGTAGATAAACGGCAGCGTGAGGCCACTGCCGGTGACCGGCAGGGTTCCGTACATATCCTTGCCGTCCAGCCATGCCCGCACGCCGAGGCGGTACACCTCCAAGTCCAATTGGTGCCCAGCGGCGGGCAGCATAACTCTGGCCACCACATAGACCCAGAGTGGCAGGCTGATCAGCAGCAGTAGGCTAGACGATGGAGCCCACCGGCCTGCGGCGTCGATGAATCGCGCGCCTGAGCTGGAGCTGGATCGCAACTCAGTGCACGATCCGCAGGAACGTGTCCGGATCCATATTCGTGACCGGATCGGCGGCAACACGATTGCCGACATTGACGCGACGCTGTGTGCTCAAGTGCGGAACTCTCCTTCGTCGTTCGTGGCACAACCGATCCGCAGGGCGCGGGTCTGCTCGGCGCGGGCGGCGAGCTGGTCATCGTCGGGATAGTCCACGCCGACGAGGGTGAGACCGTGGGGCGGGGCCACCGTCACCCCGCTGGCCCGGGTCGTGGTGCGCAGCAGGCCGGCGGGCCAGCCCGGCGGATGCCGGCCGTCGCCCACCGCCAGCAGGGCACCCACCAGGCTGCGCACCATCGAGTGGCAGAACGCGTCCGCCACGACGTGCGCGACCAGCAGGTGCGGGTCGTCGCGGGTCCACTCCAGGCACTCCAGCGCGCGCACCGTGCTGGCACCCTCCCGGCGGCGGCAGAACGCGGCAAAATCGTGCTCACCGAGCAGTGGCCTGCTCGCCACGGTCATCGCGGCGTCGTCGAGGCGACGGTGGTGGGCCAGTGTGTCGTGCCTGCGCAGCGGATCGACCCCCCACGGCGCGTCGCAGACCCGGTATCGGTAATGCCGCCGCAGCGCGGAGAACCGGGCGTCGAAGGCCTGCGGCACCTGCCGCATCGCGGGCACCCGCACGTCGGGCGGCAGCAGCCGAGCGAGCCGGTGGGCGAGCTCGTCGGGCGGCGGCGCGCCGGGCGGCACATCAAGGTGCGCGACCTGCCCGGTGGCGTGCACCCCGGCGTCGGTGCGCCCCGCGACCGTGAGGGCGGCCGGGATCCGCGTCACGGTCGCCAGCGCGTGCTCGAGCACTCCTTGGACGGTTCGCCGGCCCGGCTGGCGGGCCCAGCCGGAAAAGCCGGACCCGTCGTAGCTGATGTCCAGCCGGTAGCGCAGGAACCCGCCGTCCCCAACGGGGGAGGCGGGCTCCTGCAGCGTGGTGCTCGGGGTCAGGATTGGCCCTCGTCGCCCGCTTTACCCGGTGCTTTCTCCGCAGTGCTGGATTCCGCAGTGCCAGACTCTTCGGGCCTGGGCTCTTCGGTCGTAGCGGCCGGCGGTGGCACCTGCGGCCGTCCCTTGAAGGCCCGGCGCTGGGCCTCTTCGACCTCCACGGCGGTGCGCTCGGTGACCAGCGCGATGATCGCCATCGGAGCGTTGTCGCCCTTGCGGGGCAACGTCTTGACGATCCGGGTGTAGCCACCGAGCCGGGTCGCGAAGCGCGGGCCGATCTCCGCGACCAGCTTGTGCACCACGTCCTTGTCCCGGATCACCCGCATGATCTCGCGCCGGTTGTGCAGGTCCGCCCGGCGGGCTTTGGTGATCAACCGCTCGGCGAACGGGCGCAGCCGCTTGGCCTTGGCCTCGGTGGTGGTGATCCGGCCGTGGGTGAACAGCGCTGTCGCCAGGTTGGCCAGCATCAGCCGCTCATGGGCGGGCGACCCACCGAGCCGGGCGCCCTTGGTCGGCGTTGGCATATATCGTGGCTCCCTTCGGTCGCCTCGTGAGTGGCGAACAGCGCTATAGCGC
>JBOHFT010000278.1:0-4533 GCA_050699815.1 Pseudonocardiaceae bacterium | reverse complement strand
GTTTTGTCACGGGCCCTTAGCCTTATTTAGCTCTTCACACCCGCTTGGAACGCTACCGGGCCCGGCACCTACAAGCCGAGAATGAGCGACAGGGCCTCGTCGACAGCCCGGAGTTCCCGCTCATCCAGCCGTCCGGCGGATCGACCGAGTCGCTGGGGGTCCACGACGGTCGTCTGTTCGACGATCACCTGTGTTTCCCGCCCGGCAAGCATGATCCTGGGTCTGAAGCTCGTCGGACGGGCGCTGGTTGAGGTAGGTGCGACGAGAGTCGTCGATAGGTCGAGGAACTCATCGGCTTGCACGACCACTACGTAGCGGGCGCCGCGCTGCTCATGCCCTCGGCTCCCGCGAGGGGCCGCCAGGTGGAAGACCTCACCACGGACCATCAAGCTGGTGGCTGTGGTGCGAGTTGGGCCATCTGCGCTCGGATGATCCGCATCTCGGCTCGGTCGTCCTCGTCAGCGGCAAGATGCGCCACTTCCTCCCGAAGGGCCGAGCGGGCTCGTCGGCGGGAAGCAGCCTCACGAAGTGCGGTGCGGACGGCCTCCGATTCGCTCATACCGCCGGTGCGAACTACGTCGAGTGCGGCCTCTGCCGCTGCGTCGAGCCGCACGTGGAGTGACTTGGCCATGTCCCGAACTGTAGTACGAATCATACTACGCAAGGACCGTCACGTTGCTGTCGTAGGCACTGTCAGTCGCTTTTCGCTCTACACGGGCCGACCGAGGCCGCCGACCTCGGCGACGTGCGCCCGGAGCGCTCTCCGAGCAGTACAACACCTGCCGCACCCCAAGACGTCGCTGCAAAGCCGACCGGCCCGAAAAGCACGGTCCCTACCACCAACTCAGCTACAGCCGCCGCGGCCGCAGCACCACCGAGAACATCCGTCCCGAACACCTCGCCGCCGTGGCGGCCCAGATAGCCAACTACCACCGCCTGCGCGAACTCATCGACGAATGGATCGACACCGCCATCGAACCGGACAAGCTCCGCCGCCACCGCCCCCATGCCCGATAGGGCCGGTCCTCCAGACGGCCGCTTCTCCTGCACCACCAACCCGCTCGGCCTCAATCTGCCATCGCCGGCAAGTCCCATGAAGAATCAAGGGTTTCTCGGCTCCGGTCGGACAACACCACCGGCCCTACTCTTGTTTCAGGCTTTGCTGGTCGGGTGCCCGGGCAAGTGGTGCCCGAGTCGCGCGGGCAGCCGATGACTAACCAACGCTGTACACTTATGCTGTATGTCAGCAACGAGGACACAGGTCTACCTGACCGAAGGTCAGCGGCGGATGATCGACGAGATCGCTAGCGGGAGTTTCCGGGCTATCGCCTGGCTGAAGGCCATTCGCCCTGCTCAGCGATGGTTTTCTAGTTCCGAGCGTGTATTACCTAACTGGCGGGTGCTGGACGTCCGCGGTGATGGCGATCGTGACGTTGTCGATGGCGTGGAAGGGGCGCGAGGGGTTGTAGTTGTCGCCGGTTGCCCACGGGCTGGCCGGGTCAGCGGCGTCGACGTGGTCGACTTCATCGACGAACATGCACCGCCACCGGTGCCGGGGATCGGCGGGGAGCGTCCCGGTGCTGGTCTGGCCGCCGGTCTGGTAGGCGAGGAGCATGGGCCTGCCGTCGTTGTTCCAGCCAAGGGCGTGGGGGCAGATGAGCCGTTGGCGGCCGTGGTAGGTGAGCTGGACCGGGCGGCGTTGGGCCAGTGCGGCTTCGAGGAGCGCCCAGGCCATGGGCGGGGCCGGAATGGCGGCCATGGCGGTCATCGCTTCGGAGCGTAGGTGTCGAGGCCGAAGAGGTCATGGAGCTGGCGCTGGGTGGTGCTCATCTCGGTGGTCATCCGACGGGCTCGGGGGCGGCCGCCGGTGGAGGGGTAGATGAGCACGGTCTCTTGGATCCCGGCGAGGGCGCCCAGCAGTTCGCGCACGCTCAGGGCATGGCCGGCGTGGGCGGCTTGGCGGCGCATGAGGCGGGCGACGGTGAGGGCGAGCACGCAGTAGAAGGCGTGGACGCGGATCTTCTGGTCGGTCCAGTGGAACATGGGGCTGAAGCCGACGACTTCAGGGTCTTTCAGCTGACGGAAGTCGCCTTCGACCTCGGACTGGGAGCGGTAGCCGGCGACGACGCGGGCGGGGGCCCAGTCGTCGTGATCGGTGAACAAGATGCGCTTGCCGAACTGCTCGGCCTCCAGCGCCCGGCGAGCTTTGCTGTCCATGCTCCACGTCATGCGCAGATCGGCGGGTTCGTCGCCGGTGAGGGCCGTGGTGATGACCCGGGAGACCCAGCGGGGTGAACAGATCTGGACGATCTCGGCCTCAACGGCGTCTCGTCGGCGGCGGGTCTTGCCCCGAGCGAGACGCTCGGACAGCCCGCTCAGGCGCCGACCCGCTTTAGTGAGGGTCTGGGTGAACCCGGCGACCTGTTTGGCGTGCAGGGTGGGCGAGTGGGTCATGATCAGGCGCCGCTCGGCGCCGAGCGCCACTCCCCGGGCCTCATAGGCGGTCACGCCCGGGTAGGGGTCGCCGACGGGCCCGAACTTCGAAGCCGGCACCGCCAACAGCGCGGGAAAGTCCGACGGGGGCAGCGAGCCGATGTGGTGCAGGGGGCTTTGGTCGATCAGCGCCTGGTTGGCCACCGAGTCCTGGCCCGCGTCATAGACGAGTGTCAGGTTGTCCGCATCGGCGGCCAGCGCGCCCCAGCGCTGGACGAGCTCGTTGACCATCTCGGGGAACTGGGTGACGTCGGGTCGGTCACCGGCGTAGGTGTGGCTCAGTAGCGGGATGCCCCCGTCGGTCGACACCACCAAGCCGAGGCCGACCAGGCGCAGGTCGGTGCGCTTCTGCTTGGCGTGGCCCCGCTGGGCGATCGGGGCCCGGTCGTTGGCCGAGTCGATGTAGGTGGCGAAGTTGGTCATGTCCAGCACCAGCCCGCTGAGGTCGACGCCGAAGGTCTCCACCACCCGAGCGGTGAGGCGCCGTTCGATCTCGGTCAGGTCCTTGGCGCTGATCGCGTCCATCGCGTCCCAGAACCGACGGTGGTCCAACGCCGCTCTGGGCAGGGGCACCCAGCGGTCGGCAGCGGTCGTGGCCCACCACTCCGCGAAGGCGAGCTTCGAGCACGGGTCGACCACGCGATTCGAAGTCGCCAACGCCATGTAGGTCCCCACCGAGGCGGCCGCGTCCGACCGGCGGGACCCGACCACCGCGTCGACGATCCCGGCCACGTCGAGCCGCTTGAGCACCGACCACACCGCGGCCAGGTCTCCGAAGGCCAGGTGACGGGTCCGCTCCGGTTCCGCCGACGCCCCGCCGATCGCCGCCTCGATGTCGGCGGCTTTGCCCAGGTATCGCTCCGACACCATCTTGGGCCTGCCCCCCACCCGGGCCATCTCCCGCAGGTAGTAGTAGGTCTGCCCGCTGATCTTCTTTCCGACGATCGATGCCACACTTTAGGTGATACACGATCCCGCCAACGATCGCGAGCACCGTTGCGGGACAAACTCGCTGGTCAGGGGCCTATTTCAAAGAAACCTTCGAAGCCGCCCGACTGGCTACCAAACGACAGGGGGGAAGGTCCCGCTAGGCGACGACGCCGCCCGCGACGACGACTTCCCGACCTGGTGGCGCTGGTCTCGACCCTGGTGAAACCGGAGTCGGTGCCCTCCCTGGCCGCCTGGCGCTACCGCGGGTCGGGCCTGCGCACCCGGCCGCCCGGGAGCGGACCTGGGACCTCCAGCGCCGCCAGGACGCCGGCGAGGACGTAGGAACGATTCCCGTTCCATCCAGGTATGGCCAGGGCGACTTCGCCGACACCGTGTTGTGAAAGCTGCGGGGCAAGCTCGACGTGCCCAAGGAGCGCTTGGTCGCCTACCCGCGCCTCGGTCGCGACGCCTACCCAACACCCCCGGTGGGCTGGGCCGGGTGGGAGCACCTGCGCTGCGCCCAGGCCCTGGCCGCGACCTGCGAGCAGCGCCGGGCCGTGGACCGGTGGCCGGGGATGAGACTGGTGCCCATCCTGGCCGGTCTGGCCGACTGCCCTGGCCACCGAGGCCGCGGCAGCGGCACGACGACCTCAACCGGGACAGGGGCCTGGCGCTGGGCGACTTCTTCGCCGACTTCGTGGTACGGAGGCCGCGGCCAACGGCGTTGGGGCCGCTGACCTGGCCGCCTGGCCCCCCCGAGGACGGCCCGGGGCGGGGCAGACCATGACGGCCGGACAATCCGGTCGCGGTACCGTTGGGCCATGACCGTCACGACCGGGATCGGCGCCGGTGCCTTCATGGCCGGCGACTGGGACGGCGACGCCGAGCTGGTCGACGGGGAGGTGGTGGTGAACGACCCGACGCTGTGGCACCAACGGATCGCCTTGAGGATCGCCCGCCGGCTGGAGGAGTGGTGCGAGCAGGCGGGCCGGGGGCTGGCCGGCTTCGGTGGCAACTGGGTGCTGGCGGAAGGCAACGTCTACAAGCCCGACGTGTGGTGGGTGGCCGACTCGGCCCGGCTCGACCTCCACGCGCCCCGCACCGACGGCG
>JBOHFT010000277.1:0-4548 GCA_050699815.1 Pseudonocardiaceae bacterium | reverse complement strand
CCACTCACGGGGCGCGCAGCGCCACGAAGGCGTCCAGCGAGGATCTTCTTCACCGGCACCTCGCACTTCTTGCCGTTGAGGGTGCGGGGCACCTCGTCGATGACGATGAACCGGTCAGGCACGTGCCGGGGCGACAGGTTCTCCCGCAGCGCGGCGCGCAACGACTCCTCGACGCCGTCCAGCGATACCCCGGCGGCGAGCACCAGGAAACAGAGCAGTTCGCCCTCCTGGCCGGCCCCGGAGGTGTCGATGACCAGGGAGTCGAGCACCCCGTCCAGAGCCTCGACCACCGTGTAGAACTCGGCGGTGCCCATCCGCACACCGCCGCGGTTGAGCGTGGCGTCGGACCGGCCGTAGATCACGCACGAGCCGCGCGGAGTGATCTTGATCCAGTCGCCGTGGCGCCAGTGGCCCGGGTAGACGTCGAAGTACGCCTCGCGCAGCCGCAGCCCCTCCGGGTCGTTCCAGAAGGACACCGGCATTGAGGGCATCGGCTTGGTGATCACTAGTTCGCCCACCTCGTCGTGCACTTCAGCACCGGACTCGTCCAGCACCACCACCGCGGCGCCGAGCGCGCGGCAGGAGATCTCGCCCTCCCAGACGGGCACGTCGGGCGCGGACCCGACGAAGGCGGTGCACAGGTCGGTCCCCCCGGACACCGAGCAGATCTGCACGCCCGGGCTGACCTCCTGGGCGATCCAGCGGAATCCGTCGACCGCCAGCGGCGCCCCGGTCGAGCCGATCGCCCGCAGCGCGGTGAGATCCAGCTCCGCACCCGGGCGCAGGCCGGCCTTGCGGCAAGCCTGGATGAACGGCGCGGAGGTGCCGAAATACGTGACGCCCTCGGCCTCGGCCAGCCGCCACAGCGCACCGAGGTCGGGATACCCCGGGCTGCCGTCGTAGAGCACGATCGTCGCGCCCACCAGCAGGCCGCTGACCAGGAAGTTCCACATCATCCAGCCGGTGGTGGTGAACCAGAAAAACCGCTCCCCCGGCCCGAGATCGGCCTGCAGCATCAGCGCCTTGAGGTGCTCCACGACGATCCCGCCGTGGCCCTGCACGATGCCCTTGGGCAGCCCGGTGGTGCCCGAGGAGTAGAGCACCCACAGGGGGTGGTCGAAGTCCACCGCCTCGAAGGCCAGCTCAGCACCAGCGTGCGAGGCGAGCAGGGCGTCCCAGTGCGCGGGCGTCACCGTGGCGCGCAGCGACGCACCCAGGGCGTCCACAGTGGATCGGATGTCGTAGTGCTGACCGCCGTAGCGGTAGCCGTCCACCGCGATCAGCACGGTAGGCGCCAGCTGGGTGAACCGGTCGGCGACCGCACGCGGCCCGAAGTCCGGGGAGCACGACGACCACACCGCCCCCAGGCTGGCCGTGGCGAGCAAGGCCACCAGGGTGTCCGGCGAATTAGGCGCCAGCGCGGCCACCCGGTCCCCCCGGCAGACGCCCAGCGACGCCAGCGCCGACCGCGCCGCGGCCACCCGCCGCCGCAGCTGCCCGAAGCTCACCTGATCCCGGACACCGTCCTCGCGGCGGAACACGACGGCCGGGTCGTCGTCGCCTTTACCGGGCCCGGGAGCCAGGGCGTGCTCGGCGTAGTTCAGCGTCGCGCCCGGGAACCACCGCGCGCCTGGCATCGAGGCGCCGGCGAGCACCCGCTGCGGCTTCGCGTGAAACCGGACCCCGGCGAACTGCGCGAACGCCCCCCAGAACCCCTCCAGGTCGGTCACCGACCAGCGCCACAGCGCGTCGTAGCCGGCCAGCCGCACCCCTTGCGTCACGGCAAGCCACTCCCGGAACGCCGCCATCCGGGATCGGGCGACGGCGGCGGGGTCGGGCTGCCACAGGATCCGGGGCTCGCTCATGGCCCGTTCCTAGCGCACGGTCACCGGTGACCGTGGGACTGCTGCGCGCGCTTGCGCTCGTAACGGCTGATCGAGAAGGCGATCTGCGATCCGTCAGGCCAGCTGATCACGCCGGCGGTGGGGTAGAACGCCGAGAAGTCCCCACGGCCGGCCAGCCAGACGATCCGCGCAGGCATCAAGACACCGGTCTCCACCAGTGCGAGCTGGTTCGCCGACCACGCCAGGCATAACGGCTCCTTGATTTCCTTCACGGCATCGGCCAGCAGCAGGGCGGCGCACCCAGCCGGGCCACTGATCCTGCTCGGGCGGCCGAGCAGCTCGAAGGGATCGAACAACCCCGCACACCGGGCCGCGACAGCACCAGCAGCTGACAAGACCCCGGGGAACCACCCGGACCCGTCCGTGCGATCACCGTCGCGGGTCCGATCCGGCACCTGGTATCGCAGGTCCACATACCCAAGGCTGAGCGCACGAGCACGCTCACCGCAGGCCTGCTCGAAGACCAGCTGCGCCACGGCGGAGGAGACGTCGTGCTCGTACTGTCTCACCGGGTACCCACCTCCTCCGCAGGGAACCAGTCCAGCGACTCGACGCCCGGCATTATGTCAGACGCACGGTGATCTCGGCTGGCTCTCCGATTCAGCGCAGATGACTGTCGAACCAGTTCAGCGTGCGCGCCCAGGTCTCCTCGGCGGCGGGCCGGTCGGTGCCGGCGCAGTAGTGCACCAGGTCGGTGGCTACCCGGGCGGAATGCGCTGCGTCGCGCAGCTTGAGCACCTCCGGATCCGGTACTCCGCTGTCCGGCCCGTAGATGCCCAACCAGGGACAGCGCAGGTGAGGCGCAACCTCGGCCAGCGTCGGCAACGCCGCAGCCACCGGCTGCACCACCCCGATCCCGCCGACGGTCACCGCGGCGCCGAGATCGCGCTGGGTAGCGGCGATGAGCGCCACTGCCCCGCCCAGCCCAGAGCCGACCACGCCGATCCGGTCGGCGCCGACGCCGCGCCGCGCCAGCCAGCACAATGCGGCGTCGATGTCGGTGTGGAGGGACTCCGCAGACAGCCGCCCGACCTGGCGGCGCACCTGCTGCGGGTCACTGTCCCCGGGCAGCTCGTCGGCGCCGTCTCGGTGGTAGAGGTGCGGGATCACGGCCAGCCAGCCCTCGCCGACCAGCCCCTCGGCGAGCTGCCACACGGCATCGGTGACGCCGCGCTCCCCCTGCCCGACGATGATGCCGCCGCGGACCGCGGATTCCGGCGCGGCGACGGTCAGACGCAGCTCGCTGCCGTCGGGGAGGGGGATCTGCTCAAGGCCACGCTGCGTCATGGCGCACCCAACTCTTCGACGGTGAACACCGGGTGACCGGGCATCGTAGCCTCATCGCTGACGACTTCGGAAGAAATCTACCAGTTATCCCGCGCGACCAGCGGCTTCCCAGCAGCTAGCGACCAAGGATCTCTAGGGTGGGCCTCACCTGCCACCCCACCGCGAGGAGGAACCGCAATGACGGCACGCACCCGGGCCGACCTCGAGTCGCTGCCGGTCTACGTCCCCGGCCGCACCATCCCGGGAGCGGTGAAGCTGGCCAGCAACGAGGTGTCCGCGGGCCCGCTGCCCAGCGTCGTCGCGGCGATCGCCGACGCCGCCGTGGGCGTCAACCGCTACCCGGACAACGGGGTGACCGCGCTGCTGGAGCGCCTCGCCGCCCGGCTGGGGGTGCCGCAGTCCCACCTCACCGCTGGCTGCGGGTCGGTGACGCTGTGCCAGCAGCTGGTGCAGGCCACCTGCGGGCGCGACGACGAGGTGCTCTTCGCCTGGCCCTCGTTCGAGGCCTACCCGCTGATCACCCGGGTCACCGGGGCCCGGCAGCGCACCGTGGCGCTGCGCCCCGACCACACCCACGACCTGCCTGCGATGCTCGATGCGATCACCCCGGCGACCCGGGTGGTGTTCGTCTGCAATCCCAACAACCCCACCGGCACCGCCGTGCGGCGCGACGAGCTGGTCGCGTTCCTCGACGCGGTGCCGGACGGCGTCCTGGTCGCCCTTGATGAGGCGTATCACGAGTTCGTCACCGATCCCGCGGTGCCCGACGGGGTGACGCTGAGCCGGGACAACCTGGCGGTGTTGCGGACCTTCTCCAAGGCCTACGGGCTGGCCGGGCTGCGGGTCGGGTACTGCGTGGCACCGGAGCCGGTCAGCACTGCGCTGCGCACGGTGTCCGTGCCGTTCAGCGTCAACTCGCTGGCCCAGGCCGCCGCGCTGGCCAGCCTCGACGTGGCCGACGAGCTGCTGGCCCGCTGCCGGGGGATCGCCGCGGAGCGCGACCGGGTGCGGGCCAAACTGCTCAGCATGGGCTACCCCGTGCCGGACTCCCAAGCCAACTTCGTCTGGCTGCCCCTGGGTGAACGAACCACCGCCTTCACCACCCACTGCCTGGACCACAAGATCGTGATCCGCCCCTACCCCAACACCGGCGCCCGCGTAACTATAGCCGACCCGGCTGACAACAACACCTTCCTCACCGCCGCCCAGACCTTCGACCCACCCCATTCAGCGGGCGGCGCAGGTGTCGTGGTAGGTGATGCCGGGGGCGTATTGGTCCCAGGTTGGTTTGTCGAGTGGTGCGCCGGCGCGGAGGCAGGCTTCTCGCACCGCATTGCCGCGGAACCCCTCAAGGCGG
>JBOHFT010000276.1:0-4555 GCA_050699815.1 Pseudonocardiaceae bacterium | reverse complement strand
AGGGGGTCGGCCAAGGTAACGGAAATATCGGCAATGAGTGGATCTTGAGGCGGTTTCTGGCTGGTGAGGGGGTGTTGGTAGCTTCCCGCCCTGGCTGGTGGGCGATCGCGAGGGCGGTCAGGGTTGACTTCGATCGAACGGACTGCGTATCCCAGGTTCCCGCGGTTGATGTCTGCGCGTGAGCTGCATGTCTTCTACACGCCGACGGTCGATGAGGTCGAGTGGGCGGGTGGAACGACCGAGTCGGATGGGGCGTTGCTGGGGTTGGTGCTCGCGCTGAAGTGTTTCCAGCGGATGGGTCGTTTCCCCAAGTACGGCGAGGTTCCGGGGGTGGTGGTCGATCATGTCCGCCGGTGTCTGGACCTTGGTGCGGACGTGTCCGTGGGGTATGGCAGTGATCGGACCCAGCGGCATCACCGCGGTTTGATCCGCAAGCGGGTGGGGGTGGTCTGTAACCCGGCCAGGGCCCGTGAGGTCGCTGCGGAGGCGATCCGGGAGGCCGCGGTGGTGAAGAACAATCCGCCGGATCTGATCAATGTGGCGTTGGAGATGTTGGTCGCGGAGTCCCTGGAACTGCTGGGGTTCACCGTGCTGGACAAGCTGGCGTCGGCGATCCGCGGTGAGGTGAACCGGGAGATTATCTCCGGGATTTTAGGGCGGATCAGCGAGGTCGAGCGGGTCGGGCTGATGACGGTGCTTCAGGTGGGGGGTCAGGGCAGTGAGAGCCTGTTCACCCGGATGAAGAAGCCGGCGAAGCGGCCGTCCTGGTCGCGGTTTAAGGAGCAGTCGCAGTATCTGGGACGGGTGGATGAGCTTGGCGACACCGCAGGGTGGCTGGAGGGTGTGACCGAGTCGAAGATCGCGGACTTCGCGGCGGAGGCCGCCGCGCAGGACGCGGGGACCTTGGGTGACTATGACCCGGTCAAGCGGGTGGCGTTGCTGGCTTGTCTGGTGCACACCGCCCGGGCCAGAGCGCGCGATGACCTGGCGGAGATGTTGTGTAAGCGGGTCGCGGTGATCGTGAGGAAGGCCAAGGCCGAGCTGGAGGAGATCCGGTTGCGGCAGCGGGTGGTGACCGAGCGGCTGATCGGTGGCTACAAGGCGGTGCTTGAGCAGCTCGCCCCGGACGGGGCGACCACCGCCACCGAGGCGGCCGCGGTCACGATGGCGCACCAGGCGTTGATGACCTTGTCCAGGCTGGCCGAGCCCGACGATGAGCGCCCCGAGGGGTCGGGACCAGTCGGCGAGGGTGGCGGGTCACCGGCGCTGCGGCTGGCGGGAGCGCAGGGCGAGGCTCTGGTGTCGGTGGTGCGAGCACTGAAGATTCAGGCCGAGGGCCTGGGCGCGATTCGCACCCAGGTGGCGGCCGCCGGGGGCATTGAGGCGCAGCTCGCCGACATCGAGGAGGTTTCGGCCTATCACGGCGACAACCACGAGATGCTGATGCAGCGGTTTTTCCGCCAGGACCGCGCGGTGCTGTTCGAGCTGGCCGGCCGGTTGCGGTTCGAGGCGACCTCGACCGATGCCAGCGTGCTCGATGCCTTGAAGCACGTATTGGAGCACTGGACGCTGAAGCGAGACTACATCCCCGACCACACCGTCACCGTGAATGAGGACGCGGGCAGGGAGGTGCGGACGAAGGTCGATACCTCGTTCGCGTCGGGGAACTGGCAGAAGGTGATCCGGGACCGTAAGCGGCCGGGGATGCTGGCGCGGCGGCATTTCGAGGCGTGCGTGTTCACCTACCTGGCCGAGGAGCTGCGCACTGGGGACGTGGCGGTCGCGGGCGCCACCGAGTACGCGAACTGGGCGGCGAAGCTGCTGTCCTGGGAGCAATGCCAGCCCAAGCTGGCCGACTTCTGCCATGAGGCCGGTCTGCCGGCCACCGCGAAGGAATTCACCGCTGACCTGCGGGGCCGTTTGGAGCGGGCGGCGGCCGAGTTGGACGCCGGCTACCCGGCCAACGCGGACCTGGTCATCGACGACTCGGGCACGCCGACGCTGAAACGGCGTGTGGGCAGCGGCACCTCAGACGGCGCCGCGGCACTGCTGGCGGCGATCAAGGCGCGGATGCCGAAACGGTCGCTGATCGGGATCGTGGCCCGTACCGCGTACTGGCTACAGTGGTGGCGCCATTTCGGTCCGCCCTCGGGATCGGATCCCAAGCTCAAAAACCCCCAGGGCCGGTACGCGCTGACGACGTTCGTGTGCGGGGTGAACATGACCTACACGGACGCGGCGAACCATCTGTCCGGGATCTCCGCGCACGAGCTGTCGACCACGGTGAACCGGCACGTCACGATCGCCAAGCTGAACAAGGCGATCACCGACGTGATCAACGCGTTCGCCCGCCTGGACGTGGTCAAGGCCTGGGGCGACGGAACCGCGGTCGCGGTCGACGGCACGCAGATCGACACCTATATTGATAATCTCCTCGCGGAATCCTCGATCCGATACGGCGGGATCGGAGGAATCGCCTACCATTACGTTTCCGATACCTATATTGTCCTATTTTCCAGATTTATTAACTGTGGGGCGTGGGAGGCGATCTACATCATCGACGGACTGCTGCAGAACACGTCGGATATTAAGCCTGACACGATCCACGCGGACACCCAAGGCCAGTCGTTCCCGGTGTTCACCCTGGCGCACCTGTTCGGTTTCGACCTGATTCCCCGCATCCGGAACTGGAAGGATCTGCTCTTCTTCCGTCCGAGTGCTCAGACCTGTTACACCCACATCGACGCGTTGTTCGGCGACCCGGGACGCAACGTCATCGACTGGGACTTGATCCGCGATCACTGGGTGGATCTGATGAAGGTCGGTATTTCCATCCAGCAGGGCAAACTGTCGTCGGTGACATTGATGCGCCGGTTGTCGTCGAACTCGCGGAAAAACCAGATCTACAAGGCGTTCCGGGAGGTCGGGCGGGTGATGCGCACGGTGGCGCTGCTGCGCTACCTGGGAGATTCGGCGTTGCGGGCCCGGGTGACCGCGGCGACCAACAAGGCCGAAGCCTACAACGGGTTCTCCGCGTGGTTGCGGTTCGGCAACAACGGGGTGATCGCCGAGAACGACCCCGCCGAACAGGAGAAGTCGATCAAGTTTAATTCGTTGTTGGCGGACCTGGTCGTGTTCCACACCGCGGTGGACATGATGACAGTGATCCGGGCGCTCATCGCCGAGGGCTGGCAGATCACCGCGGAGGACCTGGCCCAGCTCTCGCCGTACCCAGGGTCGTTCCAAGATCGTCTTTGGGGGATGGGCGGCCTGGATAGCCAAGATCGATGATCTTCGGCGTGTCGCAGCGGCAGGCGAACGAAGCTCCGGTAGGACGAGTGGTCCTTCCACAGACTTCTCGACGCTACCGGAGCTTCGTTGCTGGTTCATCCTGTCATTGCCCAGTCCTATGCGACAGCACTCGACGGTGCGGCGTCGGGCGAGTCGGCCGATACCGAACTGCCTGCTGCCGCGCTTGAGGGCCCTGATCTGCTTCGACGCTTCGCTTTGGTGTCTGACGGGCGCTCGGAGCAGGGCCGGGATCACCCGGTCGCGGTGGTGCTGACCTTGTGCGCGGCGGCGGTGCTGGCTGGGATGCGCTCGTTCACCGCGATCGCTGGGTGGGTCGCCGACGTGCCCGCTGAGCTGCTGTTCGGGCTGCAGGGCCGGCCAGCGGGGTACCCGTCGAAGACCACGCTGTGGCGGGTGCTCACCGGAGCCGACTCCGCGGCGGTGGACGCCGCGGTCGGCGCCTGGCTGACCCACCGAGCCGCTGATCGCGCCGCGCCCCCTGACCGCGGCGCCGGCCACCGCGCAGACGCAGACGGGTCGGGGCTGGTCGCGATCGCGGTGGACGGCAAGACGGTGCGCGGCGCGGTGGACGCCGACGGCAACCAAGTACACCTGATGGCTGCGGCGACCCACGCCGATTCCCTGGTCCTGGGCCAGGTCGAGGTCGGCGCGAAGACCAACGAGATCCCCCAATTCGCCCCGCTGCTCGACGGTCTGGCCGCGGCCGGTGTCGACGTGAGCAACATCGTCATCACCGCTGGCGCACTCCACACCCAACGCGGACACGCCGAGTACCTGCACTCGATCGGCGCCGAGTTCGTACTCACCGCCAAGCACAACCAGCCCCGTCTGTTCGCCGCCCTCAACGCACTGCCCTGGGCCCAGACCCCGATCGCCGCACGCCAGGTCGACACCACCCACGGACGGGTCACCACCCGCACCATCCAGGTCCTGCCCGCACCCACAGACCTACCATTCCCGCACGTCAACCAGGTCTGGCTGATCGAACGCTACGTCCGCGACCCCACCGGCACGCTCCTGTCCGCCGTCGCCGCCCTCGGCGTCACCAGCCTGACTGCCCACCGCGCCACCCCCACCGACATCGCCACCTACGTCCGCGACCACTGGGGCATCGAAGTGCGACGTGATGTCGCACTGTGTGAGTGAGATAACCGAAATGGAGGGTCGAATGATCGACGGTTAGCTCCGAGCGAGTGCTCAACGCTCGTCCCTGCTCCTGGCATGCGTCGCCGGCAACGGCGGG
>JBOHFT010000275.1:0-4603 GCA_050699815.1 Pseudonocardiaceae bacterium | reverse complement strand
CGGCGAGCTCGTCGGCCCGGACGGGCGGGTCGTGACCATCGAGTACGACCAGGACCTCAGCGACGGCGCCGTGGACGCGATCGCCCGCACCGGCTACGACGACCGGGTCGAGGTCCGCTGCGGCGACGGCGCGCTCGGTGCCCCGGACCGGGCACCCTACGACGGCATCATCGTCACCGTCGGCGCTGTCGACATCCCGGTCCAGTGGTGGGACCAGCTGACCGACGACGGCCGGATGATCGTGCCGCTGGAGCTCCACCCCAGCGGTCTGACCCGGAGCTTGCGGCTGCACCGCACCGGCCCGGACACCGCCGTATCCACCCACCAACTAGTCTGCGGGTTCGTACCGATGCGCGGCCAGTCCGCGGTCGTCACCACCCGCACCCGCCTAGCCGATGACGTCCTGCTCGACCACGCACCCGCCGACGTCGCCGGCCTGGCCGACGCCCTGGCTTCGGGGCCGTCCTGGCAGCAGTGGACCGGGCTGACCTTCGGCATGACGCCCACCTCGGTCGGGCACCTGGACCTGTGGCTGGCCACCCAGCAGCCAATCCCGTTCGGCCGACTGTCCCTGTCCAACGACGTTCGGGAAGCCGGCATCGCTGACCCGACCCTGCGATGGTCCGGGGCAGCCCTGTTCCGCAACGGGTCACTGGCCTACCTCACGACCCGCGACGTAGAGGACGGCGAGGAGATCGGTATCGCCGCGCACGGCCCGGCCGCCGAACAGCTCGGCGGCGAACTCCTGGAGCTGACCCGCACCTGGCACACCGGGCCACGCCTGCACGAACCCACCATCACCATCACTCGCAACGGCGACAGCATCAGCCTGACCGTGCAGTGGTGACCATGCCCCAATGGGAACCCGCGGGCACACGGCTGGCCCAGCCGCTCCCGCTACGGACTCACCGTCACCGCACGGACGGCAGTCGCTCACCGGCCGGCGCGGATCTCGAACTCGCGGATCAGGTCTCCGGCCTACCCCGCCGACAGTCCGACTGAGCACAGAACAATCTGAAGCGGCGTGATGACGTCATCCCCTCGCGGGCCGCGGGGGGAGTGCTCGGAACTTGCGTTACCCCTTCGGTTCGACCCTGCGGCCTGGCCGCTGGGACGGCCGTACATAGTCAATCGGATCCCTACCGTCGCGTTCCAGCGGACCGGCCTGCCGCCCGTCCCTGTGCTTCTGCACAACCTGCACCGTGTCGGCTCCGCGACCGCCTGTGCCTGGCATCCCTGGATGCTGCGCGTCCTGGACTTGGGTCAGGCCGTGCGGCTACGCGGCTGGCCGGACGATCTGGACATCACCATCCCGCTCGACGTCACTACCGACACCGACGACACCACCGAGCGGTTCACCCTGCGAATCACCGCAGGCGAGGGGGGAGCTGGCGCCGTCGGCCTGCGAAGGGCGCCTCAGGCTGACCAGACGTCAGTTCGCCGTCTGGTACGCGGGGGGCTACCGCACCGTGACCGCAGCCACGTTGGCCGGCGTGCGCGGTGATCCGCAGGAGGTGGCCCGGCTCGTCCTCGCCACGGCCGACCGCGAACCGTGGCTGCCGGAGCATTTTTGACCCTCCACGGCGCGTAGGCCGCCGAGTCCTGCCTAGCACCGCGGCGCAGCCAATGGGCCGGCGATCTCCGCGGAGGTACCGGTCATACCGGTTCAAGGTCTGCGGCGCTCCATCGGAGAGCTGTCGCTGCGGAAGAGGTTGTCAAAATGGGGTGTCAGGGGCGGTTGCTCGGGGTCATTTAGCGTGTTTTCCGGTTCGGTGCCGGCTCGCTTGCAATCTTCTTAGTTTGCGGTAGCTCGGTGAAGCGATGATGCTCCACTGCGCTGCGGGCCCGATCGACCACCAGCAACAGATCTTCGCAGATTGGGCGCGGACGGGACGCGATGCGCTCGGCGGGGAGTTGGAAGATCAGGTCCGCACTGCGCATGCGATCGCTATCGGCTTGCCGTACAGGGTGAGCCACAAAGTCGTTCTTGCTGGTCATGAGTTGTTTTGAGGGGCTGGGTGGAGTCCGAGGATGGTCAGTAGCAGGTGTGGGTCGGTCTTGACCTTCCGGATGATGGCGGCGATCTTGGTGTGGCCGGCCTGGCGGATCAGCCCTATCGCGAGATTACGTAGTGTTACCATGATGCGCGGTCGGGCCGCTGTTCGGACCCGTGAGGCGTCCTCCTTGTAGGTGACGTCCCTCACCCAGTGGATCTTGTTCTCTATGGCCCAGTGGCCGCGAACGTAGCCGGCTAGGTGCTCGGGTGCGGCCTCGCGGGCGGACAGGCTGGTGATGCACAGTGCTGCCACCGCGGTCTTGACCAGTGTGGTGGTGTAGCGGCGGCTGTTCTTGGTGCGCTTGCGGACCTTGCGGGTCACGTAGCGCTCGATGAGGAACACCTGCGCGACGTGGGGGAACATCGAGGTGATGTGGTCGGGGGCGTCGAGGACCCGGATGGTGCGTCTCTCGGTGCGTCCGTGTCCGGTCTCGGTGGCGTGGTGGCCGATCGGGACCGCGGCCCAGTCCAGGGCGTCGAGGGCGGCGAACAGGGTGGGGGTGTTGGCCTTGACGGTCATGACGTAGTGCGCGCCCAATTCCTCGCACAGGAACCGGGCGTGGGCGCGGACGGTGTGCCCGGCGTCGACGGTGATCACGTGGCCGGACAGCGGGACGTGGTGGTTGAGCTCGCGCAGCAGCGGGGCGAACTCTGGCACCTCGTTGGTCTTGGGGCCGATGAGGCGTTCGGCGATCACCGCAGAGTTGGTGTGGGTGGCGGCGGCGAGCAGGTAGGGGATCATCCCGTCGGCGCCGATGGCGCCGCGGAGGGCCTTGCCGTCCACCGCGATCGCCGGCAGCCACCCGGGCGCGCTGATGGGGAAGGTCACCGGGGCCAGCCCGGCCCGGCGGGCCAGCAGCACACCGGCGTGCCCGGCCAGTGCCTGGGCGCCCAGCTCGGCGAACACCCGGGTGACCGTCTCGGGGTGGGGCGGGGTGAGCAGCCCCGCGACGGTGCGGCGGCACCCCAGCGTGGCCAGCACCCCTCGGTCGGCAGAGCCGATCCAGGAGGTGACCTCGGCCAGGCTCGTGCACCCGCACAACACCGCCGCGGTGCACATCGCCAGGATGCTCGCCAGCACGTGCCGGACCCCGCGGGGGTCACGCGGATCGGGGACCGATCCAAAGCACCCCAGCAAGTCACCCCCGGCGGCGGCGTGCAGGGCACCCGGGTGAGCGACCAGCTCCGCCAGCGCGGCCTCCGCCTCGGCCACCGGCGCTGCGGGCGTGCAAGAATCCGACGGCAACGGGGCCCCCTGGGACTCGAGATCTTCGACAATCCCGGTCCTAGCGGGGCTCCGCTGCCTTCGGCCCCACCGACACGCACCGACCCCGAAACGTGATCATTCCGGGATGATCCCGACCCCCGCAGACAGCCACGCTCCGTGACCATCCTGGTGTCACAACGGCTGACGGCACAACCAGGCCCCGACTCCCAGCCCCACCTGCCACCCACCACAACACGATCACTTCGTCCGATACACCCAAGCCGCTGACCTGCGCAAACGACTTTGCGTGTCACCCTGCGGTGCCGCGGGGCGCGGCGTGGAGATGGAAAGCGGTAACCACACCGTCGAGCTTGCTCCACGTGATCTCATAACAAGCCGTCCCCTGTTGCGGGTCGAGATCGAGCCGAGCGGAACCCTGGCCGTCAGGGTCTGCGCGAGTAACGGATTCCTGGCCGGTCAACTGAACGGAGAAGCGCCGAACACCGTCCTGGTGCGCCACGTTGACCTCGTGCGCCAACGCCTGGGTCGGCCCGGCGAGCACGAGGATCGATGAGGCAAACGCCAAGCACGCTCCGACGCGTCCCGTTCCCCGGGCGACTTTGCTGTGCTGCATCGAGGCATTCCTTTCTGGTTGGCCCCCCTGCATGCTCGACCACTGCAAGGGTTCGGAGTGTAGGCCACCAGCGTGTGCGTCTCGTCACGTTGGGTAGCAGCAGCGAACCTTGCGGGTCGGACTAGCCGGTCGGGGCTTCTAGGCTCCATGGGATGAGCTACCCCGGGGGCGACCTGCGCCACCAGCTCACGCATGTCGGTGCGGAGGCCGTCCGCGCCGGCCTGGTAGTCGGATCGGGCGGCAACCTCTCGGCCCGTCAACCGGGCTCCGACCAATGCTGGATCACCGCGGCCAACGCCTGGCTGGACCGGTTGCAGCCCGCCGAGTTCTCGCTGATCAGCATCCCGGATGGCGGGCTGCGTGGCGGGCATCCGAACCCGTCCAGCGAGTGGCGACTGCATACCGAGACCTATGCCCGACGCCCGGACGTCAACGCGATCGTCCACCTGCACCCGCAGACCAGCGTGCTGCTCACCGCGTTGGGCCACGACATCGCGCTGATCACCACCGACCATGCGTACTACCTGCGCGAGGTCGCCACTATCCCGTTCGACCAGCCCGGCACCGTCGACCTCGCGGAGGCGGCCGCGCAGGCTGTGGCCGGCGGGGCCAACGCCCTGGTGCTCGGGCATCATGGCTGCTCGGTGCTGGCCGATTCGGTGGAGCTTGCGCACAAGCGGGCGGTCAACCTGGAGGAGGCGGCCCG
>JBOHFT010000274.1:0-4622 GCA_050699815.1 Pseudonocardiaceae bacterium | reverse complement strand
GGCCTCGGCGCCATGCCAGGCCTCGGCACGGCAGTCCAGCTCGACGTCCGCGCCCGGCCATCGACCGAGCGGGAGCAATACCGACCCGCGCTGCCGCGCCCTGGCGGCCAGGGATCGCCGCGCCCCGGAGGGCATCCGGTCCGCGCCGACCAGAGCCACCAGGCCCATCCCGTCGAGCAGGGCCGCGACCACCGGTGCCGGATCCGGTCCTGGCCAGGGGACCAGCGCCAACCGCTGCACCGCCACCCCGGCCTCGGCTGCGGCCAGCACCCCGAGGTCGCCGACGCCGATCACCACGGCCCAGACCCCCCGTGCGGTGGCCCCGGCCAGCAGCGCCAGCAGCAACGTCGTCGAGCCCTGCACCGCGACCACCGACCCCCGGCGCAGCCCACCGCCGGGCAGCAGCGGTGCGAGCGGTTCGGCCACCGGGAACGGTGGCCGACCACCCGGGGCGTCGAGCCGCTCTCTCAGCACCGACGCGGGCAGCGTCGACGCCGGCACAACCGGCACCGGACGGTCCTCCCGCCGCTGCAGCACAGACGCAACGCTCGCACCCGCCATCCGGCGACCTCCATATCCGGGATATCGAACATATGTTCGACTAGTTAACCTGAGCAGCCGGGCGGCGTCAACCGCCACCGAAAGTGTCCGCTACAACCCGTAGCGTCGCTGACAGAACCAGCGCGCAGGACCCCCGGGAGGACCGAATTATCCGCACCCACTCGCTCACCAAGGACTTCATGGTGAGCCGCACCCGGACCGTGCACGCGGTCCGCGGCATCAGCCTGCAGATCGAACCCGGCGAGCTGGTGGCCGTGCTCGGCTCGAACGGCGCCGGCAAGACGACCACGATGCGCATGCTCACCACGCTCATCGCCCCGACCTCCGGCACCGCGACGGTCGCCGGTCACGACGTGGTCACCGAGCCCGCGCAGGTCCGCCGGCACATCGGCTACGTCGGCCAGGGCAACGGCACCGGCCACACCCAGCGCGTCCGCGACGAGCTGAACACCCAGGGCTCCATCTACGGCCTGGACCGGAGCGCGGCCCGGCAGCGGGCCGGCGAGCTGCTCGAGGCCCTGGATCTGACCGAGCTCGCCGCACGCAAGGTCGCCGAGCTGTCGGGCGGCCAGCGCCGGCGCCTCGACGTCGCGATGGGCCTGGTGCACGCGCCGTCGCTGCTGTTCCTCGACGAGCCCTCGACCGGTCTGGACCTGCGGAACCGGGCGAACCTGTGGGACCACATCCTGCGCATGCGCGCCGCCCACGGCATGACGATCGTGCTCACCACGCACCACATGGACGAAGCCGACTCGATGGCCGCACGCGTCGTCATCGTCGACCGCGGCGAGGTCATCGCAGACGACACCGCCGAGGCGCTCAAGACGAAACTGGCCGGGGACCGGATCGTGGTGACGGCCAGCGCAGGGGCCGACGCCGCTACCCGCCTGGCGCAGCTCGCCGCCCGCCTGCCGGGTGCCCGCGACGTGGTCGTCGACGGCGCCCGCATCGAGGCACGGGTCGGGGACGGGCCGAGCGCGGTCCCGGAGCTGCTGCGGGCAGCCGGGGACGCCAGCGTGCGCGTCGCGACCGCGCAGGCGCACCGGCCCACGCTCGACGACGTGTTCCGCACCCTCACCGGCCGCAGCCTGCGCGAGGCCGAAAACGCCGACGACCCGCACGACTCCCACTCCCGGAAGGACGTAGCATGAGTACCCTTACCGTTTCTGCCCCGTCGCCGACCGCGACCCGGCCTGGCGGACTGTTCCGGGACACCGGCATCGTGATGATGCGCGAGCTGCGGCCGGTGCTGCGCGATCCGTTCTCGCTGATCTTCGGCATGGTGCAGCCGCTGGTGTTCCTGGCCCTGTTCGGCCCGCTCGTCGGCTCGGTAGGCGGGCAGGCCGGCGCCCCCGACGGTGGCGTCTGGCAGTGGTTCGTGCCGAACATTCTCGTCATGACGGCCCTGTTCGGCACCTCGATCACGGGAGCGAACCTGCTGTCCGAGTTCCAGACCGGTGCGCATGAGCGGATGCTGGTCACACCGCTGTCCCGGCCGTCGCTGCTGATCGGGCGCTCACTCAAGGAGATAGTGCTGCTGGCCGGGCAGGCGGTGATCATCGTCGCGGTGATGATCCCGTTTGGCTTCCGGCTCTACCCAGTCGGCGTGCTGGCCGGGCTGGTGATGCTGGCGATGCTCGGCGTCGGGCTCGGCTTACTCAGCTACGCACTCGCGATCGCCGTGCGCAAGCAGGAAGGGATGTTCGGGGCGGTGCAGCAGACGTTGATCTTCCCGCTGATGGTGCTCTCCGGCATGCTGCTGCCGCTGGAGACCGGGCCGACATGGATGCAGGTTGTGGCGCGGTTCAACCCGCTCACCTACGTGGTCGACGCCGAGCGCGCCCTGTTCGCCGGCCAGCTCGCGTCCCCGACCGTGGCCTGGGGATGGGTCGCCGCGCTGCTGACCGCCGCCGTCGGGCTCGCCGTCGGCATCCGGGTCATGGTGCGCAGTGCCGGCTGACCGTGGGCCTCCCACCATATCCGCACAGGTGAACAGCCGGACCGCACGCTGTCCGCAGACCGAGACGTCCGCATCCCCTCGGCTCCAGAACGCGAGCTCGACGTCGTGATGTGGCTCGGGGAGGTAGCGGAGCTTGGCGCGCAGCGCCTGCAGGTCACGCCCGCTCAGCGGACGGCTCTGCCATCTGGCTTCTCCGACCAGCCCCTGGTGCGCTCATCGAGCAGCCCCAACACGTCGACTTCCGCCAGCTCGTCACGCCACCACCGGCCGATGGTCATCTGAGCCGGGAGTTCGCCGGACTCGGCGAGCCGGACAGCATGCTCTCGCGCCGCCTCCTCCTCGAACACCCGGCCCAGGTGTGCCTGCCAGCGTTCGCGGACCCGCTGCTGCACAGCCCGGCCCTGGCCGCCCTCGACGAGGTCGGCGTCCTCGCGCAGCACCGCAAACCAGAACGCCAGGTAGGGGTCCGTGATCTCGTACAGCGGATCCGCGGTGGCGGGCGATCCGTGCGGCCGGACAGCGCGCACGTAGCCGGCTCGACGCAGCCGGTCCAGGGTGTAGTCGATGCGCTGCTGGGCGCGGCTGGCGATCCGCGACCTGCGGCGGGTGCCCGCGCCGAGAGCGCCCAGAACTCGCTCGTAGCCGCCCCGCCAGTCGAGGTCCTCGCTGAGGATGTCCATCGCATCGCGCAGCAGCAGCCCCCGGGCGTGAACGCGTGCTCGCGCAGATTCTCCTCGGGCGACGCCCTCGGGTCCCACCGCTGCAGGTGCAGCGGGTAGCCGCCGCACGCGGCGAATGCCTCGACGTACTCGGCCGCGGCCAGTCCTGGCAGGAACGCCCGCGCGTCGGTGAACGAGAACGGATCGAGCCGGCGCTCGAGCGCTGCCCTTCGATGCAGTCCTCCCTGCGGGCCGAGCATTTCTCCCATGACGGACACCGCCGAGCCGCTCAGGGCGAGAAGCAGCAGGGTCCCGGCCGATCGGGATTCCCACACCGCGGAGAGCAGATCGGCGAAATCAAAACGACCGGCGAGCAGCCGGGGAGCTTCGTCCAGCACGACAAGCAGAGGCTGCTCCGCGGCCATCCGCAGGGTGAACCGGAGCGCCGCCTCCCAGTCGGTGAAGCCGCCACCGATGAGGTCTGCGACATCCTCGCCGAGCTGGTCTCGCAGCGCCATGGCGTAGCGGTCGACCTGCCGCCGCTCGCTGTCCTGGCGGGTCGCCGTGAAGTAGACATGCCGTTTCCCGCCGACGAAGTGCGTCAGCAGGAAGGTCTTGCCCACCCGCCGACGGCCCCACAACACGACGAGTTGAGGCTCCACTCGTTGGGCGGCCGCCCAGGCGTGCTGCAGGTCGCGGAGCTCCCGAGCGCGGCCGATCAGCTGTGTCATCTCGACCTCCGCAACACAAACTGCCTGTAGTACAAACTATTTGCACCATGTCCGCGGTGCCCTATAAGCACCGGAGCGCGCAGCGGAGATCCTGCATCGGCGCCACCGGATGGAGTGATCGGCACACCCGGTCACCGGCGCTGTGCGAGCAACGCTGCTAGCGCTCGGCAAGGGCGGCTGCACGGTGCTCCTGCCCGATGGCTCCTGCAAGCTCGACGGCAATCCGGGCCGCGCCCTCTGGTGGGCCATCAAGCTCTGTCGCTTTGCGCCCGCGAGCTCGGCCCTTACGACCCAACGATCCGGCGACTCCCCGCCAGCGCCCCCATCCTCGGCTGACGGCTGCCCGGGCTCGGGGACAGCGTCAGCTCCGTGAAGCGTGGCAGCAAGCCCTGACGCTCTTCGACCAACTCGGCCATCCCGACGCCGAACACGTTCGCACCACACTGGCCACCCTCGACACCGATACCAATAACTGATGATCGGCCCCCGGACGGCTCCCTGCTCGCCACCGCCCCCATCCTCGGCTGAGGTCAACCAGCCGCAGAAGGTCACTGTCGGATATCGACGGTGACGTTGTGGCCGAACGGGTCTGTCAAGTGAACGGTGTAACTGGATCTTGTTTTGGATCTTGTTTGGATCTTAGTTCCGTCCGGCGGGCAGGCGTCCGCCGGAGGTGATCTCGAAGGCGTTGAGCGCGGCTTTCCAGCGGCT
>JBOHFT010000273.1:0-4723 GCA_050699815.1 Pseudonocardiaceae bacterium | reverse complement strand
CTGGGAACGTCGGCCGCGTCGAGTTCACGGAGCCCGCCCACCCAAGCCAGCCACGGCATGCCTCGTCGGGATGGGGCAACGCCCGGTTAGCTTTGCCGGGCGCTGCGGGTGAAGAAGGCGGACCGGCCCCAAAGTCACGAGAGAAGCAGCATGGAGTCCCATGGGCCGGGACTGGTGGCGCTGGTAGCTGTCCGTGATCTGCGAGGGCGAGGGCGACGCCGGCTGATCCGGTGAGCAGGCCGGGTTCATCGGAGGGCATGCCGTTGTCGAAGTGCCGGAAGGCGAAGGTGCGCTGGGGGGTGAATGCTTTCTGCACTGGACCGCGAGGTCTCCATGGTCACGTTATGGTCGTGCCGGGCGCAACCCGCCGAGTTCTGGGTGCCCGCCGATCACGGACTGCAGCTGCCGTGGAGGTCCTGGACGACTGGCTCCGTCATACCGGAGGCTCGATCGGGATGGACCGCCGCATCTTCCTCGCCGTCAGCGGGGCCTCGCTGACCGCCCCCGCCTGGGGCTACGTCGAGCAGTTGGGCCGTGGTGCGCGCGCTGGCCGCGAGCGGATTCGCCAAGGCCCAGGCGGCGGTGGGCAACGCGCGGGGCTTCCACGCCGCCGCTGAGAGAGGCATTCGGGCGCACCGCCGCCGACCCGGCCAGGACCCGCGCAGCGTGGTGGTCGCCGCCGCGTGGCTAGCCCGGTCCCAGGTCGCGGCCGGTGACCTGGACCGGGCGGTCCCCACCACACAGGCTGCCCTCAACCGGCTGCCCACCGTGCGCTCCCGGCGCTGCACACTGATCCTGCGCCGCCTGGAAGACGACCTTGCCGCACTGCCCCCAGCCCGCCGTCCCGCCGCCATCCGCGCACTGCACGACCAACTCCGCGCCACCTGAGCCCGAGCGTCGAGCTGGGGAGGGCCGACATGGACCCGACGCGGCGGCCACCGCGCGGCGTGCGTTCACCAGTGGTTCTTTTGCGCTCTTGCTTCGAACATAAAGACGGCCGCCGAGATCGAAACATTCAGCGAGTCTGCCGAACCGAGCATCGGAATGAAAACCCGCTCATAACCCGCCTCGTGCCACGGTTTCGGAATCCCATAACACTCGGAGCCGAGGACAAATGCGGTGCGAGTGCTCGAATAGTCGAACGATCGATAATTCTTCGCATCGTTCGTGTCTGCCAAATAGACGTTCACCCGGTTTGACCGCAGCCACACTATCGCATCTTCAACGCGCTCAAAATTCAGCACGGGCATCTTCAATACCATGCCCTGACTCGCCCGGAACACCTTCGGATGCGTCAACCTCGTGCGCCGATTCGTCAGAACCAAGCAATCCGCACCGGCCGCGTCAAGCGTCCGAATCAACGTACCCAGGTTACCCGGAATCTCCATGCCATCAGCAACCATGATCAGCGCCGATTTACCCAGCCGCACGTCCTGCGGCTCCCACATGGGCAACTGAGCGATTGAGAACAAGCCATCGGGCTTGGCACGCTCGGAAATTCGGGCCAATGTCTTCTCAGACACCTGGTAGGCAAGGTGCGCGCGTTCCGCCAGTTCGGCCGCCCGCTTACGCGCCTCGTCGCCGTACGCGGCTTCCGGGCACCACAGGAACGTATCAATGAAGACATCGTTCGCTAGCAAGAGATTGTGCGCCCACAGCCCCTCAGCGGTGATCATCTTACGGGGATTCGGCGCGGTGTTCCGCTGGATCGCCAGCACCTGTTTAATCTTCGGATGCTGCGCGCCGATCTGCCTTAGTTCCATCGCTCCTGAGCACCATTGCCCTGAGGTTTGCCACGCCAAACTCCAAGTCTAACCGGGGCACACTGCGGCAACCTGCGGAGTGGGTGCGGGTGTGCGGGACCGGGGCCGCGTGGTGTCGGTAGCTGCCCATGCGCCCAACTAGCGGGGATGGGGGGCTACCCAGAGGTGCCGGACCGGCGAACCTGGCGGTGGCCCGGTTCGTGCACGGTCAGGCGTCAGCCCAAGAACCCCCAGGTCACGGGTACGTCCGGTCCGGTGGACCCACCCAGCCAGGCCACGCCGGCGAGCGGCCTCCACGTTCTCCGGTCGGTCATCCACGTACACCGCAACGCCATCAG
The DNA here is from genome assembly GCA_050699815.1 of Pseudonocardiaceae bacterium. Classification (GTDB taxonomy): domain Bacteria; phylum Actinomycetota; class Actinomycetes; order Mycobacteriales; family Pseudonocardiaceae. Next base: position 2,622 of record JBOHFT010000273.1, on the reverse strand, counting down.
CCTGCGGTGCCGCGGCGCACAGTGCGGTGAAGAAACGCAGGTCGGGCTTGGCGTAGCCGATTTCGAACGACAGGTGCGCCGGGACGTCGATGCCCACGCCAGCCAGTCGAGTGCGGACGAGTCGCCAGTGGAGCGGATTGGTGTTGCTGGCCAACAGCAGCCGCCTCTGTGCCGCCAAGCGGGCCGCGAGCGGCACCAGGACTGGGTCAGGTTCGGCCACCACGGTGTTCCACGCTCGTTCGATCTCGCTCGCCGGTAGCCCAGGCTGAGCCAGCAGTTTCCGAACCGACTCGACGAAGGCCAGCGCGGTGCGCTCGCCGCGTTCGAAAGCAGCGACGACTCCCGAGCTCTCAATGCGGTCGGCGACATCTTCCCAGGCAAGACCGGCACGTCTGGCGAGCTCGCGGTAGTGCGCCATCGGTACTGTGCGGATCAAGACGTCACCGATGTCCATGATCACCAGCGGTGGGCTCACGAGGCAATCTCACGGTAGATGGCGAGAACATCGTCCGCGTGGCGGCTCCATCGGTAGCGCCCCGCCCAGCTCATGCGGCGTCGCCGGGAGGTCGGTTTGTCCGGTGTGGCAATCAGGCGGTTGATCGCTTTGGCGATAGCGGCGACGTCGGTGGGATCGGTGAATAGCGCGTGGTCAGCGAGGGTCTCTCGGAGCACAGGAATGTCGCTGGTGAGGACCCTGGTGCCTGCGGCAAGGGCTTCCAACGGAGTGAACCCGAAGCCTTCGTGCTCGGCCAGGTGGACGAGGAACTCGGCGTGCCGGTAAAGCGCACACAGGGTGGAGTCGCCGACCGAGCCGAACATCACGGCGGCGTTGCCCAGCACATTGCGGATCGACGCGGACATGGGGGCTTTGTCGGCGAAATCTCGGTCAACGCACACCAGCCGGATCCGTGCCTGGGCAGCGTGGCTGCGTTGGTATGCATCGACCAGGATGCCCATGCCCTTGTGAGCGCGAGCCTGACCGACATACAACAGGTAACGGCCGTCAACGGGTTTCCGGTCTTCGGTAGGGACATGAAGGACCGGCAGGTGGATCGTCACCACCAAGGGAACCGTGGCAGGTTCCAGCGGCACCCGGTAGTCGAGGAGGTGGACGATGTCCGCTTGGCAGGCCCGCGCCGCTTCCAGCAACTCTGTGCCTTCAGCGCGGCTGTACCGGGGAGTGCCGGTCGGAGGCAGCACATCGATGGTGACGCCGGGCCCGGCCTGTGCGCGGAGGGCTCGGACGAGGCACGTGGTGTACCGGCCGATACCGTCGTGTCCGGCAATCCGGCCGTCGATCAACACCCGGGTCACTCGGTCGGCTGCTCCGTGCTCGGCTCGTGGGTGCGTCGGTAGGCGTGCAGGATCACGTCGACCTCGGTATCAAGGTCGACCTCGGTATCAAGACAGTCGAGTTCGGCGAGACGGGCCTGGGTTGCCTGATCCACGGACCAATAGTAGGGCGTCATGAGCAGCAGGTTGGCAACCTCGCCCTGTCCTCGTAGTGGGAGGCTGTACCGGATTCGGTGGACGTCGATCAGTTCGAAGCCGGGCTCGTCGGCAAGTGTGGGCGTCGGCTCGTGCTTGGTTGGCGTCTCGTAGAGCAGCTTCTTGAAGCTGTAGAGGTGATCCTCGCCCGGGCCGCCGACGAGCACCACCCCGCCGGGGCGGACGACCCGGCGAAAGTCGGTGGCGCTCACCGGCGAGAAGTGGGTGAGCAGCACGTCGACCCGGTCCGGCAGCACCGGCATACGGTATGTGCCAGCCACCGCGTACAGTCCGCGCGGATCACGCTTGGCGGCCACCCGTATGGCATGCTTGGAGATGTCGATGCCGCATAGCACGGTGGATCCGTCCTGCCCGTGTTCACCCATTCGGGCACGCTGGCGACGCAGGTAATAGCCCTCCCCGCAGCCAGCGTCGACCACCACCCGCTCGTCTCCTTCGGGCAGGTGGGGGATGACCACATCGGAGATCTGGTCGGCGAGGAGCCCACAAAAGTCACAGGTGCCTCTTCCATCTCAGGAGTTACACCGTTGATCTTACAGTCCCCCGAATGGCAGCGGAGGTGTCCGTGTGCTGCGGGGGGGAGTGAGTGGGGGTGGGTTTCATGGGGCTTGGGGCCAGGGCGACCACTGGGCATGCCCGTCGGGATGGGGCAACGCCCCGTTAGGTACTGGCCGCTCTGCTGCATCTGCACCACACCCGCATGGTCGGGCTCAACCGGGACTCCGAACGGAACGCGCGGCCACTGGCCTCAGCGACGCGAACACGGCGCACACCTGGCTGGCAGCCGCCGCACACGGCGACATCAGCGCAGGCCCCGACGCCACACTGTTCTTCGGCGCACCGGCCCTGGCCTATCTCGTCCGGCTCACCGAACCCCTCGGTGCCGAGGATCTTCCCGGCTGGTGGACCGACCTCGCCCCCGCCAGCCAAGATCACCGCCTGCCACACCGTCGCGTGGCTCGGCACGCCGCAGCTACCATCTGCACTCATGCTGGATCCCGCTCTCTTCACGGCCGCCGCCATGCGAGCTGCGCTGGCGGCGCGCGACATCAGCCAGGTGTACCGCTTGCTCCACAAGGCCGGTGTGCCGCAGCGCATGATCGCCGCGCTGGC
>JBOHFT010000272.1:0-4758 GCA_050699815.1 Pseudonocardiaceae bacterium | reverse complement strand
CCACGCTGGCGCCCGCGCCCACGGTCGCGGGGACACTCAGTGTGACGAGCAGCAATACGGCTGTCGCCACCGTGCCCGCGTCGGTCAACTTTGCCATCGGCCAGACGAGTGTGCCCATTCCCGTGACCGCCGTGGCGGTCGGCAACAGTCAGATCACCGTGACGCTCAACGGCGGCAGTGCGACGGCCACCGTGCAAGTCACCCCGCAGCCGCCCACCGTGAGCAGCCTGTTGCCGGCGACCCTAGCCATCACGCAAGGCGGCACCGGTACCCTGACCGTCACGATCAACCCGGCGCAGTTGACCAACACGGCCGTGACCCTGACCAGCAGCGCCTCAGGTATTGCGTCAGTCCCGAGCAGTGTGACCGTTTTGGCCGGCCAAACCACCGCGCCGGTGCCTGTCTCGGCCAATACCCCGGGCATGGCGCAGATTACGGCCAGCCTCAACGGCACGAGTGCCAGCAGCATGGTGTCCGTCACCCCGGCGTTGCCCACGGTGGTCTTGCTGCTCCCGCTGATGAACCCGGTCAATCTCGGCGGCACGGTCTCGCTCACCGTTCGGATCAGTGCCGCGCAGGCGACCGATACAACCGTGGCCTTGAGCGTCAGCCCGACGGGGATTGTGACGTTACCTCCAAGCCAGACGGTCACCGTCTTGGCCAACCAGACCGACGCCACGTTCACGGTTGGCACGGTCGCCCTCGGCACGGCCATGGTGACGGCGAGTCTCAACGGCACCAGCGCCTCGGCATCCGTGCAAGTGACGCCGCCGCCCCCGGCCGTGGCCTCCCTCGCGCCACCCACGCAGAACGTTGCCGTCGGTGCCACCGGGACCCTGACCGTCACGCTCAATGTGGCTCAGACCACGCCGACTGTCGTGACACTCAGTGTGGATGCCAGCAGCGTGTTGCAAGTGCCGCCCTCGGTGACGGTGCCGGCCAATCAACTCTCGGCGATCTTCACGGTGACGGGCGTGGCCGTTGGGGATGCGACGGTGACGGCGACGGTCGGCAGTAGCACCAGGACGGCCCTCGTCCATGTGATTCCGCCGGCCCCCGTGGCGGTCTCGTTGCTGCCGCCGACGCAATCCATTCAGCAGGGGGCCAATGGGACGCTGACCTTCACCATCAATGCGGCTCAGCTCACGGATACGATCGTCCCGCTCACGAACAGTAATGCGGCAGTCCTCCAGGTGCCGTCGAGCGTCACCGTGCCAGCGGGACAGACCAGCGCGCCGATCACAGTCACGGGCCTCACGCCCGGCACGGCGACCGTTTCGGCCACCTTGGGCGGCGTCACCGTCACCGCCACGGTCCAGGTCGTGCAACCGCCCACGCTGGTGACAGGGATCACACCGGCGACCTTGAGTCTGCCCAAGGGTAAGCCGGGCACGCTCCGTGTGGCTGTGAGTCCCGCACCCGCGGCGGCCACGGATGTCACCCTCACGAGCAGTGATCCCTCGCGCGTGACCGTGCCACCGATGGTCGTGGTCCCGACCGGCGCCCTCTTTGCCGACTTTGTCGTGACCACGCCGGGCGAGGGGAGCGCCGTCATCACGGCTGCTCTCAATGGCAGCAGTGCGACAGCCACCGTCACGGTCACGCCGGCCGAAGTCGTCATGTTGACCCTCTCGCCCCAGAACCCAAGTCTCTTTGTGGGGGAGAGTCAGCCGTTCACTGCCACCGGCACCTTGACCGACGGCACGATGCAGAACGTCACGACCCAGGTGACCTGGACCTCTTCCGACGAGACCAAGACCACCATCAATAGTGGGGGCGTGGCGACTGCCCTCGCCGTGGGGACCACGACCATCACGGCGAGCAAGACCACTTCCATGGGCCCGGTAACCGCGAGCACCACACTCACGGTGCTGACGCCGCCGCAGATGCAACTCATTCCCTCGTCCGCCAGCTTGAAAGTTGGAGAGAACCTGTCGCTGACGCTGGATGCCGGCGCCCCGGCGGGAACCGGCGGCTTGACGGTCACGTTCGCGCAGACCGGCACGGGCACGGTGACGGTGCCCTCGTCGGTCGTGGTGCTGGAAGGACAGACCAGCGTGCCCGTACTTGTCACCGGCGCCACGGCAGGCTCGGTCACGTTGACGGCGTCAGCCACAGGCCGTCAGTCGGCCACAGCGACGCTCACCGTCACGCTCAATGTTCCGACGATCACGAGCTTCAACCCCACGAGCGGCCAAGTCGGCACGACGGTCACACTCACCGGTACAAGCTTCGATCCGACCGCCGCGAATAATATCGTGAAGTTCAATGGCGTCACGGCGGCCGTCACTGCCGCCACTGGAACGACGATCACCACCGCTGTGCCATCCGGTGCCACGACCGGCCTAATCACGGTCACGAATGCGGGCGGTACCGGCACGAGTGCGCAGCCGTTTACGGTCATCAATAGCGCGCCGGTCTTCACACCCATCGGCAATCAGACCGTCGCGCTGGGCTCGATGCTCACGTTCACCGCAACTGCGCTCGACCCGGATCTCCAGAACGTCGCCTTTGCCGTCACGCCGCTGCCGCTGCCGGCCCATGCAGCCTTCGACGTGCAGACGGGCGTCTTCACGTTTGCCCCGGATGCCACGCAGGCGGGCACTTATACATTCACCTTTTCCGCCACGGACGGCCTCGCCTCCTCCTCGCAAACGATCACTGTCACCGTGACGGGTGCCCCGCCGGGCGGCGTCACCGCGCTCTTCGGGCGGGTGGACGATACCTCGCAGCATCCGCTGGCCAATCTGCCAGTGACGCTCAAGGGCACGGCGCTGACCACGACCACCAACGCGCAGGGCGAGTTTACGCTCTCGTCGTCCACGATGCCGACGGACCGTCAGACACTCTTGGTGGACGGCTTCTCGCAAGGCTATGCGGTCCTGGCGGCGCCGGTGGACATTATCGCCGGCGTCATGAACCAGGTTCCGCAACCGTTCACGCTGCCGCCGGTGGACCTGAGCACCCAGGTGACGGTCAATCCGGCTGCCACGACCGTCGTCACCAGTGCCACGCTGAATGTCTCGGTGACCATTCCGCCCAATACCGCCAAGAACGCCAACGGCACGCCCTACACCGGCGTGCTGACGATCAGCCCCGTCCCCGAGTATGGCCGGGTGGAGGCGCGGCCGGCGGAACTGCGGCCAGGCCTCTCGATCACCATCCAGCCCGCGGGCGTGGTAATGGCCGCACCCGTGCCGATCACCTTCCCCAACGTGGACGCCATGCCGGCGAACAAGGAGCTGGACCTCTGGTCCCTCTCGCCCGACACCGGCACCTTCAACGCAGTCGGCAAGATGCGCGTGAGCGCGGATGGGCAGCGGATTGAGACGATCAGCGGCGGGGTGCGCACGACCGCGTGGCACTTCGTGCTGGCGCCCCCGGCTGCCTCGCAGGTGGCAGCCACCTCCTCGACCGACAATTGCACAACCTGTGGGACAGCGTCCGAGTCGGACCTGAGCGCGGGCGCCCTCTCGCACGACGTCACGATCCCAGGCGTCCGCACGCTTGGCGTCGCGCGCGACCTGACGCTACACTATCGCTCCACCAGCGCGGATGTCCGGCCGATCCTGCCGATGAACGTCACGCTGGGCGGCGGCGTTGCGGTGCCGCAGACCTTCTCGGCGCGGCTCACCGTGGGGGGCATCCAACAGGGCCCCGAGATGTACTGGAACGCGTCGGGGTTGCCGCCGGCCGCCGTCTCCACCTCCCGGCTGGGCGTGCAGTTCGATGCCTCGACGTTGAATACCGGTCGCTATGCCTACGAACTGATGCTCTTCTCCAACTACGCGCAGTCGAGCATCGGCGGGGGCACCCAGGGGAAGGCGTTGATCCGCAACGAGCGGACCAGCCCCTTCGGCTCCGGCTGGACGCTCACCGGTCTCGACCGGCTGCTCCCGCAGAGCGACGGCTCCCTCGTGTTGGCCAAGGGCAGCGGCGGCACGGACCTGTACCAGCAAACCGGCCGCCCCCTGGTCATCGAGAGCTACGGGCTCACACGGAGTTTTCCGGGTAGTGGAGCGAACTATAGCTTTGTAGCCGGAAGCGTCTACAGCTCGGCCCGTGGCGATCTGCTCAATCTGTCGATTTTCGGACCCGCCGGCGTCGTGCCGCGGACCGTCACGCTGCGGTCTGGGCTCAACACGCTGAGCTTGCCGGCGCTGGCCGGGGTGGATATCATGATCCTCAATCAGCCGACCATCGCTGAGTCCGTCAATGACGTGGTCGTGCTCGAGCAGTTCGTCAAGGACGGCGGCGCGCTCCTGGAGATGCGCAACTTCGGCTCGAATCGGGCGGTGATCCTCAATACGTTCCCGGGTCCGTTCACGAGCGATTCCACCTCTGACATGACGACTGCGGGGCTCGCCTCCGTGCTCAGGCAAGGGCCCTTCGGCACCGCCGCCACCCCGATCAGTATGGGCGCCCACGCGACCTATGCCGTGATCGGCTCCTTCACCGAGATCGCCCGGAGCGATCTGGGACCCGACGTGCTCCAGCTCCAGTCCGGCCCAAGCTTCGGAGGCACCGGTCGGGCGGTGTTTATCGGGGATGAAGACATCTTTTCCAGCAACTGTGTGGGCTCCTGCGCGAACCTGTACAGCAACAACACGACGCTCTTCCTCAATACCATTGCCTTCCTGGCCGGCGCGCCGGGCTACCGGACGCCGCAGCCGCCGCCTGGGGCGACGATCCAATACGTCGGTCCGGCCGGCGACTTCTCGACGCTCGTCAAAAATCTGGACGGGACCTTCACCCGCA
>JBOHFT010000271.1:0-4775 GCA_050699815.1 Pseudonocardiaceae bacterium | reverse complement strand
CATCGCTCATGGCGCATCACCGCTTCCCCTCGGTATGTGACCAGACGAACAGTAACGGTCCCCTCGGCAGGATGAAGATCGGCCTGGTTGCCCTTGCGGCGCCACAGAATTCCCGGGGCGGATCGCTCAGCCCCGGCATAGACCGGCGCCAATGACGCTCGGCGTGGGCCTCCCGGTGCGGCCGATCCAGAAGCCACCGAGGTGCTGCCTAGGGTCACCGACGAACTGATCCGTTGCAGACCTCGGCTTGGCGGGCGCAAACAGGTGCCGGCTGACCGCGTGCGCCCCCGGTCAGCCGGAAGGAGCGGTCGGTGTTCCGGCGTTGCGGTCGGTGAAAGACCCGGCTGCTGAGGAAGTCCTCCGGTTTCAGGGTGGTGAGCTCGTCGCGGCCGACCGATTGATCGGTGGTCATCAATCGGCTGGCGTGCCGGAGCCGGGACCGCTCGATCGCGTTGCGCACGCTGCGGCCGTTGGCGAACCGCGGTTGTGCCTTGCGGTGTTCCAGGTATTCCCGGAAGGTCTGCTGGGCCTCAGCTGTGAGGGTGTAGCCCCCTCTGCGCGGACCAGGAGCTTCCCGATGTCGTCGAGCTCGTCGAGGGTGTAGTCGGGGAAATCGATGTGGTGCGAATTTGCTGCGGGCCCGGTCGACCAGCAGCAGCGCGGCGATCTCCCGGATCCGGGTCTTGACCGGGGCCAGGCCGACCAGGTCGGCGTCGAGGGAGTCGAAGACCTCATCGATACCGGTGGCCTCGCGTTCCTCGGCGAGATTGACCCGGGCATCCGGCGGGAGCGTCTTTTCCTGGCTGGCGGTCTCGTCGGATGCCCCCGGCCTGGCCGGTTCGCGGCCGGGCGGGGACATACTGGATCCGGCCGTTCGGCTACGGGGTGATTGCACGTGTTGGTCAGTTCAGCACGCGGAGTTCGGTGAGTTGCCGGAGGCAGGCGGTGGCGTGGGCAACGTTCATCCGCTTGCGGGCGGTTTCGTCGGGTGATTCGGTGGCCGCGCCGTGCTGCCACCAGGCCTGCCCGGTTATCCGGTCGGTGACGAGGAACCGGTCTTTGACTGCGGGGCCGCGGACGACCAGTGAGGTGGTGTGGGGCTGCGCGGTCACCGAGTGGATCATGGTGTGATGCAGGGTGTAGAAGTCACCGGTTGATTCGGTGCGCACCATCCGGGGCCGCAGGGCGGCGACGTCGACGGTGTCGCCGGTGCCGAGCTGGTCGTCGGTGCCGTAGAGGGTGTGGGTGTAGCTGCCGTGCAGGATGCGGCTGCTGTAGGTCCAGCGATGGTTGTGGGGCCGGTCGAAGTAGCCGGGAAGAAAGACGTGCAGCCGTAGCCGCCACCCGCTCGGGTCGTCGTGCAGGACGATCTTGTCGAGGATGTCGTAGTGCTCGCACAGGTGTAGCAGGTCTGGATTGTCGAGGGCTTGTTCGGCCAGTTCGCGCAGCATGGTGCGGTGAGAGTCCAGGGCGGTGAGGAGCTTGTCGCTGGCGGTGGCCACGGCCGCGAGGTCGTTCCAGTCGATCGCGGCGACGTCGGCGACCAGGGCGGGGATCGTGCCGGTTGACATGGCGGTGGTTTTCTTTCATCTGATGGGGGTTAGTCCCAGTTGCGCTCGGCGTAGACCTCGCCCTTGGTGTAGTGCGTTAGGGCTTGTGCGGCGTAGGGGATCATGTTGGTGGGCAGGTCGGTGAGCGGGAACCAGTCCCAGCGGGCGCATTTGCCTGGCTCGCGGTTGTCCGGTTCGCCGTGCCAGCGGGTGACCTCGTAGAACAGGGCGATGCGGCCGGAGTTGGTGCGGTGGTGCATCAGGTGCACGAACCGGACCTCGGCGGGGTCGATACGCACGCTGATCTCTTCGCTGGTTTCCCGGGTCAGCGCGGCGGTGGCGGACTCGCCGTCCTCGGTGTGGCCGCTGGGCAGGTGCCAGCTGCCGTCGGCGAAGCCGGTGTTCTGCCGCTGGCCGAGTAGGATGTTCTCGCCGCGGCGCAGGATTAGGTGGACGTCGATGCAGGCCCGGTAGCGCATGGGTGCTCTTTTCCTTGTGCTGGTCATTGACGGCGGATATGTCGTCGCGGTACGTGGCAGGTCAGGAACTCGCGGTGGGGATGTCGGCTTTCCAGAGTCGGCAGACTGGCACAATGTCGGGTTCGCTGGCGCAGGACGCCGATCCCATGACGAGTTTTTCGGCGGGGCAGCCGCCCATGCAGGTGCCTGGGGCCTTGCATCCGCCGCAGCTGGCCTGGGTGAGTACGCGGGTGAACAGGTCGAACTCGTTGTCGTTCTTGTTGACCACGATCTTTCCGTCGATCATGTTCGCGAAGTGCAGGTCGGTGTCGAACAGGAACGAGCAGACGTATGCCCGGCCGTCGGGGAAGATTGAGATCCGGTCGAGGGTTCGGCCGATGCAGCCTCGGTAGCCGTCGGCGGCGTAGCCGGCGATGCGGTCGCGGCGGGCGTAGGCCGGTTGATACCACACCCGCGTCTGGTGACTCGGGGCCACGCGTTCGAGGTGTTCATAGAAGGCGATCCACTCGGTGGGTTGCATGCCCCACTCAGCGGCGCCGTGGCCAGACCCGATGACGGAGAAGACGTGGTATTTCACCAGTGAGACACCGATCTCGTCAGCGATGTCGAGGAGGGTGAGGCAGTCGTCGGCGTTGACGCGGTTGACGGTGCAAATGATGCGGGTGTCGAAGCCGCGTTCGACCAGCTCGGCGACGTTGCGCAAGGCTTGGTCGAAGGTTCCCGTCCCGCGCACCTGGTCGTGGCTGGTGGCTGCTCCGCCGTCCAAGCTGATCTGGATGTAGGCGACGTCGTCCGGCTGCATACGCCGGAACTTGCGGATCGCGGGGTCCAGCCCATTGCTGGTGGTGATCACGTGCTCATAGCCCAGCCCTGCGGCGTAGTGGATCACGTCGATGTAGTGCGGGTGCAGGGTCGGTTCACCACCGAGGATGGTCAGCTTCGAGCCGCCCATCTGTCGCCAGGTCGTCAGTGTCTGGGTGATCTGGTCGAAGGGCATCTTTAGCGCCCGTTCCAGCCGTTCGCCCATGTAGCAGTGCTCGCAGCGCAGTTGGCAGGCTTCGGTGATGTAGAGATACACGTTGCGGAACCGGCCGTAGGGGATCTTGTCGACTCGCTCGGGTGCGGGGGCGTGTGGACCCCGACCGCATCCGGCACCTCGTTCGCCACGCGCTGGCCGACGTCAGCCGGTCGGTGGTGGTCCGGGTGACCGTGTTCGACCCCGCCCTCGAACTCGGGCATATCGGTGCGGACGCAGACCCGCACATCCTGGTCACAACCCGGCCAGCCGCGCACTCCCCGCCTCCCGCGCTGCGTCTCCAATCGGCTATCTACCGTCGCGATATGCCTGACATCAAACACGTCGGATTGTTCGGTTCCCTTCAGTGCAGGCGCATCGCGCAGCGCAACGGCTTCGGCGATGTGCTGTTCATCGACGCTGACTCCACCATATTCGAAGCGGCCACGTCGAACATCGGGTTCGTCGACGGCGACCGGATTTTCTGGCCCCAGGCGGACTGCCTTCCCGGCGTGACCATGAGACTGATCAGCCAGGCCCGGGACGAGCAGGCCACCACCGTGCCGATCACTCTCGGCCAGCTGGCCGACGTGGATGCGGTGTTCGCCACTAACGCCGCAGTCGGTATCCGCCCCATCAGCGCCATTGACGATTTCCCCTGGCCGGATGAGCATCCTGCCCTGGGCGTCCTGCGCAAGGAGTACACCAGCCTTCCCGCTGAGCTGTTGTAGCAAGTAGGGTCGGCCCTCGCAGAAACGCTCAATCCACTGCTGCCACGCGAGTGATTGCGTGCCAATCCTGTCCCGAGTGACCGTGCGGCCCCGTCGTGCTGCCCCCGTCAGCTCGGCGCTGACGGGGGGTCGCAATACGGGATTATCCGGTCGGTGTTTCGGCGTTGCGGTCGGTGAAGACCCGGCTGCCGAGGAAGTCCTCCGGTTTCAGGGTGGTGAGCTCGTCGCGGCCGACTGATTGATCGGTGGCCATCATCCGGCTGGCGTGCCGGAGCCGGGACCGCTCGATCGCGTTGCGCACGCTGCGGCCGTTGGCGAACCGCGGTTGTTCCTTGCGGTGTTCCAGGTATTCCCGGAAGGTCTGCTGGGCCTCAGCTGTGAGGGTGTAGCCCTCTGCGCGGACCAGGAGCTTCCCGATGTCGTCGAGCTCGTCGAGGGTGTAGTCGGGGAAATCGATGTGGTGCGCGATGCGGGAGCTCATCCCGGGATTGGAGTGGAAAAACGAGTCCATCCGGTCCTTGTACCCGGCGAGGATCACCACCAGGTCCTCGCGGTGGTTCTCCATCACCTGCAGCAGGATCTCGATGGACTCCTGGCCGTAGTCGCGCTCGTTGTCCGAGCGGTACAGGTAGTAGGCCTCGTCGATGAACAGCACGCCGCCCATCGCCCGCTTGAGGACCTCTTTGGTCTTGGGTGCGGTGTGCCCGACGTACTGGCCGACCAGGTCGTCGCGGGTCACCGAGACCAGGTGCCCGCGGCGCAGGTAGCCCAGCCGGTGCAGCAGGTCGGCCATCCGCAGGGCCACGGTGGTCTTGCCGGTGCCCGGGCTGCCGGTGAAGCTCATGTGCAGGTTGGGCCGGGACGTGGCTAAGCCGAATTTGCTGCGGGCCCGGTCGACCAGCAGCAGCGCGGCGATCTCCCGGATCCGGGTCTTGACCGGGGCCAGGCCGACCAGGTCGGCGTCGAGGGAGTCGAAGACCTCATCGATACCGGTGGCCTC
>JBOHFT010000270.1:0-4781 GCA_050699815.1 Pseudonocardiaceae bacterium | reverse complement strand
GCTCCAGCCGGACCCCGGTAGCGCGCAGCGGGGCGATGTCGTCGTCCCCGAAGCGCGCGGTCCGCGACCGGGTCAGGCGCACCGGCTCGCCCGGGGCGCCGACGACCAGCACGGAGGTCCCGGATCGGGCCAGCTCCGCGGTCAGCGACGGGACCAGCACCGGCAGGCCAGCCGGCGGGCCGGCCGTGAGGGGACCACCGGCGCCTATCGTCACCGCCGCGGCCGACAGCGCCGCAGCCCCGGCCCACGGCGTGACAGCCAGCGCCCTGCCCCACCGGGCCGGCTTCCCCTTGCGACCGGCCAGTAACACGATCCACAACAACCCGCATCCGGTCAGCAGCAGCGCACCCGCGGTGGATCCCGGCCGGGGGTCACCGCCGGCCAGCGGCCGCATCGGCGACTGGACCAGCACCGCCACCGCAGTGGCACCCAGCAGCACCAGCCCCAGACCCGGCAGCATCGCCCAGGACGGCCGGGCGGCCAGCGCGATCACCGCAGCGATCACCACCACCGCCCCCACCCACGGCGCCGCGCCCGGTCCACCGGGGTCCAGGGCGAGCAGCCGCAGCCAGCCGGGTGCCTGCTCGGTCACCACCGCGCCGACCCCGTGCAGCAGCACCTCCGGGCGCTGGACCACCACCGCCGGCCACGGCATGAGCAGCCCCAGCGGCAGCAGCACCACGGCGAACAGCCCGACGGTGCGGCGCAGCGTCGCCACCCGGGGGCCCGGGACCACGACGAAGCCGAGGAGCACCACGGCCAGCACCAGCAGGTGCATCAGGGGGGCGAAAGCGCCGATCACGGCAAGCCCGAGCGCGGTGCCGGCCGCGGTGGACAGCCAGCCGCCCGACGGCCCGACAGTCCCGCCGCGCAGCACGGCGACCGAACCGGCCAGCACCAGGGGCAGCAGCAGGTGGATCAGCACGACGTCCAGCCGGCCCTGCGCCAGCCCGGCGATGGCCGGCGGGAGCAACGCGTACCCGGCGGCGGCCAGCGCCCGGCGCTGGCGGCTGACCGGCAGCGCGCAGGTGGCCCGGTAGGCGGACAGGGCGGCCAGCGGCAGCGCGCCCAACAGCAGCAGCGATACCGCGGCGGCCGGCGATCCCACCGGCAGGCCGAGCACCCCGAGCACCGCCAGCGCCGCTGGTGCGGGGGCCGCGCTCCCGCCGCCGACCGGGTGCCAGGAGGCCAGGTAGGACGACCAGGTCCCGATCAGGCTCTCCACCGGGAGCAGCCGGCCACCGGCCAGGTCCAGTCCCAGCCGTTGGCGGTTCACCAGCACGGCGAGCACCGTCATCGCCATGGTGAGCAGCACAGGCGGGGCGAGCAGGAATTGCCGGATGCGGGTGCTGATCCCGACGTCCACCAGGGTCAGCTCCGCCGAGCCGCTGCCCTCCTGCGGAGTCTCGGCGGATTTCCTGGACAGCGGTGAGGGCCGGGGCCGGGTTCGCGTGGTGGCCTCGCCTGCGCCGTCACCAGGAGGTTCCCCAGCAGTGCCCGACACCCCCACCCCTCTCCTCCATACCCCGTTGGTGGGGCCACACCGTACGTCCCTGGGCCACCGGCACGGACGCCGGGAGGTGCCAGCCCTCAGCCCGCGTGGCGTTTCAGCCTGCGGCGCTCCCGCTCCGACAGCCCACCCCAGATGCCGAACCGCTCATCGAAGGTCAGCGCGTACTCCAGGCACTCGGCCCGGACCTCGCAGTCCTGGCAGATCCGCTTCGCTTCCCTGGTCGAGCCGCCCTTCTCGGGGAAGAACGCCTCGGGATCGGTCTGGGCGCACAGCGCCCGCTCCTGCCACTCCTGCTGGTCGGGCCCGTCGAACAGGCCACTCAGCAAGGGGATACTGGACGCTGAGGCCCATCGCAGCGGCTGCTCGTCTCCCGCATCCGCTCCCCGGCCCGTGTCCATCTCATCCATGGCGGTCCGCCCTCCTCGCCATAGAGTTCCTCCCCGGTTCGCGTACTCCCCAGGCTGCTGCCGGAGAATAACAAGCCTGTGATTACACCCGTGTCGTCGGGTACGCAAGCCCACCACGCTCCCGAGGCTCACCCTCTGGCGTGTCGCGATCAACACGCGGAGTAGCCGGGGTGCCGGAGCAGGACCGAGCACGGACCGGCAGTTCACCGGGGGACCCTGCGTCAGGGGCAGCCTGTTCGGACACTGGTACACCGTCGGGTCGGACGTCGTGTTCCAGCGCGACAAGTACGACCCGTCCTCGACGGAGGGTAAGACGATGCTCGCCCACGAGCTGACCCACGTCGTGCAGCAGCGCAGCGGCCCGGTGGACGGCACCCCGGCCGACGGTGGTGTGCAGGTCAGCGACCCCTCGGACCGTTTCGAGCAGGAGGCCGCCGCCAACGCCGAACGCGCGATGTCAGCGCCCGCCCCGGCGGCGGTGTCCCCAGCGGGACCGGCGGTGCAGCGCGAGGCGGACGAGGAGGAACAGCCGGAGGAAGCAGCGGTGCAAGGTGCCTTCGTGCAGCGCGCCGAAGGCGAGGAGGAGGAAGAGGCACCGGCCTGACGGCGGCTGTCGGCGAGGGAAGCGCGCGATGGGAGCGGCCCGGACGAGACCCGGAGCGCCTACCCGCGGCCCCACCGCCGTCGACCGGGCCGCACCGCGATCTGGTGATCCGACCGTTCAGCAGGTCCTCGGTCTGGCCAGGCGCCGCGGTATTGGGGAGCTGACCCCCCAAGCCGTCCAGCGTCTGCAGACGACCGCAGGGAATGCCGCAGTCACGTCACTCCTGCGCGACGTGCGGCAACGAGCCAGGCCGGTGCGCCCAGTGCAGCGCTCGCTGTGGGGCGCGATCAAAGGCGTGGCCCGCGGCATCGGGGGTGGTGTCTTGCGCCGCTGTTTCTCGTCAACTGGCTGGTCGGCAGTGCCCATGCTGGCTGGCTGGAGGTGCAGCTCAGGTTCAGCCGATCCGCAGGAGAACCAATCTCACCGGCAGACCCAGCGCTGCTGGTTGCACAACAGCGACTTGCCCGTAGAAAGGAGGCACGTGCGCTGCTCACCAGCAACCCGGCGCTGGCTGCGGAGCTGCGTATCGGCCGGCCCGACCTTGGTCGGCATTACGATGACGGTGGGCTCGTTGACATCAACCACGTGCCTGCTGAGGTCATCGCAAGGGAGCTGGGACTCCCTCCCCCCGTCGCCGAGGAGATCGTTGCACAGCGGACGAGGGTCGGTGGTTTTCACTCCGCCGACGACCTTGTCGTCTACTGCGAAGCGGTCACCCCACACCAGGTGGCGGTTGTCCGGGACCGGCTCCTTTTCACGCCGGGGTAAGCCATAGGTATCCGGTGGAGGCGTGAGAGCACCCGGTGGCGCGTTCACGGTGGACTCACCGCCTGGGCTCAGTCACGGGGACTTCGGGTTCGGCATCACCCCCGCTCGACCTCGCCGGATGCGGCTCAACCGATGTGCGCGCCCAGGTCAAGGCGGCGGTGTAGATGACAGTTACGATCCGTGATCAGGTTGAGGTGGCCTCTGACTGGCGGTCGAAGACTCGGCTTCAGGCTGGTCCTCGATCGCGGCGGCGTGGTGGCACGGGGCTCGGGCTGGGGGGTCAGGCCCGGGCTCCGGCGACCTGATGGGCCATCCGGGCCAGGTCTTTCGCGTCGGCGCCGGGCCGGGCCGCCAGCTCGCCGGCCAGCAGCACAAGCCGCTTGCGGACCCGCATCGAACTGAGCTTGGGCACGGCGGTGATCGCACCGTGGGCCAGCGCGAGACCGGCAGGCTCCCCCGCCCGGACATGGATGATGGCCAGCACGACCCCGGAGTGGGCGCGACCGTACTGGCTGATCCCCTCCCAGCGGCGCACCGACACTGCGGCCAGCGATTCCGCGACGTCCAGCCGTCCCCGGCGCAGCGCCTGAAGCGCCGCGGGGCGGTCGAGGTCGCCGAAACGGTCAGTGCGGGTGGGCGACCACAGCTGCCGCGACGCCGCTATCTCGGCGTCGGCGGCGTCCAGAAATCCCAGCTCAGCCAGGGCGATCGCGGCTTCCACCCGCACGCACGCCTCCCGAGCCGCCCTCCCGCTGACCCCGATCACCACCGCGCGCTGCTCGTCGCGGGGGATATCGCCCGCCTTCACCAGGCTGAACTGGATCATCTTCAGCCCATCGTTGGGATGGCCGTGCTCCACGGTGGCCATCCCGGCGTAGTTCAGGGCGGTGGACTCCAGGTAAGCGTCTCCGGCCGCGGTGGCCAGCTCCAGCGCGGCCGCGAAATGGTGCACAGCCTGGCGGTAGCGCCCGGTGTCAAACCCCGCCCAGCCGGCCTCGATATGCAGCTCAGCCACCGCCACCTGCAGCGCCCGCCGCACTGGCTCAGCACCGGCCACACCCAGCAGCCGCTCAGCCCACCCGGTGGCCACGCTGAGCACCGCCGGGCTGGTGATGCTGGTGCCGCCTGCCTCGCCGAGCCGCCGGGTCAGCTCCCGCACCTGCCCCACCTCGACGAAGCTCAGCCGCGACGGCAACTCCACCGGCACCGGGCCAGGCAGCTCGGCCAGCTCACCCACCGCGGCACTGCCCATCGCGGTGATCGCACCCAGCGCCAGCAGGTGCCTGCGGAACATCTCCGCGATCACCTCCTCCGGAGGATCAGCGTCCGTGCCCTCCCCACCGTAAGAGCCATCCCCGCCTCCCGCGACACCGGCCAGCCGCATCCACGCCCGCGGAATACCCAGACCATCAGCGATACGCTCCAGCACCGTCACATCCCGCACCGTGCGCCCCCTCATGATGTCGGACACCTCCGACTGCGACTGCCC
>JBOHFT010000269.1:0-4828 GCA_050699815.1 Pseudonocardiaceae bacterium | reverse complement strand
CCCGGCTGGTCAACACCGACGAGGATAGCTACGGGGACTACACCCCGGAGCGGCTCGCCGAGGAACTCGAACGCGCCGGGGTCACCCGCTCCGGACGGCAGGTCAAAGTCGACGGCATCAACCTCGCGGGATACCGCCGGGCCGACCTGGAAGCCGCTGTGCCCACCGGCGCCACCCTCCCCACCACACCGAAATCGGTTACGGATGGTGACGGGTAGAGGGGGAGGGGTCTACCCCGGCCCTCTACCGCCCCCCGCTACCCGCACCCGCCTGCGCACCGGTGGGTAGCGGGGGGCCGCTACCCCGGTAGACCCCCCGGGTAGCGGCCTGCGACCTGCACGGTAACGGGGGGTAGACCCCCACCGGCCCAGCCAGCCCACACCCCGTTTCCCACCCATTCCACGCCACCTTCCCGGCGTCACCCCCGGTACCCGGGACCAACCCCGCATGCCCACATCCGGCTACTTACAGTAATCAGAAAGGCACCGGAACATGACCACGCTTGACGACCCGACCACGACA
The DNA here is from genome assembly GCA_050699815.1 of Pseudonocardiaceae bacterium. Taxonomy (GTDB): domain Bacteria; phylum Actinomycetota; class Actinomycetes; order Mycobacteriales; family Pseudonocardiaceae. The sequence continues at coordinate 4,306 of JBOHFT010000269.1, read as the reverse complement.
CCGGCGGCCGACACCATCCGAGACACCCTGCGCGCGTGGGCGCTGCACTTCGCCGCCCGGGGCTGGCACGTCTTCCCGATCACCCCCGGCGCCAAGAAACCCCCCGTCCTTGACCGCTGGGAAACCCGGGCCAGCACCGACCCCGATCAGATCACCCACTGGTGGCGCCACATTCCCTATTCGATCGGGATCGCGACCGGCCCCTCGGGGCTGGTGGTCGTGGACCTCGACACCGCCAAACCCGGCGATCCCGTGCCCGAGCGGTGGGCTGCTCTCGGGATCGGCTCCGGTGCCGGGGTGCTGCGGGCGCTCGCCCGCCAGCACGCCACCACTATCACCCCGACCTTCGCCACCTCCACCCCCTCGGGGGGCTGGCACTTGTACTACACCGCTCCACCCGGGACGCAGTTGCGCAATACCCACGGCATGCTCGGATGGAAGATCGACACCCGTGCCCACGGCGGGTACGTCGTCGCCCCCGCCAGCCCAGTGCCCCCGAGCGGGTATGAGCTGGTTGACGACCGGGACCCCGTCGAACTGCCCAGCTGGTTAACACCACGCCCTCAGTCCCAAGCCGCCCACGGTGATCTCAGCGTCCGCTCAGATGGTCACGACCAACCCCAGTGGATACGCCTCCGCCGCCGTGCGAGGCGAGTGCCAGCGGGTGCGCACGGCACCGCGAGGGCAGCACAACGCGGTGCTCTGCCGCGCCGCCTACGCCCTGGGCCAGCTCATCGGCGCCGGAGTGCTCGACGACGCCACCGCGCGGGCCGGACTCACCACCGCAGCCGGGTCCCTCGTGAGCGCCGAGTGCGACTGCACACCCCGAGAGGTCGCCCGGGTCATCACCGCCGGACTCGCGGCCGGGGTGCGTAACCCACGCCGCACCACCCTCCGTACCAGCCACCAGGGGGCCGCATGAAACCCGACGTCCAGACCGCGCTGACCGCGATCGACGCCGCCCTCGGCGACCACGACTGCCGACAGTGCAGCCACCCCGTCGGCAAGTCACCGTCGCCGGATTTCTGCTCGGAGGACTGCCAGCAGACCTGGCACGAACACCACACCGCCACGCCACCGACCACGCCCGGGATCACACCAGCCCGGCCGCTGGCCTGGCTCGGGCAATCCTCGCCCGGGGTCACCGTGCGAGCCGGTCATGAGGTGCTGGATGCGGTGGCTGCGTTTGTGGCGCGGTTCTCGGTGTTCCCCTCAGCACACTGTGCGCCGACGCTGGCGTTGTGGTACGCCCACACCCACGCCAGCGAGCAGTTCTACGTCACGCCCCGGCTGATCCTCGACTCCGCCGAACCCGGCTCCGGCAAAACCCGGGTCCTCGAAGTCGCCCAATACTTCGTCCGGGCACCGGAGATGACAATCTCCGCGACCCCGGCCGCGTTATTCCGGCTGGTGTCCATGGGGCCGATCACGATCCTCTTCGACGAGGTCGACGCGATCTTCAACCCCAAGAACGGCGGAAACAACGAAGACCTTCGGGGACTGCTCAACGCTGGGTACAAACGCTCAGCGACTATCGCCCGCTGTGTCGGAGACGCTAAAACCATGAAAGTGGAGCGTTTTCCCGTCTACGCCCCTGCCGCGCTCGCCGGGATCGCCGGTGCCATGCCCACCACTATCACTACCCGCGCGATCACTATCCATATGCGCCGACGCCGCACCGACGAACCCGTCGAACCATTCCGCGAACGCCAGGTGTCACAAGAGGCGAAACCCCTCCGAGAGGAACTCACCACCTGGATCGAGTCCACCAGCACCCGGCTCGGTGACACCCAACCCGATATGCCCGAGGGCGTCACCGACCGCCCTGCCGAGATCTGGGAACCACTCCTGGCCATCGCCGACACCGCAGGAGGCCACTGGCCCACCACCGCCCGCAACGCCTGCCGCCACTTCGTCCTCGACACCGGACCACACCTCACCTCACTCGGTGTCCGGCTCCTCGCCGACCTGCGCCAGCTCTTCACCCGGGCTGGTACGGACAGGATGCGCACCACCGACATCCTCCCCGCCCTGTGCGACCTCGAAGAATCACCTTGGGGTGATCTCTACGGCAAACCGCTCGACGCGCGCCGCCTGGCCAAAGAACTCGACCGTTTCGGAGTCAAACCCGGCCCGCTCAAGGTCAACGGCGACACCCTGAAGGGCTACCAGACCGGCGGAGGACACGGCCTGGCCGACGCCTGGGGCCGCTACCTCCCCGAGCACCCCACTCCCCTCGGTTACTGCGGTTACCCCGGTTACCCCGCAGGTCAGGCGGTAACCGATCCCCACCCGGTAACCGGCACATCGGTTACCCCACCACCCCCGGTAACCGATCCAGCGGTTACCCCAGATCTCTCGGTTACCCCCCTGACCAGGCAAGTAACCGCGGTAACCGCAGTAACCGCACCACCCAGCACCACCCCGGGAGGACCGCGACCATGAGCACCCACACCACCCAGCACCGTGCCAGCGGTCACACTCGCACCACTGAAATTGCGGACCTGCTGGCGCGGCTGGCGGTTCTCATGTCCGATCAACCTCCGACGAGCGAGACACCCGTATCCCGGCCGATGCCTGAGCGGGTGCTGCTGACAGTCGAGGAAGCCGCCGAGCGGCTGCACATCGGCAAGACCAAGACCTACGCACTGGTCAAGGCCGGAGAAATCGAGTCAGTACTGATCGGCCGCCTACGCCGGATCCACATCGATGCCATCGACACCTACGCCGCGCGCCTTGTTAGCCAGCAGAACACCACCGATCGATCGGCAGCATAGGAGAGTGGGATGCCACGCCAAAAGAGCACCCGAAACGCCAACGGTCGATCGAGCATCTACTACAGCGACAAGGACAAGTGCTGGCACGGCTACGTCACCGTTGGGGTAAATGATAACGGCAGGCAGGACCGACGGCACGTGCGCGGCCAGAGTCAAAGCGAGGTGACCAAGAAGGTTCGGAAGCTGGAACGGGAACGCGATGACGGCAAAGTCCGCAAACCAGGTCAAACCTGGACCGTCGAGCAGTGGCTAATCTATTGGCTTGACACCATCATCGCCCCGCCGGTCATCACGGAGAACGCGTTCATTGCATACGAGGTCGCCGCGCGAGTGCATCTCATTCCCGGCATCGGCGCGCATAAGCTCGACAAACTGGAACCCGAGCACCTGGAACTGTTGTACCGGAAGATGACGAGAGCAGGAGCGAAGCCGGGGCGAGTGCACCAAGTGCACCGCACCATCCGGGCCGCACTCAACGAGGCCATGCAGCGAAAGAAGATCACCGAGAACCCCGCGCTGCTGGCCAGGGCACCGAAAATTGAGGAAGACGAGGTGGAGCCGTACTCAGTCGCTCAGGTCAAGAGCCTTCTTGAAGTCGCGCAGCAAAGGCGCAACAGTGCCCGATGGGCGGTCGCGCTGGCGCTCGGCCTGCGCCAAGGTGAAGCGCTCGGGTTGCAGTGGCCGGATATCAATTTTGACGACTGCACACTCATCGTGCGCCGCAGTCGGCTGCGCCCGAAGTGGACGCACGGATGCACCGAACCGTGCGGTCACAAGTTCGGCGGGCATTGCCCGCAACGGGTCCCGCTGCGCAAGGAAACCGCCGGTACGAAGTCCAAAGCTGGCAAGCGTGGCATCGGCCTACCCGACGAGCTGGTCACGCTGCTCAAGCAACACCAGATAGAGCAAGAACACGAGCGGCTGGAGGCTGAGCAGCTCTGGCAGGAAACGGGCTATGTGTTCACCACGCCGACCGGCGGACCGCTCAACCCGCGCACCGACTACACCGAGTGGAAACGGCTGCTGGAGCGGGCAGGCGTACCGGAACGCCGGTTGCACGACGCCAGGCACACGGCCGCCACGGTGCTGCTGCTGTTGCAGATCCCGGACCGAACGGTGATGGCGATCATGGGATGGTCCAACACCGCGATGGCCGCGCGGTACCAGCACATCATCGCAGCCATCCGGCGAGACGTGGCCACCAGCGTCGGCGGTCTGCTCTGGAAACCGGCCACACCAGCCGGACCAGATGGCAATGACTGCGCCACGGGGAACCCCGTACCGGCCGCGTAACAAGCAAATGCCACCACAAATGCAACCAACCAGCACAAACGCCAGTCACCTCAGTTACAGGTGACTGGCGTTTGTGCTGCTAGATGGCGGTAGCGGTGGGATTTGAACCCACGGAGGGCGGGAGCCCTCACGCGCTTTCGAGGCGCGCTCCTTCGGCCGCTCGGACACGCTACCGCCGGTCACGATACCGGACGGATCGGTGCTGACCACCTGCGGTGGTCAGCACCCGTGAGTGG
>JBOHFT010000268.1:0-4842 GCA_050699815.1 Pseudonocardiaceae bacterium | reverse complement strand
CCTGCACCCGGCGGCCCTTGATGATCTCTGAGACCTCGCTCTGGCTCTGCCCGGCCAGCTCAGCAATCGTGCGCTGAGAGACACCGGCCTTGTTGAGCAAGCGGTACACCTGGCTGATGTCCCGCGCAGCCAGTGCGGCTCGCATGGCGGGGGCGGTGAAGAGGGCGGGATCCAGCATGAGTGCAGATAGTAGCTCTCCCGGGGCGCAGCCCCAGCCCGACGAGGCGTGTGGTGGCGAAGCTCCGGTATGTGGTGGCCATAGACCAGCCTTAGCAAACGGTCATACCAAGCAGCCGTACTACACGCCACCCGGTAAGGCGCCCAGCTTGTTGGCCTGGCTGCGGTTAACAGCCGCCACCCCCCGGCGCCCCACCCGGATGGCCGTCGCCGGTCACACCTGGGTCGCCGCCGGGTTGGCTGTCGTTCACAGCAGCCCACGACCGGGTTGGCGGTACTTGAAGGGCTACCAACATGCCGGTGACGGCGGCGGGCCAGGTGAACTGCTCGGCGCGGGTCCGGGCCGCGGCGCGGCGGGAGGCCTCGGGTGTGTCGAGCAATCGGCTGACTGCGTTGGCGAAGGCCGGGGCGTGATCTGCGACAGCAGCGCCGCAGGCCGGGCGGACGATCTCGCGCAGCGCCGAGGAGCGCGACACCACGACGGGGGTACCCGAGGCCAGCGCCTCCAGAGCCGCCAACCCGAACGTCTCGTGCGGCCCCGGCGCGAGCGACACGTCCGCGGTGGCGAGCAGGGCGGCCACGTCCGCTCGCGCGGGCACGAACCCGAGGAAGGTAACCGGCAGCCCAGCGGCACGCCGCTGCAGGGCCGCCCGGCGCGGGCCGTCGCCGGCGATGACCAGGCGCACCCGCTGCCCCGACCCGTGCAGTTCGGCGATGGTGTCGACGGAGCGCTCCACGTGCTTCTCCGGCGACAGCCGACCACAGTGCACCAGCATCGCGTCGGCCCCGCGGGCCAGCTCGGCGCGCAGCGCGGTGTCCCGGTGCGACGGCGCGAAGGTGGCCAGGTCCACGCCCAACGGGACCTGGACGACGTTGCGCGAACCGATCCGGTCGAACTCCTCGCGGGCGAAACGAGTCGTGCACACCACAGTGTCGTAGGAGGCCGCCATCCGGCGGTTGGCCCAGTCGGCCATCCGGCGGGCCGCCGGGCCGGGCAGCAGGAACCGGTGCAGCAGCCGGTCCAGCCGCTCGTGCGAGATCACCACGCTGGACACCCCGCGCTCAGCGGCCCACTGGCCCATCCCGCGCAGGGTGAGCCGGTCGGATACCTCGATCCGGTCCGGGCACAGCCCTGCCAGCAGCACCCGCACCCGCCAGGGGTCGACCGCGCGATATCCACCAGTCCACGGGATCTGCGCGGCGGGCAGCGTGATCCGCCGGACCCCGCTGGGCATCAGCTCGTCGGCCCGCCCGGGGCCGGGCACCACGAGCACGACCTGGTGACCCCGGGCGACGTACCCGGCACCCAGGTGGTGCAGGGCGGTGCGCAGCCCGCCAGACCGCGGGCCGTAGAAATTCGCCAGCTGGACGATCCGCATCACGCCACCCGCCGGATGTCCGCAGGCAGCCCGGTGACCTGGGCATAGTGGCCGAGCAGCTCGTCGCAGATCGCGGGCCAGGTGCGGCGCAGCACGGAGCGGCGGGCGGCGGCGCCGTACCGGATCCGGCGCTGCGGATCGTGGGCCAGCGCCAGGACCGCACCGCGCAGCGCTTCACCGAAAATCTCGTCGGCGTCGGCCTTGCCGGTCTCGGGGAGCAGGAACCCGGTGCGGCCGGGGGCTACCAGGTCCCGCGGGCCGCCCGCGTCGGGGGCGATCACCGGCAGGCCGGACGCCAGCGCCTCCTGCACCGCCTGGCAGAACGTCTCGAAGGGCCCGGTGTGCACGAACACGTCCAGGCTGGCGTACGCCTGCGCCAGCTCGTCGCCGGTCTTGAAACCCAGGAACGCGGCGCTGGGCAGCCGCTTGGCCAGCTGGCGACGATCCGGGCCATCCCCCACCACGATCAGCCGGATGCCCGGGACGCCCTGCAGCGCGGACAGCCGCAGCACCTTCTTCTCCGGCGCCAGCCTGCCGACAAAACCGACCAGCAACTCGCCGTGGGGAGCGAGTTCGGCGTGGAACCGCTCGTCGCGGCGGGAGGGGCGGAACTGCGCGGTGTCCACGCCACGCGCCCAGCGGTGCACCCGCGGCACGCCGTGTGCGGTCAGCGCGGCCGCCGCGGAGCTGGACGGGGCGAGCGTGCGGTCCGCGCGGCTGTGCACCCACCGGGTCCAGCGCCACGCGGTGCGGGCCGCGAAACCCAGCCCGTAGGAGTCGGCGAACCCCGCGACGTCAGTCTGGTAGACGGCCACCGTGGGCACGCCGAGCCTGCGGGCAGCCCACAGCCCGCGCGCCCCGACGATCACCGGCGCGGCCAGGTGGACGACGTCGGGGCGGAAGTCCCGCAACGCGGTGACGACCTTGTAGGTGGGAACGCCGACCGGCATCGAGTCGACCACCGGCAGGTCCAGCGCCGGCACCCGCACCACCGGAGCACCGTGGTAGCTGTCCGGGCCCACGCCCGGCGCCACGACCAGTGCCTGGTGCCCGCAGCGCACCAGGTGCTCCACCACCCGCAGCACCGAGTTGGTGACACCGTTGATAACAGGAAGAAAAGCCTCGGTCACGATCGCGACGCGCATGCCGCCGACCGTGTCGGTAAGGGCTGGAGAGGAGACGAAGCGGCCGTGTCGCACTGCGAAACTCCTAGCGAACTCTCTCTCTGATCAGGATGCGACACCTTACGCAGGGCCGCGGTGGCACCGGCAGCGCAGCCACCAGGTAACCGGTGCCACCAGCACCCACAGCACCACCAGCGTGATCGACGCCGGTGCCACGCCGCCCACCCAGGTCCGCCCGGCGACCCGCACCTGATCGGGATCGGCGCTGTCGTACTCCACCCGGACCAGCTGCCCGGCCTGCAGCCCCGACGGGTAGGCCACGCCCTCGTGCGGGCTGAACACCTGGCCGCCCGGCACGGCGAACTGCACCAGGGTCCGCATCGAGGTCACCGCGAGCACCTGCGCGGTGGCGTGGCCGGTGCGGGCGTTGATCTGGGCGTCATCGAGCGCCGCCCCAGCCAGCGCCAGCACGATGAGCCCGCTCAGCACCCCGGCCACCGCGAGCAGCACCCACGACATCGACCGGGCCCGGGCGGCCAGCCAGGAGCGGGCCTGCCGTCGGGCTACGCTCACCCGAGCGGTCATCCGGCGAGGTGTCATCCGGCGCAGAGTAGCTGCCGCCCGCGCCCCTCGGTCGACGCGCGCGGCACAGCGCCCGCCGCGCCCTAATACCCTGACGCCGTGACCACCGCCCCGCTGACTGACCGGCTGGTCGTGCGCTCGCGTGTGGTGCGGGGCGGTGCCGACCTGCTCGACCTGCTGCCCTCCCCGCGCGGAGTGCTGTCCTGGGTCCGTGCCGGTGAGGGGCTGGTGGCCTGGGGCGAGGTGGCCCGGGTGTGCACCGAGGGGCCGGAGCGCTTCGCGCACGCGCAGGCCTGGTGGCAGTCCTTCTGCGCGCGGCTGGACAGCCACGACGAGGTCGGCCTGCCCGGCAGCGGCCCCGTCGCTTTCGTCAGCCTCGCCTTCGGCGACTCCCCGGGCAGCTCGGTGCTGGTGGTGCCCAGGGTCGTGGCGGGCCGGCGGCACGGCCTGACCTGGGTCACCGAGTTCGAGACCGGGATCGCGACCGGGCCGGTGGTGCCGGTGCGCCGGCCCCGCGGCCTGCGTTACTCCGACGGTGAGCTGCCGGTGGCCGTGTGGCGCGACGCGGTGGCCTGCGCGGTGTCGCGGATGCGCGACGGATCGGTGCCGGCGAAGGTGGTGCTCGCGCACGACCTGCTCGCGGCCGCCGACGAGCCGCTGGACCCCCGGTTCCTGCTGCAGGGGCTGGCCGCCCGGTACCCGTCGTGCTGGACGTTCGCGGTGGACCAGCTGGTGGGCGCGACCCCGGAGCTGCTGCTGCGCCGGCGCGGCACCGAGGTGCTCTCCCGGGTGCTGGCCGGGACCAGCTGGCCCCGGGACGGCGCCAACACCGGGGCGCTGGCCGTGGAGCTACTCGACTCGGCGAAAAACCGCGACGAGCACTGCTACGCGGTGGACTCGCTGGTCCAGGCGCTGCGGCCGTTCTGCGCCGAGCTGGTGGTCCCCACCGCGCCCAGCGTGCTGCAGCTGCGCAACGTGCTGCACCTGGCCACCGAGGTGCGCGGGGTGCTGCATCCCGGGGGCGCCCCGCTGCTCACCATGGCCGGCGCAGTGCACCCCACCGCCGCCGTCGGCGGCACCCCCACCCCGGACGCGGTGAGCACCATCGGGGAGCTGGAGGCGATGGACCGCGGGCGCTACGCCGGACCGGTGGGCTGGGTCGACGCCGCGGGCGACGGCGAGCTGGGCATCGCGCTGCGCTGCGCGCAGGTCGTCGGCCGGTTCGCCCGGTTGTTCGCCGGCTGCGGGATCGTGGCCGGCTCCGACCCCGACTCCGAGGTCGCCGAGGCCGCCGCCAAGCTGGTCCCGATCCGCGACGCACTCGAAGGCGTGGAGTGATGTTCGTGGCGGTCCGGTCCGAACCGGCAGAACCTCGGCAGGAATACCTGTGGTAACCGACTCTTGAGCAGTTTGCGGAAGAACCTGGTCGCGGCCCTGGTGTCCCGCCGGGAGGTGACCAGAATGTCCAGCACGTTCCCGTGCTGGTCCACCGCCCGCCACAGGTAGTGGGTCTTGCCGGCGATTCTGATGTACACCTCGCCGAGATGCCACGTGCCCCCCGGGCGAGGACGGCGCTGGCG
>JBOHFT010000267.1:0-4842 GCA_050699815.1 Pseudonocardiaceae bacterium | reverse complement strand
AAGCGGCCGAACGGGCACGTCTGCGCTCGTTGCGTGAACCTCGGGTGGTGCCGGACCCGTTGCTGTGGTTGCCTACCAGTGTGGGGGCACTGGTGACAGGGCAGCTAGAGGAGCTGTTAGACGTGCTCGAGCGGTTAGAGAAGCTGGTAGGGCGGCGGGCGGCGCTGGAACTGGCGGCCAAGGCGTTAGCGGGCGTCGCCGTGACGGGGCTGGATCCTGATGAGATCATCCGCATCGCCTTGGCAGTCGCTCAGCCCGACAGAGTTGACAGCGCCACGGTCGGGCATTTCCGGGACACGCTTGTGAGCTGTCAGAGAACTGAGGACACGTTAGGCCCGAAGGCTGTCATGCGCACGGTAAGAGCGCAGCTTGACTCGGCACGCGAGTTGCTGTTAGGCGGTGTCCCCGATATTTACCGTGCCCCGCTGTTGCAATATGTTGCCGATGCGGCCGCGGTGCTGGGCGGATACTACGTCGATCACACCTGTCATCCTCTGGCCGAAAGATGTTTTCGTTATTCCCGGATGGCGGCACATTACGCGGGAGCCCCCGCGTCCGGCGCATACGCGGCCGGACTGCTCACACTCTCGCACTTGCTGGCCGGGAACAGGATCGAAGCGCACGATTCGGCGCATGTCACGCTCGGACTGGCGGCGCAATCCTCGGATTCGCGGCTGCAAGCATTCACCCACCAAATGGCGGCGGAGGCGGCGGCAATCAATCGAGACCACTATGATTGCCTAAAACAACATGATCTCGCCATGAAGCTAATCACCCAAGCTGGCGAGCCCACGGACTGCCCGTGGTATTGGGTATCGGCGGGCTGGTTTTCAAGTAAGCTACTTGATTGTTTGCTTGCCCTCGACCGGCCACACGACGCGCGACACCTGCTCGAATCCGATTTCCCCCGCATCGATCCGCAGTATGTGACCCTGAACGGCTTTTTCTGGGTTCGCCACGTGCGGGTCTGGGTTGCCGTCAAAGAAATCGACCAAGCAGCCCGAGAACTAGCGGACGTCGTACCGGTAGCGCACCTAGCGCCGCGTCTCGCCCATGGCGTAACCGGCGCCAGAATCCTCATGGACCCCTGGCAACAGCTACCCTCTGTTCGGGAACTCGACAGCCTGCTGCATTACCACGGGCTACCACCCGCCTAGGCTTCACCGCCACGGCAGCGGACTCCGGGGGGACCAGTGCCCAGCCATGGCAACCGGCTCATCCCGATCCCGGCATCAGGTACCAGCAGCCCGTCCAGCTCCACCCGGCGCCGCTCGGGCTGTTAATAAGGAAGCTGCTAGTACCAGGTGCCAGTTGGTGACATTCACCCTGCTCAGCGACTCGATAAAGGTTGCTGAACAGGGATCATTGCGTGGTGTCACGTGAGGTTGCGCGCAATGGTGGCCGATCGGCGTATCGAGTGATACCGGCCCAGCAGCAAGCCGACGAGCAGCGTGCGCACCCGAAACCGCTCGACCATGATCACGTAATGGCTGCGCATCCTGCACCGGCAGATCCAGCCCCATCCCGATTCAGCCGGACGATCTTGCGGCCAGTGACGGGGCAGGCACTCCCACAGCCGTCGCGTCGGTAAACCGCATCAGCTCAGCGGCGGAGGCGATCGGTCCCTCCTCTGCGCGGCGAGGTTCAGCACGGTGTCACTGACGAAGCGTAGATCGGTTCGGCGGGCGCGCGTGAGGAGTCCTCGTCCAGCTACGGAAGGGAGCAGGTCCGGTGCGTTCCGTCGGCAGACTGGATACTATCAGCGTGCACTGCCGCGTTGGCGCTCGATCGCGAAAACCCAGTGAAGATTAGATAGCACAGCGCAGGAGGGGAACACCTAGTGATCGATACTGCCGATTCGGCCCGTGCCGCGCAGCTGCGTGACGGACTGATCAACCAGCTTCGTGACCTGGGAGCCGTCCGTACCGAGACGGTCGCGACAGCCGTCCGCACTGTGCCGCGGCACCTGTTCGTGCCAGAGGCGACGCTGGAACAGGCTTATCAGGCCGAGCGTGCGGAAGTCACCAAGCGGGACGGATACGGTGTCGCGTTGAGCGCAATCAGCGCCGCCCGCATCCAGGCATTCATGCTGGAACAGGCTGATATCCGCCCGGGGATGCGGGTGCTGGAGATCGGTTCCGGCGGTTACAACGCGGCGCCGAGCTGGTCGGCAAGGATGGCGAAGTCACGACCATTGACATCGACCCGGATGTGGTCGATCGGGCCCGCCACCTTCTGCGGGCGGCCGGGTACGGGCAGGTGAACGTCGTCTTCGCGGACGGCGAAGGCGGCGAGCCGGACCACGCACCCTACGACCGGATCGTGGTCACGGCCGACGCAGCCGATATCGCTACCGCCTGGGTGGACCAACTCGTCGAGGACGGCCGGCTGGTCGTCCCGCTGCGCATACGCGGCCTGACCCGTTCGATTGCGTTCCAGCGCGAGGATGGGCATCTGGCCAGCCAGGGATATGAGCTGTGCGGGTTTGTACCCATGCAAGGCGCGGGCGAGAACCGGGAGCGGCTGGTAGTGCTGCATGACGGTGAGGGCGAGCAGGTGGGCCTTCGCCTGGATGACGGGCAGCAGGTGTACGCAGACCGGCTGCGGGAAGCGTTCTCCCAGCCACACACGCAGGCATGGTCGGGTATGACCATGGGCCCAGGCATGCCCTACGATGATCTTGATCTGTGGCTGGCGACGACCCTGCCCGACTACGCGCTGTTGGCGACCACCAAGCAAGCACGCGACCGAGGTCTGGTCGCCTCCTGGTCGCCGCTGGGCATCTCCACGCTCCTCGACGGCGACTCATTCGCCTACCTCACGATACGGCCGATCAGCCCGGAGCGGACGTTGTTTGAGTTCGGGGCGTACGGCTACGGCCCGGAAGCCCGTAAGGCCGCGGGCCGGCTGGCTGCGAAGATCCACACCTGGGGCGGCGATCATCGCGGCGATCGGGCGATGTTTCGGGCGTATCCGGCTGGCACGCCCGACGACCAGCTCCCCGCGGGGCTGGTCATCGACAAGAGGCGCCACCGCATCACGATTTCCTGGCCTGATCAAGAGCCATAACCGAGGCTAGGTCAGCAAGCATCCCATCGCCGATCGGAGGACTGACATGGAGGTTGCCGGACGCAGCGAGACGGCCGAGGCGGACTTCGACCTGGACATAACCTTCGCCGAGAACGGCCAGGTCATCGGGGAGCTGATGAACGCCACGAGCGACAACTGCGGAAGTACGAGCCAGAGCGCCTGCGTCACCTGCATCATCGGCGACTGACCCGGCGGTCTGGTGCCGGAGTCCCTTTTTGTGGCCTGGCCCCCGGCCCCCGGTGCATGTCGAAGGGAGCCGTTGCGGAGTGTACTGGTCCATCGGCGCGGCCCTGGTCCGGAGTATCGCGTGCCCGAACGACCTAGCGGCTGCGCCCTGGCCGGACGTGTCCGGCGACATCCAGGCGGATGCGCAGCGGTGGCGACACTGGATGACGCAGGTGTGGGCGCACCAGCCGGTGGCGGAAGCCGTCGAGGTGGCCAGCCCCGGTCTCGCCCGCTGTATCCGCGCGCTGAGCACCGGGCAGGCTGGCCAGACTCGGCGGGAACAGCGGGCTGCGCATTCACTAGCCCGCTACCTGCTGCGCCTGCGGCACCGGGCCACACCATTCGGACTGTTCGCCGGGATAGCCGTGGCCCGCATCGGACCCAGCGTGACGGTGCGGTGGGGACAGGAGCACCATCCGACGGCACGGGCGGACGCCGCGTGGCTGGCGGATGTGATCTCGCAGCTGGAGTCGTGCCCCGAACTGCTGCGCCGCCTGCCGGTCATCGTGGACCCCACCTGCATCGTGCGGGGCGACAGGTTAGTGGTGCCCTGTCAGCAGCTTCCGCATGGCGCACAGAGCGCCCCGATGGAAGTGAGTGTGCGCCACACCCATGCGGTGAAGACCGTCTTGGCTGCGGCATCCTCCCCCATTTCGGTCGGCGACCTCGCCGCAAAACTCGCCGCTCACTACCCCGACACACCCGAGCACGCGGTCGACGGACTGCTCGCCGAGCTGGTGTTCTGCCGTGTCCTGCTCACCGGCCTGCGCCCACCGATGACGGTCACCGACGGGTTGGGCCACCTCAACAGCCAGCTGACCGCCGCAGACGCCGACAGCATCGCCGCAGTAGCGGCCACGGTACGCGCCCTCCGTGAGATCCACGCGACGTTGACCCGGCACGCCGATGCCGCGGCCAGTGCCCGGAGGAGTCTGCGGGAATCGGCCCGCGACCGAATGACAGCCCTCTCCAGCATTGTGGAGCAGCCGGTGACCGTGGATCTGCGGCTCGACTGCTCGCTGGTCCTGCCGCAGGAGGTAGCGTGGGAGGCGGAGAAAGCAGCGACGGCGCTGACCCGCTTGACGCCGTTTCCGTCCGGATCACCGGCGTGGCTGGACTACCACTCACGGTTCCTGGAGCGCTACGGGCCCGGCGCGTTGGTTCCCCTCCGCGATCTGACCGACCCCGACATTGGTTTGGGGTTTCCCGCCGGATACCGCGGGTCGCTCCGTGAGCTGCCGACACGGAACCTGACCGCCCGCGACGAGCGCATCCTCGCGCTGGCGCAGCGGGCCACGATGGAGGTTGCCCGCTCCACCACGCCCACCGGCACACTCTTCGGACAAGGCGGGCCGTTGACGTTCGCTGCCCCCTGGACCGCTGCCTTCGGCGAGGCGGGCCGAGCCCTAGCCCCAGTTTCCGGGCTAGTTCGATCTTGAGCCTGTGAGGAATCCGCCCCGGGTGGCTGATCTGCTGTTTCTCGGCGTGGCGCCTGGTGTTCGATCTTGTTATGTCATATGACCTAAA
>JBOHFT010000266.1:0-4901 GCA_050699815.1 Pseudonocardiaceae bacterium | reverse complement strand
CCCCGGCGGCGCCGGCCCGGCGCAGGTCGCGCTCGCCGCGCCGGCTGCGCAGCGCGTCGGCCACCTCGGCCAGCGCCTGCGAACCGAGCCGGCGCAGCGCCTTGGGCGACAGCCGCAGCGACCCGTCCGGGGCACGCTCGAAGAAACCGTGGCGCTCCAGCTCACGTTCCAGCTCGGCGAGCCGACGGGCGTCGATGCGGGCCTCATCGCCCAGCTGGCGGGCCAGCGCGTCGAGGTCGATGTCCTCAGCGCGGGCCCCGGCGTAGGACTGCGCGAGCTGCTCGGCCAGCGCGTCGAGCTCGGCGAGGTCGGCCATCGCCTGCGCGCCCTCGCCCAGGCCCAGCGGGTTCTGACCGCGGAACCGCTCGGCGCCCTGCCAGTCCTCACCGGGGCGCAGCGCCTGCAGCTGGGCGTCGAGCGCGGCGAGCTGCTGGGCCAGCCGCGGGTCACCGAAAGCCTGCTGGGTGAGCTGAGCCAGCTCGGCGCGCTGCTGCGCGCTCATCGAGTTGAGCATCCGCTGCGCGGCGGCGGCTCTGGCGGCCAGCGCGTCGATCAGCTCCTCGACGTTGCGCGGGCGCTCGGGGAAGAAGTCCCCGTGCTGGCGCATGAACTGCTCGAAGCGCTGCGGGGTGCCGGGGTCCCCGCGGGCGTGCGCGGCGAGCAGATCATTGAGATCCGACAGCATCTGCCGGATCCGCTCGACGTCCTCGGGTGAGGTGGACTGCAACGCCTGCTTGATCCCCTGGAAGCGCTGCTCGAGTAACTGCTGGCCCAGCAGGTCGCGGATGTCCTGGTAGGCCTGTGCGGCCGCGGCGGAGCGCCAGTCGTAATCGGCGAGCTCGGTGACGGCGCGAGCGGTGTCCGGCGGCAGCGCGTCGAGCCGGGCCTCGCGGAACCGGGCGTCGTCGTCGGGGTCGGGGAACAGTTCCCGCCGCTCCGCGGCCAGTGCCTGCTGCAGCAGCTCGCGGATCTGCTGCAACGTGCCGTCGAGCCGGTGGCGGCGGGTGATCTCGGCGCGGCGTTGCCAGACCCGGCGGGCCAGCTCGTCCATGCCCCGGGTGCCGGGCAATCCGCGGCGCAGCAGTTCCCGCATCGCCGCCCGGGGGGAGGCCCCGTCCATCACCTCACGGCCGATCTCGCCCAGCGCCGCGGACAGGTCGGCGGGGGCCGCCAGCGGGTCCGGGCCGCCGTGCCAGGGCCCGTAGCTGTACCAGCCTGCCGAGGTCATGGCCTGGATCCGTACACCGTGCGGCCGTCCTCGGCGTCCTTGCCCAGCTTGCGGGTGAGGTACAGCGACTCCAGCGCAAGCTCGACGGCAGCGGCGATCGGGCCGGGCGGGCCGTCGGGGGCCGCGCCCAGCCGGGTGGCGACCTCGTGCAGCACCGGCAGTTCCGGCAGCGCGGCCAGCACCTCGGCGGCCGGTACCCGCTCGCCGGTGGCCACCCGGTGGCCTCCGGAGACCGCCGCGGCCAGCGGCGCGAGATCCAGGCCGCGCAGCCGGGCCCGGGCGGTGTCGGCCACCGCCCGGCGCAGCAGGTGGGTCAGCACCTCGCCCTGCTCGTCGCGTTCTGCGCAGGGCTGGTCGTAGCCGGACTCGAACTCCAGCTTGCCGCGCAGCACCGACGGCACCGCCTCCAGGTCGACCGGACGGGCCACCGCGTGGTCCTCACCGGTCAGCGCGGCCCGCCGCAGCGCGGCAGCGGCGACGGTCTCCGCACCGGCCACCGCGAACCGCGCGGACACCCCGGAACGCTGGTCGATCGCCGCGCTGGCGCGGAGGTGCCGGGAGAACCGGGCCAGTACCTCCAGCAGCGGCTCACCGACCGCGGCGCCGATGGTGGCCAGGTCGGCCTCCTGGGCGACCAGCGCAACTTCGGCGGCAATCTCCCGCGGGTAGTGGGTGCGGATCTCGGCCCCGAAGCGGTCCTTGAGCGGGGTGATGATCCGGCCGCGGTTGGTGTAGTCCTCGGGGTTGGCACTGGCCGCCAGCAGCACGTCCAGCGGCAACCGCAGGGTGTAACCGCGGACCTGGAGGTCCCGCTCCTCCATCACGTTGAGCAGACAGACCTGGATCCGCTCGGCCAGGTCGGGCAACTCGTTGAGCACGACGATGCCGCGGTGCGCACGGGGCACCAGCCCGAAGTGGATCGTCTCCGGATCACCCAGGCTGCGGCCCTGCGCGACCTTCACCGGATCGACGTCACCGACCAGGTCACCCACGCTCGTGTCCGGGGTGGCGAGCTTCTCGGTGTAGCGCAGCGAGCGGTGCCACCAGGCCACCGGCAGGTCGTCGCCGAGTTCAGCGGCGCGGCGGACCGAGCCCGGGGTGATCGGCTGGTAGGGATGTTCGGCCAGCTCGGCGCCCTCGATGACCGGGGTCCACTCATCGAGCAACCCGACCAGTGTGCGCAGCAAACGGGTCTTTCCCTGGCCGCGCTCACCGAGCAGCACCACATCGTGCCCGGCCAGCAGCGCCCGCTCCAGCTGCGGCAACACCGTGTCCGAGAACCCGACGATGCCCGGCCACGGGTCACGGCCGCTGCGCAACGCGTCGAGCAGGTTCGCCCGCACCTCACCTTTCACATCACGCTGGACATGCCCGCAGGTGCGCAACGCACCCAGCGTGCGCGGCAGATCAGCCGGAGGTTCGGTGGATCCATGCTGCGGGGAGAAGGTCACGAGCCCACGCTACGCACGCCCGCCCCGGCCAGCATCCCGGTTCGCCATCCACAAGATCTGCAAACCCGCGAAGCCGGGCTCGCCCCCGTTCAGATCGGCGTGTCCCTTGACAGTGCAAAGCCCCACGGCCTGCACCAGGCCGTGGGGCTGTACGTCACCTTCTCAGGGTAAGAAGGGGCAATCGACGGTTGGGCCGCTCATCAGGCTGCCGGTGCCGCCTTTGCCACCGCAGAAGCCCGGACCTCCGATGAGGCCGCCGTTACCGCCATCACCGCCCTTGGCGTCGAGTCCGCCGGGTAGGCCTCCCCTCCCGCCGAGGACACCGCCGTCACCGCCGTTGCCGCCGTTGCCGCTGACCGAGTCGGGGCCTCCTCCGCGAGCCCCCCCATCGCCACCGTTGCCGCCGATGATGCCGCCGTTGCCGCCGTTGCCGCCGTTGCCGCCGTTACCGTTTCCGTCGGGGTCTCCGGCGCCGCCACTGCCACCGTTGCCGCCGATGATGCCGCCCGTACCGCCAAGACCACCGGGACCGCCGTTGCCGCCGGGGCCTCCGCCAGTGCCGCCGCTGCCACCGTTGCCGCCGATGATTCCGCCCGCACCGCCAAGACCGCCGGGACCGCCTTGGCCGCCGGTTCCGCGGGTGCCGCCGGGCCCGCCGGGAGCTCCGCCGCTCCCGCCTTTCCCGCCGGTGCCGCCAGTGCCGCCGGTGATCCTGCCCTTGCCCCCGTTACCGCCGGAGCCGCCGGGGCCGCCGTTACCGCCGTCACCGTTAGGAGCTCCGCCCCGGCCACCGGGGCCGCCAGCGCCGCCGGGGCCGCCATTACCACCGGACAGCTTGACGGTGCTGGCCTCGCCCCTCTTACCGGGGTCTTGGGAGACGTCACCGGGGCCAGCGCCGGCGGGCAGCGCCGAGAAGACGAGCAGCCCACTGGTCAGACTGGCAAGCACAGCGCCAGCGATAGTGCTTTTCATGACGAGAATTCCTCCAGATAGAGCTAGCTGTTTGTCGATGAGCGGATCACCGACGACTCCGTGAGTCAGGACCCGTCGCCCCCGTCCCCTCCGTCCCCTCCGTCCCCTCCGTCCCCTCCGTCCCCTCCGTCCCCTCCGTCCCCTCCGTCCCCTCCATTACCTCCATTACCTCCATTGCCACCGCCGGTCCCGCCCGTGCCTCCGGCCCCCCCGTCGCCGCCCGGCTGACCAGGCTCACCGGGCTGACCGGGCTGACCGGGCTGACCGGGCTGACCGGGCTGACCGGGCTGACCGGGCTGACCGGGCTGACCGGGTTCACCGGGCTGACCGGGCTGACCGGGCTGACCGGGCTGACCAGGCGCACCGGGCTCACTGGGCTGACCAGGCTCACCGGGCTCACCGGGCTCACTGGGCTGGCTAGGCGCACCGGGCTCACCTGGTTGACCGGGCTCACTGGGTCGGCCGATCTGCTCGACCAGCTCAACGACCTGCTCGATCTGCTCGCGCACCTGCTCGATCTGCTCGCGCACCTGCTCGACGACCTGCTCGATCTGCTCGGCCGGCTGACCGGGCTGGGCGGATTGGGTGGATTGGAGCTGCACGCTCTGCTGCTGGTTCAGCGGGTGATCGGGTCGGGCTTGCAACGCTGTACCCCCCGCGATGACAGCCAGGGTCGCGGCGGCTACCGCGGTGGCTCGCCCAGGCCGCAGCCGCTGCTTGACTCCCTGCTTCGTGTCGTGTCGTGACGTGATATTCATGGGATGCTCTTGCTCCTCGCCGCCGGCGACATGCGCCTGCTCGGTTTCTCACAGTAAGGCGGGTGGAGCTGGTCGCCCCACTCCGGTGCAGCGGGGGCGTTTCATTATTGGACGATGACGTACCCGCCCCCGCGGGTCCGGCGGCGTAGAGCCCCTGAGGCTCCCGCGGCGTGAACCCCGTCGTCGTTTTCTTCTCTCACGAAGGTACGCTTAGTAATATAACCATTGCCACTGGCGGGCGCGTTGTCCACTGCGCGGCGACGTGGGTGACATGTCGAGGAAGGGACCGCGTCCAGCCCCCTCCTCAACACGCTTTCTTTTCCCCTCAGCCCAGAACCCCGGCCTGAGAGTGGTTACCGAATACCGTCACAACGGGTTCGTGGATCGGTGCGCTGGCCTCATTTAGAGGCCGCTGCCGCCGTCGCCCCCGTTGCCGCCGGCGGCGCCGAAGCCGCCGGAGCCGCCGTCACCAAAGAGGGCGCTGTCGCCGCC
>JBOHFT010000265.1:0-4906 GCA_050699815.1 Pseudonocardiaceae bacterium | reverse complement strand
GTGGTTGCTGGACCGATCCCGATCCTCCCGCGCTCCCTGAGTCGCGTAGCACCTGGAACCGCCCCTTGCCGCCTAACCAGCAATTCCAGGTCCGCGCAGTGTGCGGCTCGCTGGTGTTGAGCACGAGCGGTTGTTTCTGGCCGGACATGCCGGAACTGGCTGTCACAGGAGTGCACCAGTCGTGTGGCAATCACGTCAGGCGGTCGAATGCCCGGGCGTAGCGGAAAATCCCCTGCAGCGAGTCGTCCCAAGCGTTCAGTGGGCGCACCTGAAAATGCCGACCCCACTCCGGGACTGGCGGAAGTATCCCCAGCGTTGTTCCCGCCACGAACCCGAACGGCTGTAATACGCAGGGTCACCGAGCAACGTCACCGCCGGCTCGTCCAGGGCATCGGCGGCCGCTAACACCGCGTGCATCAACGCCCGACCGACGCCGCGTCGCTGGCAGGCCGGGATCACGCCCAGTGGACCAAGACTGATCGAGGGCCGGTCAGCGATGCTTGTTCCGAGCGTCCCGCCGAGTGCCATTCGGAGCCGAATCGCGGTCGTAGGGTGGCCTTTCAGGGTCGGGGTGGCAGGGGGGGTGGGGCCGTGGAGGGGCGGTCGTGGGTGGTCGGGGGGGTGGCTGCGGGGGTCTGCGTCAAAGCTGCCAGCGCCAGCTCCACCGCGGTGTCCAGCTGCGGGTCCAGGCCCTGCGCCCAGGCCTGCGGCGGCATGGGCACCTCCACGTCCGGGTCGACACCGTGGTTTTCCACCGACCAGCCCCGGTTCACGATCCACATGGCGTAGCAGGGCTGGGTCACGCTGCTGCCGTCCACCAGCGTGGTCCCGGGCTGGTAGCCGATCACGCCGCCCCAGCTGCGCATGCCCACGACCGGGCCGAGGCCGCGTTCCTGGATCATCGCGGTGACGATGTCGCCGTCGGAGCCCGCGTTCTCGTCGGTGACGGTGACCAGTGGGCCCCGTCGCACGTCCCTGGGGTAGGTGTAGGGCAGCTTGCCGCGGGGCACCATCCACCCGGTGAGCTCGCGGGCCAGCTTTTCCAGCACCAGTTGCGAGGTGTGCCCGCCACCGTTGCTGCGCACGTCGAGGATCACTGCCTCGCGCGACAGCTCGGTGTGCAGGTCGCGGTGCAGCTGTGCCCAGCCCAGCGCCGTCATGTCTGGCACGTGCAGGTAGCCCACCCGGTCCCCGGTGGCCCCGTGCACCGCGGCGCGGCGGTCGGCCACCCAATCGTGGTAGCGCAGGGGCGTCTCGTCAGACACCGGGACCACGACGACGGTGCGCGTGTCGTCGGAGCCGGCCGCGCGCAGCCGCAGCTCGATGGGCTTGCCCGCGGTGCCCATCAGCAGCGGCCCGGGCCCGGTCACCGAGTCGACGGCGCGCCCGTCGACCTCGACCAGCGCCTCCCCGGGCTGCACCGCCGCGCCCGGGGCGCACAAGGGGGAGCGGCCGGCCCCCGCGGAGCTCTCCCCGGGCAGCACCCTGGTGATCCGCCAGAGCCCGTCCGCGCCACGTTCGAGGTCGGCGCCGAGGTGGCCCAGCCGCCGCGCCGCCGGCACCGGGCTCCCGGGGGGCGTCTCGTAGGCGTGCGAAGTGCCCAGCTCGGCTTGCACCTCCCAGAGCAGGTCAGAGAGGTCATCGCGGGTGGCGACCCGCTCCAGCAGCGGCCGGTAGCGGGCCAGCAGGGCAGGCCAGTCGTTGCCGGCCATGTCGGCCACCCAGAAGTGGTCCCGCATCACGCGCCCGGCCTCGTCGAACATCTGCCGCCACTCCGCGGCCGGTTGCACCTGCACGCGCACCCGCGACAGGTCGACGTCGAGAGCTGCCGACGGGTCACCGCGCTCGGCGTCCTTGGCGGCCGGTTTCTCACTGGGCAGCACCCGCAGCCGCTGCCGGTCGCGGACCACCAGGCGGGTGCCGTCGCCGCTGACCCAGACGTCGTCGATGCCCTCGGCGAGCACCGTGGACGTGCCGGTGGCCAGGTTCAGGCGCTCGAGCACCGGGCGCGGGGCGTCGGCGTCGGAGGTGGCCAGGTCGTCGCCGAGCACGCCGTGCAACGGCTTGCGCAGCCACCCGAGGCCGCCCTTCGTCGCGACCAGCGAGAAGTACCGCGCCGCGGGCACCGGCACCGGCACGACCCGCTCGGCCAGGCCGTCGAGATCCACCACCACGGTCACCTCGTCGGCCTTCTGGCCGTCGTTGGCGGGCATGCTGGCGCGACCCTGCGCCGTGGGGGCGAACGGTGACGGGGTGCCGGCCGCCAGCGGCAGCAGCTGCGGGCGGGTGCCGACGGGGAAAGACAGGTCGAAGACCTGCTGGTCGTACACGGGGTCGAAGGTGCGGGTGGACAGGAACGCCAGGTGCCGGCCGTCCAGGGTGAACGTGGGATTGAAGTCGGTGAAGCGCGCCACGGTGGCGTCGGCCACGGTGCGGTCGGACACCCGCGCCAGCTTGATCTGGTACAGCTCGTGCGGGCCAGGGTGGGTCCACGCCAGCCACTGGGAGTCGGGCGAGAACACCAGGTCCCCGACGGCGCCGTGGTCCGAGCGGGCCAGCTCGGTGTCCGCGCCGGTGGCGGGGTCGACCAGCAGCACCCGCCCGTCGTGCGTGCCCACCGCGAGCTGGCTGCCGTCTGGTGCGGCCGCGAGGTCGATCACCCGCCCCAGCCGACCCGCTGCCAGGGTGCGCCCGCCTGTCCCGTCCCGGGCGGACACGACCAGCGCGTCCGCACCCTCGGCGTCGCTGACCCACACCACGTCCTCGCCGAGCAGCCGGGGCAGCCGGGCCCGCACACCCGAGCCGGTCGCGAGGGTGCGCACCGGGCCGTCGGCGTGCGGCACCCACTGCACGCTGCCCCGCACCTCCACCGCACTGGCCCGGCCGGTGCGGTCGACGGCGAGGTCGCCCAGGTGCTTGCCGACGGGCACCGGGGCCGACGTGCGGGCCGCACGGGGCCCCCCGGTGCGCAGCTCCAGCCGGCGCGGCTGGGAGTCGGCGGCGAGGTCGTCGAGCAGCCAGAGCTCGCCGGCCGCGGCGTACACCACGCGCTGTCCGTCGGTGCTGGCGTGCCGGGCGTAGTAGTCGTCGTGGTCGGTGTGCCGGCGCAGGTCGGAGCCGTCGGGCAGCACGGAGTACACGTTGCCCACGCCCTCGTGGTCGGACAGCAACGCCACCCGCCCGCCCGCCCACATGGGCGCGGTGAGCTGGCCGTCCAGCTCCGGCAGCAGCCGGGCGAAGGTCCCCGAGCCCTCGGGGTCGATCCACAGCCGCCCCGCGGTGCCGCCGCGATAGCGCTTCCACATCGCATAGTCGCGCCCGCTGAGCCCGGTGCCGAGCACCACCCCGCCCGCCGGGGCGACGTCCAGCGCGGTGACCGGGCCGTAGGGCAGCCGCTGCCCGGGCCCGCCGTCCAGCGGCACCGCGCGGGCCCAGGTGCGGTGGCGCAACGGCTGGCCCACGGCGGAGGCCACGTGCACCCGGTACGCGTCGGCCCAGCCCAGCACCCGGGCGCGGGCATCGCCCCACCACGTCGTGCGCACCGACGGGCCACCCCCGGTGGCGACGACGTGCAGCTCGGGTGCCCCGTCGCGCCGGCTGATGTGAGCCAGGTGCTCGCCGTTGGGGGAGAAACGCAGGTCCCTGGTCGGGACGTGGTCAGACGTCAGCTGCCACGGCCGCCCACCCTCCAGCGGGGCGAGCCACACGTCGTCCTGGGCGACGAAACCCACCAGGTCGCCGTGCAGGGTGGGATAGCGGAGGTAAGAGTCATTACCGGCGCTCAGCATCCCCGCACTCTAGCGACGCCGATCATCCCGGGCCTGCGCCCGACGCAGGTAGGGCACCGGGCCGAGCCGCTCGGCCTGCGCGAGTGCGGCGCGCAGTACGGCGTCCACCTCATCGTCGGGTCAGAGCGCCAGCCCTCGCGCACCACAGCACGACACACCGTGCACAAGAGCCCGACACGCGGGTAATTAGGGATCTGGGCTGGAGGCTTGGGCCCAGAAGCGTTGCGGGATCCGGCCGGCCAGCCTTGCGTGCCGACCCGCCTGCACCGCCAGGCGCATCGCGTCGGCCATCCGCGGTGGGTCGTCGGCCCGGGTCACGGCAGTGGCCAGCAGCACCGCGTCGCAGCCCAGCTCCATCGCCTGCGCTGCCTCTGAGGCGGTGCCGATCCCGGCGTCGAGGACCACCGGCACCCGGGCCTGCGCCACGATCATCTCGATGTTGTGCGGGTTGCGGATGCCCAGCCCGGTGCCGATCGGGGAGCCCAGCGGCATCACCGCCGCGCATCCGATGTCGGCGAGCCTGCGGGCCAGCACCGGGTCGTCGTTGGTGTAGGGCAGCACGGTGAAGCCGTCGTCGACGAGCTGCTCGGCGGCGTCGAGCAGCTCGATCGGATCGGGCAACAGAGTGCGGTCGTCGGCGATGACCTCAAGCTTGACCCAGGACGTCTGCAGCGCCTCGCGGCCCAACTGCGCGGTGAGCACCGCCTCCGCGGCGCTACGGCAGCCTGCGGTGTTGGGCAACGGCTCGATCCCGTGCCGCTTGAGCACATCGAGGACACCGGTGCGCCCACCGGTGTCCATCCGGCGGATCGCGACCGTGGTGAGCTCGGTCTGCGCGGCAAGCAACGCCTGCTCCAGGACCGCGAGGTTGCCCGCACCCCCGGTGCCCAGGATCAGTCGCGAGCCGAACTGGCGTCCGGCGATGACCAGCGGATCGTCTGCCACCTGGGTCAACCTCCCTGCACCGCGGTGAGGACCTCGACCGATGCGTCGTCGTGCAATACCGTGCCCGGCCAGGACGCCCGGGGCACCACGGCGCCATCCAGCGCCACCGCTACACCGCGGGACGGCGCTTCGAGCCGTTCGACCACATCCGCCAGGGTGGCGGTGTTGGGGAG
>JBOHFT010000264.1:0-4979 GCA_050699815.1 Pseudonocardiaceae bacterium | reverse complement strand
CGTTTGCCGTGACTGGGGACGTCGGCCGCGTCGAGTTCACGACGCCGACGGACTTGCGGCGCCGACCGCCCCGGGCCCTGACGGTGCTCAGGTGGTGACCGGTTCGCGCAGCGGATCGGTGGCGAAGCTGGTGATGCCTTCGGTGAAGCTGACCCGGGCCCGGTAACCGAGCAGCTCGGCGGCCCGGTCCGGGTCGGCGGTCACGTGCCGCACATCGCCTGGCCGGGCGCCACCGACGATCTGCGGGGCCGGCCCGCTCATCGCGTGGGCCAGCTCGGTGGCCAGCTCGCCGACGGTGTGCGGGTGCCCGGAGCAGACGTTGACCGGCTCGCACCGCCCGAAGCGCGGTTCGGTGGCCAGGGCGAGCGCGTTGGCCTGGGCGACGTCGGACACGTGCACGAAGTCCCGGCGCTGGCGCCCGTCCTCCATCACCTGCGGCGCGCCACCGCGGGCCAGCGCCGACCGGAAGATCGACGCCACCCCGGCGTACGGGGTGTCCCGGGGCATCCGGGATCCGTAGACGTTGTGGTAGCGCAGCGCCCACACGCCCCCACCGGTCTGCCGGGCCCATGCCGCGGCGAGGTGCTCCTGGGCCAGCTTGGTGGCGGCGTAGGTGCTGCGCGGGTCCAGCGGGGCATCCTCACGGACCAGCAGCGGCTCAAGATCGGCGCCGCAGTGCAGGCAGGGCACCTCGTAGCGCCCGGCGGCGAGATCCTCCGCCCGTCGGGGGGCGACCGGCACGATGCCGTGGTGCGGGCAGGCGTAGCGCCCCTCGCCGTAGACCACCATCGAGCTGGCCAGCACCAGCCGCCGCACCCCTGCGGTGTGCATCGCCGCCAGCAGCACGGCGGTGCCGAGATCATTGTTGGCGGCGTAGCCCGGGGCGTCGGAGGGATCCAGCCCGTGGCCGACCATCGCCGCCTGGTGGCAGACCGCGTCCACCCCGGGCAGCAGGCGGCCCAGCAGCTCACCATCCTGGACGTCGCCGCGCACCAGCTCGTGGCCTTGCAGCCACTGCGGCGGCGTGCCGCAGCCGTGGGCCTGCGGCAGGAATGCGTCCAGCAGCAGTACCGAGTGCCCTTGGGCGGCGAGCAGGTCGGCGACGTGCGAGCCGATGAAACCCGCGCCGCCGGTGATCAGGATCCGCACGCCGCGGACGCTACACGTTTGGGGCTACTCCCCGTTTGGTACTACTCCGAGCCCCGAACGGCCGCTTCACCAACTGCGGCGGTGGGCCTTAACCTGCTGGCCGGGGACGGCCGTCGGCAGCGTGGCGTCGCATCGGAAGGGGGAGCATTGTCGGATCGCCCCGGTCGGCGGCGCCGTGCGCGCGTTGCCGCCGCAGTCGTTGCCCTGCCAGTGCTGCTCGGCCTGCTGACCGGCGCCCGGACCGCCCCGGACGCCCTGACCTGGCAGCACCTCGACCCCGCCGGGCTGCTCGCCGCCGTCGGCGGGCAGCCGTCGGCCCAGCGAGACGATGCCGGCACCGCCGTCGTGCGCTCGGCGGCGGGAGGGGTGCGGTTGCGCCTGAGCGTGGCCCGGGGCGAGCGGTTTTTCGGCCTGGGCGAGCGGACGGGGCCACTGGCCCTCAACGGGCAGCTGCTGCAGAACTGGAGCGAGGACCAGGCCGGGCGCGCGGACACCGCGACGAGCTACTCACCGACACCGTTTCTGCTGTCCAGCCGTGGTTACGGGCTGCTGCTGGACACCACGGCGATGGTCCGGTACGACCTGCGCAGCCCGGACCGGGTGGAGATCACCGCCAGCACTGCCGAGCTCACCGTCCACGTCTTCACCGGGCCCGACCCGGCCGCGGTGCTGCAGTCGCACGCGAGGCTGGTGGGGCTGCCCCCGCTGCCTCCGCGGTGGGGGCTGGGCGTGTGGAAATGCCTGATCGGCGGCCGGGACCGGGTGCTGGCCGACGCGCGCCGGCTGGCCAGCGCGAACGTGCCGCTGGACGCGGTGTGGATGTACGACGCGATGGACGGCGGGTCGGGGTGGGGCTGGCCCTGGCAGATCAACGGCCCGGTGCCCCCCGGCAGTTACCCCGACCTGCCCGGGCTGATCGGCGAGCTGCAGGGCGGGGGCCTGGCGGTGCTCGGCTACCTCAGCCCCTTCCTGGTTCCCGGGCGGCCGGGGTTCGCCGAGGCGCACGAGCGGGGCTATCTGGTGCGTGCCGCGGACGGGACAGTGTTCACCGAACCGTGGATGCGCGGCGACCGGCGGGCCTACCTCGACTTCACTCACCCCGGCGCCGTCGCGTGGTGGCAGGACCGGGTGCGGCACGCCCTGGGCACGGTGGGTTTCGACGGCGCGATGCAGGACTACGGGGAGGGCGCTCCGGCCGGCGGGATCTACGCCAGCGGGCAGCCGGGGATGCTGGTGCACAACGCCTACCCGGTGCGCTACGCCCAGGCGGCCAGGGCCGCGGCGCAGGCGGTCAAGCCGGGGGCGACGGTGCTGTTCGCCCGCGCGGGCTACACCGGCGCCCAGGCCAGCGTCACCGGCCGGTTCACCGGCGACCAGCACCGCTCCTGGGACCGGCGCACCGGTATCGGCAGTGTGCTCCCGGCGATGCTGTCCGGCTCGATCTCCGGCTGGCCGTACTGGGGACCGGACATCGCCGGGTTCTTCGACGGCGACGGCGCCCGCGACGTCGAGCTGTGGACCCGCTGGACGCAGCTCGGTGCGCTGTCCCCGGTGATGCGCGACATGCTCGGCGATCAGGCCGACCCGGTCGGGGTGTTCAGCAGCGAGGGCACCCTCGCGACGTTCGCCGGGTACGCGCGGCTGCACCGGGCGCTGATGCCCTACCTGCATGAGCTCGCGGTCCAGGCCAGCCGGACCGGCCTGCCGCTGATCCGGCCGCTGTGGCTGGCCGAGCCGGCCGACCCGGTGGCCTGGACGGTGGCCGACGCCTACCTGCTCGGTGCGGACCTGCTGGTCGCGCCGGTGGTCACCGCCGGGGCGACCAGCCGCCCGGTGTACCTGCCGGCCGGGCGCTGGCGCGACTACTGGACCGGCGACGTGCTCACCGGTGCCCGCTGGATCATCGCCGACGCGCCCGTGCAGCGGATCCCGCTGTTCGCCCGGGCGGGCGCGGATCTTGCGCTGCCGCCGCCCATGACGCTGGGCCTGCCCGCCGGGTGAGGCCGTCGACTGGGGCACCTGGCGGTCAACCACCTGCTCGTCGACACCTCCGCGTGGTACGCCGCACTGGACGAGGCCGACCTCAACCACGTGCGGGCATCCGTGACACTGCGCTCGCTTCTCCCCACGGAACCTTTAGTGACGCACAGTTACGTTGTGGTCGAGACCATCGCGCTGGTGCAACGGCGGCTGGGTCTGGTCGCCGTCGATTCGTTCGTGACCAGGCTGCTCGGGCCGGTGCACGTCACGTGGGTCGATCCGGACCTGCACGATCGCGCGGTCAGCGTCATGCTGGCCGCCCGGCGCCGCGGCGTGTCGCTGGTGGACTGGACCAGCTTCGAGCTGATGCGCCGGCACGGCATCGCCTCGGCATTCGCATTCGACAGCGACTTCGCCGACCAAGGTTTTTCGCTCGTGCCGTGACGCCCTGGCGGCCGCTGTCCGGGGGTCAGCGGTGACCCGCCCCAGGAGAACTCCCTGTAGCTGTGCCGGGAGGCCGATCCCTCAGAAATACCGACCCCGTACCGGCTGCCGCACTGGCCGCCGAATCAGGCACCCGCTGCGCGTCGCGGTCGGGGTCGGTGACGTCGAAGCCTTCCGGGATGCACGGTGCCCACGGTGACCTGCTATTCGCACACCGGTATGCAAAAATATTTTTTAGTGACTCCTCGGATTCGGGGGCTAAGTAGAGTAGCTGGTGATGTCATGCGGTGGAATGATAACTCGCGGCGTTCACTGCGGTGGGTGGTGGTGGGGCTACCGTTCGTACTGATTGTCGGCACTGTACTGGCGTTCGTGGCAGGTATGCCGAACGAGGGGTTGGACCGGGCTGACAAGGTGGCCAGTGTCGGCAGCCTGCTGATCGGTGTGGCTGCGCTGCTGCTCGCCGGGATGGCGCTGTGGGTGGCGGTCCGCCACGAGGGACAGGAATCAGCGTCAGCCAGGGCCGACGAGGCGGCCCGGCTCGACCGGGCCGCCAGCAGGCTGGCGGACGCGGTGCGCCGACAGTGGACGCATGAGGCCGAGTTCCGGCAGCTGCGGCGACCGCGGCCGCTGCGGGTGCGCTGGTCGACCACGGTTCGGCCGGTGTCCGCCCAGCCGACGGTAGTGCTGGGCGAGGATGTCATGCCGGGGCGGCCAACCCGGCTGAAGCTACGCGGTGATCTCTACGATGTCGTCGCGGCGTTCCGGCAGTTGCCTGCCCGGCAGCTGGTGGTGCTCGGTGAGCCAGGGGCGGGCAAGACGGTACTGGCCATGCTGTTCACCCTCGGCCTGCTCGACGTCCGGGCACCGGACGATCCGGTGCCGGTGCTGCTGCAGATCTCGTCGTGGAACCCGTCTGCCGAGCATCTGCACACCTGGTTGGCCCGCCGCCTGGTTGAGGACTATCCGGCGCTGGCCAACACCGACGCCTACGGCCCCGACGCCGCCGGGCGGCTCGTCCACGGTGGACGGCTGATGCCGGTTCTCGATGGCTTAGATGAGATGCCACCAGCCCTGCGCGGCGCGGCGATCGAGGCCCTGGACCGGGCCGTGGTGGATAGCGGTCCGCTGGTGGTGACCTGCCGCAGCGACGAATACCAGTCCGCGGTGGCCGCCAGCGGCAGATTCCTCAGCCGGGCCGCCGTGGTGGAGATCGAACCCGTCGACGTCACCGGCAGCATCGAGTTCCTCATCGCCGCTCAGGCGGTCGGTGATACTTGCTGGCAGCCGGTGTTCGACCACCTCCGTGCCCACCCCGACGGGTCGCTCGCGCAGGCGCTGTCCACCCCGCTGATGGTCTACCTGGCCCGCATCGCCTATGCCGACCCCGCCACCAGCCCTGCCGA
>JBOHFT010000263.1:0-4992 GCA_050699815.1 Pseudonocardiaceae bacterium | reverse complement strand
TCCTGGACCAGATTCCGATAGATCTCGACGGCTTCGGTGACAGTGGTCAGCGCACCAGCCCGATCCCCAACCCCAGCCTGCTGAAGCGACAGGTTGTTCAACGACACGGCAAGGTGAGGCAGGAACGCAGCGGAATGGGCCTGCGCTAACCCCCGGTGGTAACCGACGGCTTCGGTGATCGTGGTCAGCGCACCAGCCCGATCCCCAACCTCCCCCTGCCGAAGCGACAGGTTGTTCAACGACCCGGCAAGGCCCGGAAGGAACACGGCGGGGTTGGTCTCTGCCAGCTTCCGATAGCTCTCAACGGCTTCGGTGATCGTGGCCAGCGCACCGGCCCGGTCCCCGGTCTCGCCCTGAGCCTTACTCAGGTTGTTCAGCGAGCCGGCGAGGGCGGGCAGGAACGCAGTGTCCTTGGCCAACCCCCGGCGGATATTGACGGCTTCGGTGATGGTGGCCAGCGCGCCAGCCCGATCCCCAGCCTCAGCCTGCCGAAGGGACAGGTTGTTCAGTGACTCGGCGAGCCCGGGAAGCAACGCGGCGTCCTTTGCCAACCGCCGGTAGATCTCGACGGCTTCGGTGTTGGTGGCTAGCCCACCGGCCCAGTCCCCAACCTGAGCCTGCCGGAAGGACAGGCCGTCCAGCAAGATGGCGAGCCAGCGCAGGAATGCAGGGTCTTTAGCCAACCCCCGGTAGATCTCAACGGCTTCCGCGATCGCGGCCAGCGCGCCGGCACGGTCCCCCGTGTGGCCGGCTCGGAAGCTCACTCGGGCTAGGAGATTCGCGAGTGTTTCTGGACCGGCGTCGGTGGTTCTGGCGGTGTCGAGACGTCTACGGTCAACCAGTAGCCCAAGGTCGTACAGCGCGATTGCGGAGAACGGGACTGCGGCGGACAGCTCGTCCAATGGCAGCCGGGTGTCCGGCTGGGCTGCCAGGCGCTCCAGGCTGGCCGTCGCCGCCCCGCCCTGTCTCCCAGCGACCGATAGGACCGCCGGCCAGCGGTCGGGGTCGTGGGTGAGCAGGCCGGTGATCAGCCTGGTCGAGGCCTCGGCGTCGTTCTGGCCGGCTCGGACCAGCGTGATCAGCGCCTGCCCCAGCCTCGCCTCGCCAGCCTGGCCGAGCGTGCGCGCAACCAGCCCCGGATCCTGGTCCAACTCGCGGAGCAGCAGGTGGTCGCCCACCGGATCTGGTCGCACCGCAAGTCCCTCGCCTGGGCCGGGGCGCAGGCAGACGACCAGGGTGTCGCGGACGTCGTGACGCTCCCGCGCGTCCTCCGCCAGGTCGGCGACCGCGCGAAGCACCCGGTCCGCCTCCCGCTCGGTCGGCGCGACCAGACACAGGCAGGCGGCGGCCTGGCGCAGCCGAGCCCGGCTGGGCCGCCGCTCGGCGACATGGTCGCGGTACACCGTGCACCAGTAGCTCTGCTCGTGAACCAGCACCTGGTCGTACAGCGCGCCACGGGTCGTCGGCAGCGCAGGGTTGCCCTGCGCCGTGACCCAACCGAGCAGGACGAAATCCAACGTCGTCCAGCGGATGCCGCGAGGCGGCCGCGGCGCCTCCACCGCTGCGGCCGGGCTGGTCAACGCGGCCACGGTGCGCTGGTAGACGTCCAGGGAATCCGGGTGGGCGTCGGGCAGCGTCACCTGCTCGCGGCGGAAGGCGTGCCGGTCATCGTCCAACGACGCGACGATGTCGGCCAGCCAGTCACCGTCGATCGACCGAGCGGTGCACAGCACCACCGCGGGGCTGCCACGGTGTGCCCGCAGCGCCTTGAGCAGCGCTTTCGCGTCGGCGGTCCGGCCGTCGGCGTAGTCGAGCACGACCAGCAGTGGCGAGACCACCTCTGCGAGCCAGCCAGCCCCCTGGGTCCCTTTGGGCAGCACGCCCGCATACCAGCCCTCCCGGCGCAGGACATGGGCCAACTGCAGCGCGAGCCGGGTTTTGCCCGATCCTCCGATCCCGGTGATCACCGCCAGCCCGGTGCGGTCCCCGGCGGCGACCCGCCGGCACCAGTCGGCCAGCACCGTCAGCTCATCACGGTTTTGGAACGGCACCAGCTCGTACTCGGCGCGCAGCAGCCGCAGCGGCGACTCCGCGCTGTCCGCAGACCGGTAGGGCTCACGCAACGGCTCAACCTCAGGGCGGGGATCAGGCCGCTGGGTCGCCTGTTGCGACCAGGCGCTGCCGACGTCCACGCCCAGCCGCCACCGCCACGCCACCCTCCCATCGCCGCCGGTCAGATAGCGGGCCCCGGCGGCCACCGCGGCGGCCAAGCTGACGCCCAACCCACGGGTCGCCGTCGCGCCCAAAGAGACCGCCACACCGACCGGATCGACCGCCAGCACCTTGCCCGGCGGCCCGCCCAACTCGCGCTGCAGGCTGTCGAGCAGCCCGGCGGGCGGCTCGTCCCACACGTCCTGGCCGGACGCGCCGTCGGTGCGCGCGCGCCGGCCGCGGTCGAGCCGCACAAGCACAAGCGAATGCCCAGCCCCGTGCCCGTCGGGCGGGTCGAGGATGACGATGACCGGGTGCAGCCCAGCCTTCAGGCAGGCGGCCGCGAGCACCACGGCCAGATCCAGACAGGTCGCGTGCCGCGGCGCCCACAGCACCTGCTCAGGCGGTCGGATGACCTGCCGGCCCGCCTCGGCGCCCGCCGCGTCATCGTCATAGGCGTAGCCGATCTTCAGCTCAGCCAACCCCGCGTACACCGTCCGCAGCCGCCTCAGCCTGCTCTCCCCAGACGGACCCGGCAGCTGGACGTAGCGGGCGACGTGATCGGGCAGCACGTAGCGGGCCAACGCCAGCGGCTCACCGACCAACGCCCAGGGCGGCCAGTCAGTCACCGTCAACCACCGCCACCGTGTCCACCACGGCCAGGTCCCCGGCCTGCGGCACCTCCCGGGCTGACACCTCCAGCTCGTACAGCCCCTCGGGCTGGCCTGGCAGCGCACCGGAGAAGCAGCCGCGCTCGCTGTCCCAGTCCAGCTGGACGCTCACCCGACCCGCCATGCCGGCGGCGACGTCGACGACCTGTGGGCGTAGCTGCGCCCACATCGCCTGACCGGACAGATCGGCGTCGACCTCGCGGACCGTCACGATGACCGGGATCGGCTGACCGGATGCGTGCAGCTCCTCGACGTCCAGCCCGATCGCCGGTGAACGCTCGTCGCCGCGCACGAGGGTCGGCGGCGGCCAGCCCTCATAGTCCATGATCAGCTCGAGGATCCGCGTCGAGCACGCCATCGGCACATGCCGGTCCAACAGCCGGATCCGGCCACGGACCTGGTTGTCCAGCTCGGGCGGCAGCGCCGAGTAGGCGGGCACCGTGCCGTCGCCGAAATCCCCCATCCAACGGCCGGCCAGGTCCAACCAGTCAGGCGGCTGTTTCGTCACCCGCAGCGAGACGCCGTCCCAGAAACAGGCGTCCGGCGTCGGGTGGCTCCACCCCATGCACGCCACCATCTCCGGCCCGCCGCGGGGCATCGCCCGCCACGACCCCTCGATCTCCACATGCAGGTCATAGGCCGCCTTGGCCGGCCCGGCCAGACCGTCTACGGGCAGCTCGTGCGGATACCACGTCGCATCAGGCGCCGCAGTCAGACCGGCGATGGGCAGCTCGTGCGGGTACCACGCCACATCAGGCGCCGCGGTCAGACCGGCGATGGGCAGCTCGTGCGGGTACCACGCCATATCCGGCGCGTCGGCTGGGACGGTCAGACCGTCGATGGGCAGCTCGTGCGGATACCACGTCGCATCCGGCGCATCAGACGCCGCGGTCAGACCGGCGATGGGCAGCTCATGCGGGTACCTCGCATTGGGCGCGTCGGCTGGGACGGTCAGGTTGCGCACCGCCGGGTAGCGGGGCAGCAGCTGAGCCACCGCCGGCCAGTCCCAGACCAGCCCGCTCGGCCCGCCCAGCCGCACCCCGCACAGTCTTACGCCGTTGACCAGCCAGTCCAGCGCCTTGGACGCCCCCCGATGCGGTGTGCCGACGGTGATCAGCGCACGGCACCACCCCCACCGTCCCAACGGCCCCAGCCAATAGCGGGCGACCAGGCCGCCCATCGAATGCGCCACGACGATCACCCGCCCCGCCCGCGCCGCCTCGCTCAAGCCGTCGAGCCGGGCGCGGACCACCGCGTCAAGCCGATCGGCGGCCTCCACGATGCCGCGGCGGAAGTCGTAGGGCACGACCACCACGTCCGCGTCACGCCTCGGGCGGCGGGGGTCGCCTCGACGGTCGATGCTGCCGAACGACTCCAACTGCTCAAGCAGCCCCTCGTAGCCGGGCACCACGGTGAAGCCCAGAAACTTCGTCGACGCTGTCAACCCGATCGGCTCCAGCCGAGGCGACTCGGCCACGCTCATCCGGTCGGGCCGCACGACGAGATCGGCGATGTCGCCCTTGCCCGCGTCCCACACCACATCCTCGCACCTGCCCGGGCGAGCCAGCACGCTGCCGCCGATCCCCGGCACCACCACGACCAGATGCCCCCGACCAGCCATGCCCACCCCTCCGGGACAGGTCCGCACCCGCCGCCGCTCAAGCCGACTCGCTCAACGGTACTGCCCTCTGCACCCGGCGCCACTGTGTGGACGCTTCGGCCCACCGCCCACCTCGGCTGCGACCAGCGGCCGCGACGGGTCCCGGGTTGCCTTTTCGTAGGGGTTGGCCGGACACTGGCATGGATTGGAATCGAGCTGGAATACCTGGAGGCACCTGTGGATCTGGTGAAGTTGAACAACGTCTCAGCCGGCCGCAACAGCCCGACCGTCTACCGCGCCGACCCTTACACCTCATCGTCCAGGAACCGCGGGTCTTCGATCCTCAGGTCCCTCTGCACGGCGACGAGGTGGCCAACACCATCCCGGCAATCTGGCGACGCTCCAGACCTTCTCGAGGCCACCGGTGAGGCCGACAGCGCGCAGACGTGACCGCTGATCAGCGGTCACGTCTGCGCGCTGTCGGCCTCACCGGTGGCCTCGAGAAGGTCT
>JBOHFT010000262.1:0-4997 GCA_050699815.1 Pseudonocardiaceae bacterium | reverse complement strand
GCGAGCTACAGCTCGCATCGCCACTCACGGGTCGAGCCACTGTTCGACGCCGCCGAACAGTGCGCCGACTGCCCAGTTGGCGCCTATCCACGGCCAGCACGCGGCCTGCTCCTCGCTGTCTACCGGGAAGGCGACCACGTCGACCCCGGCGGCGCGCACGATGTGCACCAACGCCTGTGCTGCCTGGGAAAGGATCCGGGATGGATCGGCAGCTACCTGCTCGGATACTGGCCGGGCGATTCGCACCGTACATACCGGCAGGTCAGCCAGGCAGCGCAGCTCGCCGATGCCGCCACCAAAGTCGTACAGCCCAGCACGGACGCCGAGATCGGCCAGCACCCGCAGGTTGTCCTCGGCGTGTCCACCGCCCTCGCCGGCGAGCTCGCCACTGGCCGTGCGGATCACGTTCGCCGGCGCCCGCAGCTCCAGCTGCGCTGGCGCCAGCCCGGTCTGTGCCAGCACCGCGCGGACCCTGGTCACCAGGTCGGGGTCCTGCGCCTGGGACGGCGTGAGGTTGACCACCACCGGCGGCACCTCGTCTCCGCTGCGCTGCCGCCAGGACACGGCCTGCTCAGCGGCGG
Source organism: Pseudonocardiaceae bacterium (assembly GCA_050699815.1). Classification (GTDB taxonomy): domain Bacteria; phylum Actinomycetota; class Actinomycetes; order Mycobacteriales; family Pseudonocardiaceae. Next base: position 4,416 of record JBOHFT010000262.1, on the reverse strand, counting down.
TGCGCAGCAGCCACTGACCGACGGCGTGCGCGACCCCGGTCCGCTCCGCGGCCTGCACACACTGATCGTTGGACAGCACGCCGTGCTGGGGGTGCGGCCAGCTCAGGGCCGCTTCGATGCCCACCAGCGTCCGGCGGTCCAGCGTGACTACCGGCTGGTAGGTCACCTGCAGCTCGCCGCTCTCCAGGGCGCCGGGCATCGCCGCGGCCAGCTGGAGTTCCGTGCGTTCGGCGGCATCGATGTCTGGGTCGAACAGATCCCACTGCCGTGTGCCCCGGCCGCCCAACCGGCGCAGCGTGGCGCCGGCGGCCCGCATCAGTTCCTGGGCCGTGAACTCGCCGGCCCCGCGTTGCACGGCACCGATCGTCGCGGTGACCGCAATCCCGATCCGGTCCAGGTAGAACGGCTCGGCGAGCTCGGTGTTGATGAGTTCGGCCAAAGCCCCGACGTTCGGTACCGGCTGCCCGGGTTCGATGAAGATCGCGTACTCGTCGGCTCCCAGCCTGGCGACCATCGCCCGCTGGTCGGAGACTGCGTTTTCCAGTCTCCTGGCTACCACGTTCAGCAGCCGGTCACCGGCGTGGTGCCCCAGCCCGTCGTTGATCGCCGAGAAGCCGTCCAGATCGAGGTGCAGCACGGTGACGATGGCCGACGGGTCGAGCTGCCCCAGCACTGTCTCCAGGTGGCTGGCGAAATGTACCCGGTTCGGCAGACCGGTCTGCAGGTCATGCAGTGCCTGGTGGCTCAGCCGCTGCCGGAGCAGGTGCAGATCCCGCTCGATGTCCTGCCGGGCCAGTGACAGCGCCTGCTTGACCTCGTGCTGCTGTCTGAGGACGTGGTCGCGCAAAGCCCATGCGTAGCCGGCCGCCAGCGCGCCGAGCAGCTCGATCATCCGGCCGCAGGGCACGCCCGACGCTTTGCCAGTGGGGGCGCCGGGCAGAGCCGTGCCGAGATACTCGACAGTGCGGGACAGGCTCTGCGGGCCGATGAAGCCTCCGGCTACCAGCTGGGCGCCGACCTCGGATGCCGCTTGGGTGTCCACCTGGGGACCAGACAGCGCGGCCACCAGCCGGTCGGTAAGATCCTTGAGGTAGTGGATGATGCCGGGCAGCGGCATCGGCCCGTAAGTAGTGGCGACGATAACCTGGGCCCACTCCCAGGACAGCCGTGTGTGGTCGAATGCCACCCTGGTGCTCCACCGATCAGATACCCAGCAGACCCGGCTCTGCGCAGCCTACTGATGCGAGGTACCGCTATCCAGGTCCGTTCGAATCAGCTCTCGACATGGATGCGGCCCTCATTGTGACAGCAGGTAAGCCACAGTGCGCCAGCAGGCAGCAGCCGGAGCAGCGCGGAGCAGGGCTGCCCGTGCCATGGTGTTTCGCCAGCGGTGACCTCGCCGAGATTGCCGACGCCGGAGCCGCCGTAGCGCTCGGCGTCGGTGTTGAGGACCTCGAGCCAGCGCCCCGGGCGGGGTAGCCCGACCCGGTAGTCCTCGTGCGGGTGCCCGGCGAAGTTCGCCAGGCAGGCCAGCACCGACCCGTCGTCGCCCCAGCGCAGGAAGCTCAGCACGTTGCCCGCGGCATCGTTGGCATCGATCCACTCGAAGCCGGCTGGCGTGGTGTCCTGGCTGTAGAGCGCGCGATGCGATCGGTAAACGGCGTTGAGCTCGCCGACCAGCCGCTGCAGCCCGCCGTGCAGCGGGTAGTCGGGCAGGTGCCACTCCAGTGAGCGGCTCTCCGCCCATTCGGCGGGCTGCCCGAGTTCGCCGCCCATGAACAGCAGCTGCTTGCCGGGGTGGGCCCACATGTAGGCCAGCAGAGCCCGCAGGTTGGTGGCTTTGTTCCAGTTGTCACCCGGCATCCGGGCCCACAGCGAGCCCTTGCCGTGCACCACCTCGTCATGCGACAGCGGCAGCACGAAGTTCTCGCTCCAGGCGTACATCAGCGAGAAGGTCATCTCGTTGTGGTGGTAGCTGCGGTGCACGGGATCGTGGCCGAGGTAGCCGAGCGTGTCGTGCATCCAGCCCATGTTCCACTTCAGGCCGAATCCCAGGCCGCCCAGATGAGTCGGCCGGGTGACTCCGGGCCAGGCGGTGGACTCCTCGGCGATCGTCACGATGCCGGGGTGCCGTTTATAGACGGTGGCGTTCATCTCCTGCAGGAATGCCACCGCGTCCAGGTTCTCGCGTCCACCGTGGACGTTGGGCAGCCATTCGCCGCTCGGGCGGGCGTAGTCGAGGTAGAGCATCGACGCCACGGCGTCCACCCGGATCCCGTCGAGGTGGAACTCCTCGAACCAGTACAGCGCATTGGCCACCAGGAAATTGCGGACCTCGTTGCGGCCGTAGTCGAAGATCAGGGTTCCCCATTCCGGGTGCGCCGCGCGCCGCGGATCGGAGTGCTCGTAGCAGGGCGCGCCGTCGAAGCGGGCCAGCGCCCATTCGTCGCGCGGGAAATGCGCGGGCACCCAGTCCACGATCACGCCGATCCCGGCAGCGTGCAGCGTGTCGACGAAGTAGCGGAAGTCGTCCGAGGAGCCGTAGCGCGACGTCGGCGCGTAATAGGAGGTGACCTGGTAGCCCCAGGAGCCACCGAACGGGTGCTCGGCGACCGGCATCAGCTCAACGTGGGTGAACCCGGTCGTCGCCAGGTAGCCGGCCAGCTCATCGGCCAGCTCCCGATAGCCCAGGCCCTGCTTCCAGGAGCCCAGGTGCACCTCGTAGATGCTCATCGGCTCGGCTGCTGGCTGCTTTGTCGCCCGCTCGGCAAGCCACGGGGCGTCGCCCCACTCGTAGGCCGACGGGGCGGCGACCACCGAGGCCGTGTTCGGCGGGACTTCGGTGGCGCGGGCCATCGGGTCGGCCCTCTCGTGCCAGCTCCCGTCCGGGCCCAGCAGGCGGAACTTGTAGCGGGTGTCGGCGCCGACGCCGGGCAGGAAGACCTCCCACACCCCGGCCGAGCCCAGCGAGCGCAGCGGGGTGGCCACCCCGGACCAGCTGTCGAAGTCGCCGCACACCCGCACCCCCTGGGCGTGCGGGGCCCACACCGAAAACGACGTTCCCGCCACCGGGCCGCTTGGCGTGGAGTACGTCCGCAGGTGCGCGCCGAGGGCCTCCCACAGGCGCTCGTGGCGGCCCTCCCGGATGAGGTGCAAGTCGACCTCACCCAGCGTCGGCAGCCAGCGGTAGGGGTCGTCGGTGAGCTCGGTGTGCTTGCCGTAGCGCACCCGCAGCCGGTAGTCGCCGGGCGGACCGGGTGTCACACCGTGGAAAAAGCCCTCGGTGCTGCGCTCCAGCGGGTGCTCGCTGCCGTCGATGAGCACCGTCACCTCGTCGGCATGCGGGCGCAGCACCCGGATTGCGGTGCCGTCGGGGTGCGGGTGGGCGCCGAGCACCGAATGCGGGTCGTGGTGCGCACCGGCGAGCAGCCGGCGCAGCTCGTCGTCCGGCGGTGCCGACGTGGCGCGGTCTGTCGCGTGCACGATCATGTCCTCCCTGGGTTTTTGGCTGGGCACCAGTGTGTCTGCTCGTGCGCCAACGTGCCGGGTGAGGACACCAACGGGATCGGCTCGTGGGGTTTATAGTGGTCTGTCTAGACAGACCAGGAGGCCTTCGACCAGTGGCTGGCGGGTCTGTTGCGCGCCTACTCCGACCGCATCGTCCCGGTCACCGCGGAGGTGGCCGAGGAATGGGGCACGCTCAACGTCCCCGATCCGCTTCCGGTCGTCGGCGGCCTGCTGGCCGCGACCGCCAAGGTGCACGACTGGACGCTCGTCACCCGCAACATCAGCGACGTCGCTACTACCGGAGCGCGGTTGCACAACCCGTTCTTGACCTGACGTGATCTTTGGTGAGACGACCTCCCGTGTTGCGACAGTCCACGACGGCTCAAGATTGACGGCAGCAGTGTCGCCGTCGGCTCACGGATCTCGCACCGGCGCAGGCCGACTTGTTGGATCAGGTGTGCGCCGGCCCGCTGATCACCGTCGAGGAGCTGACATCGGCCAGGGTGCTGCCGATGCCGGACTCGCGCCGCGTGCTGACCTCCGGCGCGCCTGCGGCCGAGCAAGACCAGCTGCACTACAGGTCGTAGTCGCCGTCTTTGACGCTGGCGATGAACACGGCCCACTCGGCGTGGTCGAACACGGCGGTCCCCGCGTCCGGGCGCCGGTCATTGCGCACGTACACCGCGTCCTCGGTGAACTTGGTCTGCACACAGTAGACGCCGTTGTCCGTTCGTCGTGGTAGGAACCACTCGCCGGTGATGAGGGGCATGGCGCTAGCTCTCCTCCCGCTCGCTGAGGATGGCCCGGATGAAGTCGCTGCTCGCCTCGTGGCCCAGGGCCTTGGCTCGCAGCAGATCTACTGTATGCGCGGCGGCGGAGACTTCGGCTTCCCCGTCGTGCACGGCGCTG
>JBOHFT010000261.1:0-5075 GCA_050699815.1 Pseudonocardiaceae bacterium | reverse complement strand
GGCCCTCGGCGAGTAATGGAACGAAAACGTACGTTAGGGCCGTGACCTGGGGATTGGTGGCTCGTCTGCTTTGATGGTGCCGCGTGTGCGGTAGCTATCGAGCGCGGGGGTTCCAGTGCCGGTTGAGTTCTTGAGTGATGCCGACGCGGCAGCGTTCGCCCGCTACGCCGGTGTGCCGTCGCGGGCGGAGCCGCCGACATCGATGCGATCGCGGATGCGCCCTTCGAGGCGCCCCTGCGTGAGGCGATGATCCGAGGCCGGTGCCGGCACCGGCCTGCGGGTGGGCTGCGTGGCGGTCAGGAGGCGTGCCTGCGGTACATGGCCGAGCGGTTCACCGCGCACCAACCCAATGCGCGCGTATCTGGAGGCCGCGCTGGTCCTGGTGGCCAAGCACCGCGACCAGGGTGTGGTCGGCGGCTTGATCGCCTACCCGCCGATCAGCGTCGCCGAGCAGGTCGTCGACGGGGTGCAGCACAAGGAAACGGCAAAAACCGCCGCGAGTGAGTGTTTCCGCTGGTGAGCGGGATGACCCAATCAACGTAGTGGACCTGCGGTGGCGTTGGTGGGCTGGAGGCCACAGTTGGTGGGACGGGCCGGGATACTGGTGGCGCGCTGGTTGTCGAGGTCGGTGAGGTAGGGAGCGACGAAGCCGTGGTAGTCGGCTTTGCGGTGGGCGGGGAGATCTTTCCAGCCGGTGATGCGGTCGCGGCAGTGGCGCGAGCCGCACTGGCAGTGGGCGGCGAAGTGCTCGACCGTGTAGTTCCGCATGGCGTAGTCGAAGGTGATCTCCTGGCCGGCGACGATGGGCTCGCGGGCGATGAGGTCGTGGGCGCCACTGGAGTTGAGGCGGATCCCGCAGTTGGGATCGCACGAGTGGTTGACCTTGGGGACCAGGCCGCCGTGCAACACGAAGCGTTCCGCGCTGACCTGGGAGGCGTGGGAGTGGTTGCGATCGAGTTCACGGTCGATGACACCGATCATCACCGTCTCGCCGGTGAGGAAGGACTGGGTGGCGAACACGCCTTCTCCCTTGGCGTCTGTGCCGTGGAGTTGGTATCCGTTGTCCATCGTGTCCCGCTCTCTGCTATATCGGCTCGCCCGCGAGCTGACACTGCGCGGGGTACGGCCACGTCTGGCAACGGTCAGGTGTCGACGGACAGCGCGACGGCAGCGCCAGGGTTCTCGGTGTCCAGGCGGGCACGGTGGCGATCGAGTACTCGGTACACCGTGGGGCGGGAGACCTTGAACAGCTCGGCCAGCTCGACGATGGTGTAGTCCCCGCCGTCCTTCATGCGCACCAACGCGTTCTGCTGCGCGGTGGACAGGCTCGGTTGCTTGCCGCGCAGCTTGCCCTTGGACTTGGCGATAGCCATGCCCTCGCGGGTGCGTTGGCGGATGAGGTTGGCCTCGAACTCGGCTACCACGGCGAGGATCTGCAGGAACATCCGGGAGAACGGGTCGTTCCAGTCGTAGACCGAGGCGCCCAGGGCGAAGCGGACGCCACGGTCGGAGAGCTGGCCGAGGATCTCCAGGGCGTCGGGCACCGATCGGGCGAGCCGGTCGAGCTTGGTGACGGTGAACGTGTCGCCCTCACGGGCGGCCGCGAGGGCCTGATCTAGGCCGGGCCTGGCACGGTTAGCGCCGGTGAGTCCCTCGTCGAGATACATGCGGTCAGCGTCCACGCCGAGCGCGGCGAGGTCTTGGGTGTCGGTACTGCACCTCGCATACCCGACATTGGTACTCAACTCACCCCACCTTGTCACGTTTATGGTACCTATCCATCACATAGTGACTGTATACCCTAAGTGAGACACTTTGACCTGGCCGGATGGCGTGTCGACGGCCGGAGCGCTCGGTGTCCGGTGACCGATCGGCTTACGGACGCCCCGGCCCGCGGGCAGCCATGCCGGGTGTCAGTCGTCGTCTTCGGGTGCGTCCGGGTCCTGGAACGCGCGCAGGCTGCCACCCAATTGTGCGGCGGTGAAGGTGTAGGTGCCCAGGACGTTGATGTGGGCCTGCACGTAGGCCGACAACCGCGCGACGTCCTCATCGAGCACCGGGTATCCCTGTGCGCGCAACTGTGTGAGGGCGGCATCCATGTAGACGGTGTTCCACAGCGTGACGCAGTTCAACACCAGGCCGAGCGCGCCGAGTTGTTCTTCCATCCCTTGCTGGTAGGCGCGGTGCAGCTCGCCGAGCTTGCCGTGGAACAGGTGCTTGGCCAGGCTGTGCCGGCCCTCCTGCAGGTTCCGCATCCGCTTGATGTCACGGCGATATCCGCCGTCGTCGGGGTAGGTCAGGAAATGCCGGGACTTGAAGATCCGGCCGTAGTGGGCGAACGCGTCTCCCAGCGGGGTGAGGTTGCCCTCGCGTTGCAGGATCCGCATCACCTCCGAGGCCCGGACCTCGCCGAGGTGGATCGACCCGACCACCCGCAGCATGTCCGGCCAGTGCCGGGCCGGGCGGTCCAGGTCAAGGCGGCCCCGCGCTGCGGTGTTCAGCGGCCCGTAGTCCGCGGCCGGGTCCACCCGCCACAGCCGTTCGTCGGGCAGGTCTGCCGGTGAGGGCCGGTACTGCTTGTCCAGCAGGTGCACCAGCCCGAAGATCACGTCACTGTAGGAGCCCATGTCGGAGACCAGGATCTCCGGCACCGGGCCGCCTTCCTGGCGGTAGAGCAGGTCCAGGAGGTGCAGCGAGTCCTTTGGGGTGCCCGAGACCACCATTCCCGCCAGCCCCGCGGACTGGTCGTTGAGCAGATTCAGCCACGTTGAGCCGCTGCCCCGCGCGAAATATTTTGGGTTGCTGCGGGCGTAGATGCTCTTCACCGGCACCACGAAGCGCATCCCATCCACTGCGGCGACCAGGCCACCGCCCCACGCCTGGGCCAGGCCGATCCCGGCTTGGGCCTCGACCAGGCTGACGTTGGCCTGGGCGTAGGTCTCGGCCCGCAGGTAGTTCTGGGCGACGTGGGAGATCCGGGCCCTGCTGAACTGCCCGGACTTCGCGATCGGGCCGTAGCCGATGTTCAGCGCCTGCCCGGTCAGCGCGGCCGCGATCACCACATTCAGATCGCCCAGGCGGGCCTCGCCGCCGGTGACGGAGGTGAACGCCTCGACCATCCGCGGGTGCCAGTCCATCACCTCCAGGATCAGGTCGCCGATGTCGACCTGCGGCAGCATCGCGTTCACCCGGCGGCGCAGATCCACCAGGCTGGGCGGGTCGGGGATCGCCTCCAGGGCCTGCACATGCACACGGCCTGCTCATCGACGCTGACGCCGGTGTTGTCGGCGAACCGGCCGGCGACCTCACGGTATCGGGCATCCAGCTCATCGGTGTGCCGCGCCAGCAACTCCGTCGGGTCCTCGGGCAGCCGCAGCGCGGTCAGCACCGCAGCGCGGGCCGCGGCCCACTTCTTCCCGTCCAGCAGGTGTGCTCGCGGATCGCCCCAGCGGGTCGAGTTCGTGGCGTAGATCTCGCGGCGCTTCACGCAGTGATGAAACTGCTCCAGCACGCAGATCACGTACGCCGAGCGGTCCACCGCGCCGGCGGGTAACCCCGGCTTGTCGAACACCAGCCGCTTCCACGACCCGGTCACCACACTCGGGTCGATCGCCTGGCGCGACAATGGTTTGCGCGAGGGCGGCCCGACAGGTTTGATCAGCGGCCCGATGTCCTTCATCGCCGTGAGTACCGGATTCGCCGCCTGGGTGGACCCGAACTCGATGTGCTCACACAACAGCGGCAGGAACCCCCGGACCGTGGCGATCTTGTCGACAAGCCCGGCCCGGAACTCCCCGTCCCGGTCGGCGTCCGGCGGCGGCACACTGTCGGTGACCGCCGCGACCGCGGCCCGCAGTTCGCGGCGCGACACGATCACCTCGATGGACTCCCACACCTCGGTCAACGTGATGTCCTCACCGAAGTCGGTGGCTTCCAGCAGCACCTCCACCGCCGCCGCCAGCTTGGACGACTCCCGCGAGAACTTCGGGTAGCGGCGCAGGGTTTCCTTGTCCACCGCCCGTTTCACCGGCCCGATCAGCTTGGCCGCCATCAGCACATCGAGCAGCTCCAGCGCGTCATCAACCGCGCGGCCCTGCAAGTACACCACCGTGGACAGCAGCGTCGCGAGCCGTCTTGTCACCGGGTGCCGCGATAACTGGGTGGGCGTGGCCGTCATCCCGTAACGGGCCAGATCCAGCACCTTGCGGTGCGGCACCGCCGACACATCGGTCGACCCCACACCCAGGTCGACGATCTTGGCGACCCGCTCCAACGCCAGGACCATCTCCCGCCCGGTCTGACTCGTCGGGCCTTTACGCAGCCGCTCCAGCACGGACACCCGGTCCCCGTCGGCGATTTCGAGAAGCCGTTCCAGCACGATCGCCTCGTTGGCGGTGAGCAACGCGTAGAGGGTGCCCCACAACCGGTTGGTGGCCCCGTCCCGCACCCGGGCCACCAACCGCGCCAACGTGGTGACCCCCGGCAGCAGCACCTTCTCCTGCCGCAACCACCGCGCCGCACCGTCGAAGATCGCCTTCGGGCCGTCCCCGCTGGTCCACGCCCGGGCATCCACCCACGCCGTCAGCTCAGCCTCGACCTCGGAGAAGTCCCGCAACTCAAAGACACGCGCGATCCCACCCGCGTGCTCACGGTGGGTCGGCTCCCGCTGGGAATACCGCTTCAGGCATGAAGGATCGTCGATGCCCAGCTGCTCAGCAAGGTAGTCGATCACCTCGGGTGGCACGCCAGCCAGCGGATCGGGCAGGAACCTCCCGAGATAGCGGGCCGTCACCAGCTGCAAGCTGAACCCCAGGCGATTGTGATCACCACGGCGCTGACCGACCAGCACCATGTCCGCGTCGTCGAGGAAGAAGAACCGCTCCAGCTCCGCCCGCGACGGCACACCATCATAGCGGCCGAACGCTGCCGCGTCGGCATCACTCAAGAACTCAACCGGCACCGGACCCCCGCACTCAACAGCCACTGCACACGCGGCACCATCAAAGCAGACGAGCCACCAATCCCCAGGTCACGGCCCTAACGTACGTTTTCGCTCCATTACTCGCCGAGGGCCG
>JBOHFT010000260.1:0-5083 GCA_050699815.1 Pseudonocardiaceae bacterium | reverse complement strand
CCGCGGCGGACGCGGATGGCGTCGACCCCCTCTCCGAAGCGGCTGCGCTGCGGCTTCGGAGTCCGGGCCTGGGGGTGCACCTGCTGGCCTGCGACCCCGCGGGCACCCTGGTCGGCTACGCGGGCCTGGACGACCGGGCGCCGCGCCGCACCGCCGAGTTCGCGGTGCATCCGGCGCACCGGCGCCGTGGGGTTGGCGGCGCGCTGCTCGCCGCGCTGCTCGATCGGGCTGGCGGGCCGCTGTGGATGTGGGCGCACGGCGAGCACCCGGCGGCGTTGCGGCTGGCGCAGCGGGCCGGGCTGGCCCGCGGGCGTGAGCTGTGGCAGTTGCGTCGCGGGCTGGCCGATCCGGTCCCGCCCCGGGCCCTGCCCGACGGGGTGGCGCTGCGCGAGTTCGTGCCGGGTGCGGACGAGGCCGCGGTGCTGCGGGTGAACAATCGCGCCTTCTCCTGGCACCCCGAGCAGGGCCGGTGGGATACCAGCGAACTCACGGTGCGCGAGGCGCAGCCGTGGTTCGAGCCGAAGGGGTTCCTGCTGGCGGTGGACCGGGCTGATCGGCTGCTCGGCTTCCACTGGACCAAGGTGCACCCCGACGGGCGCGGCGAGGTCTACGTGGTCGGGGTGGACCCCGGCGCCCAGGGCATTGGCCTGGGCGGTGCGCTGACCGCGGCGGGGCTGGAGCACCTGCGCCAGCGGGGGGTGGCGGAGGTGCTGCTCTACGTCGAGTCCGATAATGCCGCCGCGCTGCGGACCTACCGGAAGCTCGGTTTTGCGCATCACCACACCGACGTGGAGTTCGGCCCCATTGCCATGACGGCGCATGTTTAGGGTCCGCCCCGCAACCTGGAGCCCAGCTGGGCTGAGAGTTCAGCCTTGATCCGCCGCTATCCTGGCGAGAATCCGCTGGAGGTGACCCAGTAGATCCAGACGATCCCCAGCACGAGTGCGGCGATGGCGAAGCCGTTGGTGGGGCGCTGCACCGGGTAGCCGTAGGCACCGGGATAACCGGGGGTGGCGGGACCTGGGGTGTCCCAGGGAGTCGTGGCGCCCCGCTCGTGGTCGGGTGGCCAGCTCGGCGGTGTCGTCATCGCGTCACTCCCTCTCGGTGCTGCTCACCTCCACGGTCGCACATCCCGGCAGCAAAATCACCGCCGCTCGGGGGGCAGCCCGGTGACGAGGAAGCTGACCTGGCGGGCGATCGCCACCGCGTGGTCGGCGAAGCGCTCGTAGTAGCGGCCGATGAGCGCGGTGTCCACCGCCGGTTCCACCCCGTGCGACCAGTTCTCGGACAACAGGATGCGGAAGCTCTGGCGGCGCAGTGCGTCGACCTCGTCGTCGGCCTTGGCCAGCTGGTCAGCGGACAAGGGGTCCCGGCGCTCGATCGCGGTCGCGGCGCCCTCGGCCAGGCTGGCGGCGAGCAGGCCCATCCGCGCGAACACCGGGCGGACGTCGGCCGGGATCGGCATGATCGGGTGCCGCATCCGCGCGATCTTGGCGATGTGCTGGGCAAGGCACCCCATTCGCTCCAGGTCGCCCACCGCGTGCATGGCCGCGACCACCATCCGCAGGTCCGTGGCGACCGGTGCCTGCAGGGCGAGCAGGGTGATGCAGCGCTGGCGGATGTCGTTGCGTAATGCCGTCATGTCATCCCCGCCGGAGATGACCAGCTCGGCGAGCGCCAGGTCGGCCTGCTGGAGCGCGGTCGAGGCGTTGGTCATCATCTGCCCGGCCCGCCGGGCGATCCTGGCCAGGTCGCTGAGCAGTTTGTCCAGCTCGGCGTGGAAGGTCTCGCGCACGGCACCGAGGGTACGGTGAACTGTTCCGGATGTCCGATGTCACCCGCCGGAATGGGCTATTTCGGCGCCTGCGGGGACCGCGAGGTCCATCGGGTCGTCCAGCCAGCCCTCGGGTAGCGCGACCCGGCCGGGTGAGCCCTGCCGGCCCCGGGGGCCGTCGGCGTCGGGCGGGAACGGGGCATCGGGGTCAAGCCGGGCGAGGTGGTCGTCCAGCTCGGCGAAGCTGGACACCATGCCCAGCGCGTGCCGCACGTCCCCGCCGACCGGGAAGCCGTGCAGGTACCAGGAGACGTGCTTGCGCAGGTCACGCAGGCCCTTGTCGGTGCCCAGGGTCCGGGCGAGCAGCCCGGCGTGGCGGCGCAGGATGGCCGCGACCTGCCCCAGGGTCGGCGGCGTCGGGGCCGGGGTGCCGGCGAAGGCGGCTTCCAGCTCGGCGAACAGCCACGGCCGCCCCAGGCAGCCCCGCCCCACCACGACCCCGTCGCAGCCGGTGTGCTCCACCATCCGGATCGCGTCCGCGGCGGCGAAGATGTCCCCGTTGCCCAGCACCGGGATCGACGTGACGGCCTGCTTGAGCGCGCCGATGGCGTCCCAGTCGGCGGTGCCCGAGTAGCGCTGCGCGGCGGTGCGCGCGTGCAGCGTTACCGCGGCCACCCCGGCGTCCTGCGCGATCCGGCCGGCGTCGAGGAACGTGCGGTGCTCGTCGTCGATGCCGATCCGGAACTTCACCGTGACGGGCAGGTGCCCGGCCGCCTCGACGGCGCAGCGCACGATCTCGCCGAACAGGGCCCGCTTGTAGGGCAGCGCGGCACCGCCCCCGCGCCGGGTGACCTTCGGGACCGGGCAGCCGAAGTTGAGGTCGACGTGATCAGCGAGGTCGTCGTCGCGAACCAGCTCCACGGCCTTGCGGACCGTTGCCGGGTCGACCCCGTAAAGCTGCATCGAGCGGGGATGCTCCGCGGCGTCGAAGCTGACCATCCGCAGGGTGCCGGGATGCCGCTCCACCAGGGCGCGGCTGGTGATCATCTCGCAGACGTACAAGCCTGCGCCGTGCTCCCGGCACAGCCGCCGGAACGCCACATTGGTGATCCCGGCCATCGGCGCGAGCACGACCGGCGGGTCGACCCGGTAGGGGCCGATCCGCAGCGCTGGCCGAGGGCTGGGCACGCACCTATCATCCCTCGTCACACTGACAGCGACGCTCCCGCCCGATCAGTACCCAGATTGGCCAGCAGCGTGACCGAGTGGGTGGTTGAGCTGAGCTGTGGTTGAGCTGAACCGCTGCCGGGCCTAGCGTCGGACCTGGCGTAGTGACATTCGACCCGTATCAGCGAGGTGATCCATCATGCGAGCGAGCATCGGTGACCGGCTGTGCGTGCATGGCCGCACTGTCGACCGGCCCGACCGCGTGGGCCGTGTGGTGGAGGTGCGGGGGCCCGATGGCCAGCCGCCCTTCCTCGTCCGGTTCGACGACGGCCGCGAGCGCCTGGTCTTCCCCGGCCCGGACTGCGAGGTAAAACCCGCCGCGGGCGGGTAGCCGGCCAGCCCCCGGAATTACCGCGTTTTGTCTCCAGAACGCGCTAATCGGACCCGCTATTACAGCGTTTTGTCTCCAGAACGCGGCTGACGGGTTCAGAGTGATGACGTGAGGACCGTCCGTCGGGGGTTGCGTGCGGTTGCCGCTGACATCACGCCGCTGCGTGAGTCCGCGGCCTTCCGGCGGTTGTTTGCCGGCCAGCTGGTCTCGCTGGTCGGCACGCAGGTGACGCGGGTCGCGGTGCCGCTGCAGGTGTACGCGATCACCGGCTCATCGCTGGACGTCGGCCTGATCGGGCTCGCCGGTTTCGTGCCGTTGGTCGCCTTCGGGCTCTACGGCGGCTCGATCGCCGACGCGGTCGACCGCCGCAAGCTGGTGTTGGTCACCTCGGCCGCGACGATGCTGGTCAGCGTCGTGCTGCTGGTGCAGGCCGTGCTGGCGATCAACCAGGTCAGCGTGCTGTTCGCCTGCGTCGCGGTGCAGGCGGCGTTCGCGGCGGTCGACTCGCCGGCCCGGCGGGCGATCATCCCGCAGCTGGTGCGGGCCGAGAAGCTGCCGGCGGCCAATACGCTGGCCTACGGCAGCATGCAGCTCACCATCATCGCCGGGCCGCTGCTGGCCGGGGTGGCGGTGGGCACCGGCGGCTTCGCGTGGGCCTACGCGATCGACGTCGCGTCGTTCGCCGGCGCCTTCTACTCTGCGGTGCGGCTGCCGCCGCTGCCGCCTGGTGAAGGTGCCCGGCGGGCCGGGCTGGCCTCCGTCATGGAGGGGCTGCGCTTCCTCGCGGCCCGCCCGGTGGTGCGGATGACGTTCGTCGCCGACCTCATCGCGATGATCTTCGGGGCGCCGACGGCGCTGTTCCCCGCGCTGGCCCACGAGCAGTACGGCGGCGGTGCCGGGACGGCCGGCCTGCTCTACGCCGCGCCCGCGGTGGGGGCGGTGGTCGTGACGTTGCTGGGCGGGGCCATCGCCCGGGTGCACCGCCACGGGCTCGGGGTGGTGCTGTCGATCGCGGCGTGGGGGATGGCGATCACGCTGTTCGGGCTGACCTCGACGCTGTGGCTCGGGCTGGTGCTGCTTGCCCTCGCCGGCGCGGCCGACACCGTGAGCGCGGTCTACCGCTCGACGATCCTGCAGGTCGCGACCCCACCCGAGATGCAGGGCCGGCTCCAGGGCGTGTTCATCGTCGTGGTCACGGGCGGCCCGCGGCTCGGCGACCTCGAAGCGGGCGTGGTGGCAGCCGCGTTCAGCCCCCGGGTGTCGGTGGTCTCCGGCGGGTTGGCCTGCCTGGTCGGCATCGGGCTGCTCGCGCTCGCCGTACCGGCCTTCGTACGCTACGACGCCAGAACCGCCGCCCGCCAGGCGGCCGATGACGTGCCTCGTCACGCACCGGACGCCGACCGGATAACCGGATCTTGAATGCTGCCAGCTGCGGTGCTGTATTGCGCGCTGCTTACGCCAGGCTTGCGCTTCCTGCCTAGGTTGTGATTAACGAGATCGGTGGTAGGCGGTCGTGTGTCTGCGCGACATCAGTGACCAGGTGCATCGGAATCGGGCGAAGGTCAGATAATGAACTTGCGGGAAGCGGTACGTATTGCGTTGCGCGGCTTGCGCGCCAACCGGCTGCGCTCCGTGCTGACGATGCTCGGCATCATCATCGGGGTCGCCGCGGTGATCCTGCTGGTCGCCATCGGCAACGGGGTGCAGAACTCAGTCAATGAGCGCATCGAACCACTGGCCAACCTCATCAC
>JBOHFT010000259.1:0-5131 GCA_050699815.1 Pseudonocardiaceae bacterium | reverse complement strand
GGATAGGGGCACGCCAGGATGAGCTACTGGCTTGGGATCGATGTGGGCACCACCTTCACTGCTGCGGCCGTCTGCCGTGGGGGGCGGGTGCTTCCCGAGGTGGTGCCGCTGGGCAGCCGTTGTGCTGCGGTGAGTTCGGTGGTGTATCTGGGGGTGGATGGGCAGGTGGTGGTGGGGGAGGCCGCTGAGCGTCGTGCCGTCACTGATCCCGATCGGGTGGTCCGGGAGTTCAAGCGGCGTATCGGGGACGAGGTCCCGATGGTGATCGGTGGTGTCCCGCATTCTGCCTGCGAGATCGCTGCGTTGGTGGTCCGTTGGGTTGTTGACCGGGTTGCTGAGCGTGAGGGTGCGCCTGCCCAGGGCATTACGGTCACGCATCCGGCCAGCTGGGGCGCGTACCGGATCCGGATTATGGCGGATGCGCTGCGGGCGGGCGGGCTGCCGGAGATCCTGTTCTGCACTGAGCCGGAGGCGGCGGCAGCGAGTTATTCGATTCAGGAGCGGATCGGCACCGGGAGCACCATCGCGGTCTATGACCTCGGTGGTGGCACCTTTGATGCGGCTGTCGTGCGCAAGACCGGCGCCGCGGCGTTCTCGGTGCTTGGCGTCCCGGAGGGGATTGAACGGCTGGGCGGTGTGGACTTCGATGATGCTGTCTTCGGACATGTCATCGATGCAGTCCCCGCGTTGAGTGAGCTTGACCCGGAGGCCCCTGCCACGCTGGCGGCGACTGCTCGGCTGCGGCGGGAGTGCACTGAGGCTAAGGAGGCGCTCTCGGCTGATACTGAGGTGACGGTCCCGGTGTTGTTTCCCGAGGTTCAGTCCCAGGTGCGGTTGGTGCGGGCGGAGTTTGAGGATCTGATCCGGCCGCAGGTTGTGGAGACGGTGGAGGCGCTGTGCCGGGCGTTGCGTTCGGCTGGTGTGGGTCCGGGGGATCTTGATGTGGTGCTGCTGGTCGGTGGTTCCTCGCGGGTGCCGCTTGTTGCGCAGCTCGTGTCGGCCGAGTTCGGCCGCCCGGTCGCCGTCGACGCCGACCCCAAGGCCGCGATCGCGCTCGGCGCCGCCCTATCCGGATTCCCTGGGTCCGATGTCCCTGGGTCCGGATTCCCTGGGTCCGATGTCCCTGGGTCCGGCGTCCCCGAGCCGGCCCAGGTCGGGCTTCCGAACCGGCCAACCCTGACCGCCATCCCGCTGGACGTCGAACCTGCCGACGTCGAGTGGCGCCGGGCCAGGTCGCTGCGGTTCAAGCGGTTGGCGGCAGCGGGCTTGCTCGCCGTCGTCTTCGTCGGGGGCGCGGCATCGCTACCGTTCATGACTTCCCGCAGTGGACCCCTGCCCCCGGCCGGCGCCGGGACCCCGGCACCCGTGACCCCCGGGACACCCCTCACCAACAGCCTGGAACCGAACCCCGGGAGCGGCAACGACAACAGCCCCCGCGGCGCGGACTCCGCCCGAGCTGTCCGTACGACACCGGGCGCCAGGACACCGGGCGCCAGGACACCGGGCACCCTGACACCGGGCACCCTGACACCGGGCACCAGGACACTGGGCGCCGCACCGAACAAACCGGCCGACGGCGGCGCCCCGCCGGGGGTCGCCGAGGTGCCCGCGCCTCAGACCACCTGGACCCGCAGCTGGACCACCAGCTGGTCCAACCCCCCTCCCACCACGACCGCCACTGCGCCGACCACGGCACCCCCGACGACCACCACCACGAGGGCCCTTCCGACTACAACCGAGGCCGCTTCTCCGCCTACGACCACCCCTCGTGCTACACCCACCCCTCGTGCGACGCCCACCCCTGCCACCACCACGACATCCAGCCCGCGCCGTCAAGGGACGGATGAATGAACCAGGCGACGGCTCGCCACCGACCGGTGCGGGACGGCGCAGAGGTTTTCCTCGCCGGGATGGTGCAGGCACAGGCGCTGCACCGCGCGGTCTGCTCCGATGCAACGGCACCGCTTGCGGTGAGCGTCGTCGGACCGGGAGGGTTCGGGAAGAGTGCGGTGCTGGCCGCGTTGCGTCAGGCATATCTGGCGGCTGGGGTCCACGTCGTCGGGCCGGGTGCGGCGGCCGTCGGACTCACGCAGTCCTCGGACGTGGCCGTGCTGGTCGACAATGCCCATGAGCTGGACGGCCCCGACCTTGACCGGCTGCGCCGCCTGGCCCTGACCAGCGATGTGCGGCTCGCCGTCGCGTACCGCCCGTGGCCGCGCAAGCCCGAGCTGGACGAGCTCTCCGACGTTCTTGATCACCTCCATCCGCCGGTGCTGTTGGGCCGGCTGGACCGGCGCGGAATCCAGATCCGCTGCGGCACGCTGCTCGGCCAAGCCCTGCCTACGACGGTGATCGACCTGATCTGCGAGCAGACCGGCGGGGTGCCGCTGCTCATCGACCGAGCAGTGGCCTCGCTGCGCACCGGCAGCACGCTCGACGACGGCCATCCGGAGCTGCCGCTGGACGTGGTCGACCGGGTCCGCCACGACCTCGACCGGCTTGCTCCCCAGCTACGCGCACTGCTGCTCGCGGTGGGCCTCGGCGCGGTCATCGATCCCGAGATCCTCGCCCAGGTGCTCGCGCTCGATCCGGCCGTGGTCGTTGACCTGCTGTCGATGGCACAAGCAAGCGGCCTGCTGCTGGGTGGGGACTCAGCCGAGGATCGGGTGATCCCGCTAGTGCGACGCGCAATGGTGGCCGGTGCCGCACCAGGGACCAGGCGGGCGATCCAGCGGCTGGTGCTCACCGCCCACCTCGAACGCGGCCATCCGGTGCTCGACCTGGCCCGCGACCTGGTCGAAGCCGGTGCCCGCGGCCGTGACCTCGCGGCTGTGCTCGAAGCTGCCGCCGACGCGGCCCGGTCGGACCGGGCTGTGCAGCTGTACACCCTGGCCGTCGCCGCCGGCGCGGACAGCGCCTCGCTGGCGGCCCGGCGCGCCGAGGCGTCGGCTCTCGCGGGTGACCTGGACGGGGCGCTGCGGCTGGCCGATCAGGCCTTGTCCGACCCCGCCTGCCCGGATCTCGCCCGGGGTGGCAACGTCGCGGCCGCGGTCCTCGCCCAGCGCGGTCTGCTGGCCCGCAGCGCCGAGGTTTATTGCTGGGTCAACACCGCCAGGGTGGGCTCAGCGGCACCGCTGGCGGCATTGGCGCTGCTCGGCACCGGGTCGCTGGCGCAGGCGCGGGAGGTGCTCGCGGCTCCCGACGGCGACCGGCCGCCGACGCTGCTGGCTGGGGCGGAGTCGCTGATGGCCACCGGGGTGCTGGAGTCCGTGGCCGGCTCGCCGACCACGGCGCTGTCCACCCTGACCCAGGCCGCCGCGCTGCTCGAACCGGGCGGACGTGCCGTGCTGCTCCCGGATACGCCGGCGGCGCTGGCGGCGATCGTGGCTCTGCATTGCGGCGAGCTCGACGTCGGCGTCGCGGTCCTGGAACGGGCCCTGGCCGCCGGTGTGGGCGGATCCTTGGTACTCGCCCGGTACCAGCTGCTGCTGGCCTGGACCGCAATGATCCGAGGCGACAATGCGCTGGCTCGGCGCTGGCTGGCCCGCACCGTCCCCGCTGGGCGGGCTCGTGAACCGCGGGAGGGCCTGCTGGCCGCAGCGCTGACCGTTGGCCTGGCCCGGCGCGAGAGTGACATTCCCACGCTGCGGACCGCCTGGGGTGCTGCCCGGGAGGCGATCGTCCGCTACCCGGCTGACCTGTTCGCCCTGCTGCCGCTCGGCGAGCTCGCCGTGGCCGCGGCCAGATTGCGGGACTTCGACCGGATGGCGCCGCATCTGGAGCAGGCCCGGATCCTGCTGGAGCGGCTGGGCGACCCGCCGCTGTGGGCCGCGCCGCTGCACTGGTACGGCCTGCACGCCGCGATCGTGAACGAACACCCCGGCGCAGCCGAGTCGCATGCGACAGCTCTGGCGAAGGCCGCGAAGAGCAGCCACTATGCGGCGCTGCTCGCCGCCGCCGGGCGCGCCTGGATGCACGTGCTGGCCGGACAGGTCGACCCGTCAATGGTGGAGTCCGCGGCCCGTGGGCTGCAGTCGATCGGGCTGGCCAACGATGGTTCCCGGCTCGCCGGTCAGGCAGCGATCCGCACCACTGACCGCAAGGTGATGATCGCACTGCTCGGATGCGCGCGGGCGCTGCAGGCGACCGGTCCTGGGGCATCCGGCTCCCCGGTGGACGGCGGCGTAGGCAAGCAGCCCAAGCCGATACCCGTGTCACGTCCAGATGCCTTGCCCGCCGGTGGGCCAGCCGGTCCAGCCATGCTGAGCGACCGGGAGCGGGAGGTCGCCGAGCTCGTCGTGACCGGCCTGACCTACCGCCAGATAGGGGAACGGTTGTTCATCTCGGCTAAGACCGTCGAGCACCACGTGGCCCGGATGCGTCAGCGGTTGAACGTGACGAGCCGTGACGAGCTGTTCGCCCAATTAAGGGTGTTCGTCGGGGGAGCGCTGTCGTAGCCTGATCCGGTAAGCCGGACAGAGGAGACAAACGTGGCGTACGCGCTCCAGCTTAGTGAGGCTGAGCGGGCACGCTACCGGTTTATGGCGGAGTCCGCCCGTACCGAGGAACGGGCCCAGTGGACGGCTGCGGGGATTGAGCCCGGCGCGCAGGTGGCAGACATCGGCTGCGGGCCAGGCGCGCTGCTGGCCGCCGGGTTCGCCACTACGGATGACGTGACCCGGTGGGCGGCCGCGTTCGAGCGTGTCGACGCCCTTGTGAGTCGGCCTTGGTTCGCCGGGGGGTTTTTCGTGGCTGTGGGTCGTAAGCCTGTGGTCAGCGCGAAGCCGTGATCGCGCACGACGCCTGCACCGCCTGCACCGCCTCCGCCGGCTGCACCAGTTCGTAAATCAGCGTGCCGCCGAGGTCGTCCCACCCGGACGGCAGAGATCGGGATGCTGGCCCGTAGTGTCCGCTAACGGAGCGCCTCGTACCGGCGATACGGAGGCCGAGCGCCGTGCCAGATTCGCCCGAATGCTGCTCTAGGGCCCCGGCACCGAAAGACGAGGATAGGGGCACGCCAGGATGAGCTACTGGCTTGGGATCGATGTGGGCACCACCTTCACTGCTGCGGCCGTCTGCCGTGGGGGGCGGGTGCTTCCCGAGGTGGTGCCGCTGGGCAGCCGTTGTGCTG
>JBOHFT010000258.1:0-5189 GCA_050699815.1 Pseudonocardiaceae bacterium | reverse complement strand
GTCCGCGAGGTCGTCGACCGCGCCCCCCGGATGGTCGGGCCCGCGCCGCTCAGCCGCGACGCCGAGCTGGCCCACGCGGTAGCCGACCTGCAGCTGTATGTGCGCCAGCATCACGGCGAGCGGGATCACGCCGCGCTCGGTGAGCAGCTCCTCGCCCAGCGGCGGGCCCGGTGATCGTCCCCTCCCCCGCCGCCGAGTCCGGCGTGGGCACCGCAGATCGCTCCGAGCGGCCGGTCACGCCGGTGGCGGTGTGGACCGACGCGCTGGCGCGGCGCCGGCCGCCGCGGTTCGATCCGACCGCACACCGCCGGGTGGTCGTGCTGGCCGCGCACCCCGACGACGAGACCCTGGGTGCCGGGGGCTGCCTGCAGGTGCTGCGCCGCAGCGCAGCGGTGGTGACCCTGGTCGTCGCGACTGACGGCGAGGCGGCTTACCCGGCCCTGGACGCTGGCGCGCGGCGCGACCTGGGCCGAGCTCGCCGCGCCGAGTTCCGGGCCGCCCTCGCTGCCCAGGGGCTCGCCGAGGTCCCGGTGCGCTGGCTGGGCCTGCCCGACTCCGGGCTGGCCGAGCACTCCGGTGCGCTGCGCGACGCCCTGGTGCCGCTGCTCGCGGACGCCGACGCCTACCTGGCTCCCTGGCCCGGGGACCCGCATCCGGACCACCGCGCCGCCGGTCGGGCCGCCGCGGCGGCCGCCCCGGCCACCGCGCACGGCTGGTCGTACCCGATCTGGATGTGGGCCTGGAGCACCCCGGACGACCCGGCCGTCCCCTGGGACCGGGCGCACCTGGTCGAGCTCGACGACGCGGTGCGCACCGCCAAGCACGCCGCGATCAGGTGTTTCACCTCACAGGTCAGTTCCGGCCCGGACGGCTCACCCCCGGTGCTGGCCCCCGCGGTGCTCGCGCACGCCGACCGGGAGGTCGAGCTGCTCTTCCGCGAGCCTCGGTCGGCCGCCGCACTGGTCGAGCGCTTCACCGAGCTCTACGCCGACGGCAACGACCCCTGGCGGACGGGGTCCTGGTACGAGCGGCGCAAGCGCGCGGTCGCGTTGGCCAGCCTGCCCCGGGAGCGCTACCGGGCGGCGTTCGAACCGGGGTGCGGAACTGGTGAGCTGACCGTCGGCCTGGCCGAACGCTGCGGCTACGTGCTCGCGTCGGACCCGGTGCCCACCGCCGTCGAGCGCGCCCGGGCCGCGACCGCCGACACAGCCGGAGTTCAGGTCGAATGCGGCGCCCTGCCGGCCGCCGTACCGCACGAGCCGATCGACCTTGCGGTGTTCAGCGAGGTGCTCTACTACCTTGATGACGCCGCTGTCCACGAGACCCTGGACCGCACCCTCGCGGTTCTGGAACCCGGAGGCGACGTGCTCATCGTGCACTGGCGCGGCTGGCCAGCCGAAGCGCCCCGCGACGCGGCGGCGACCCACGCGATGCTCCGCGACCGGTCCGAGCTCCAACCACTGGTCGAGCACGTCGACGAGGACTTCATGCTCCTCGTGCTCAGGCGCCGGTGATCGCCGCAGTCGGGGTCGTCGTCCCGGCCCGCAACGAACAGGACCGCATCGCCGGCTGCCTGCGCAGCCTCCGACGAGCGCTGGCGCGGCTGCCCACCGGAACCGCCACTGCGGTAACCGTGGTGCTCGACCGCTGCACCGACCGCACCCCGGACCGGGTCGCCACCATGATCGCCGACTGGCCCCAAGCCGAGGCGGTGCTCGCGCGGGACACCCTGCCCGGCGCCGACAGCGCCGTTGTCGGATCCGGCGTCGGCGCGCTGCGCGCCCTGGGCCTGCGTCGGGCGCTAACCCGGCTCAGGGCGTACCCCGCGGACCGGACGTGGCTGCTCAGCACGGACGCCGACACCACGGTGCCGCCCGACTGGGCGTGCGCACACCTGCGGCTGGCCACAGCCGGCGCACACGGCGTCGCCGGGCTCGCCGAACTGACCGGCGGGGCGCACCTGCCCCCAGACGTCCTCCAGCGTTACCAGGCAATCGTCGCCAGCGGGCTACACGGCCGGCACCACGAGCACGTCTACGGCGCCAACCTCGGATTCCGGGCCGATGCCTACCTCGCCGTCGGTGGTTTCCCCCTCGACGGCCCCGGTGAGGACCACGGCCTGTGGCGGCGGATGACCGCCGTCGGCTACCGCCTCGAACACCCCACCACCGTGGCGGTCCAGACCAGCGCCCGGGTCCGCGGCCGGGCCGAGGGAGGACTCGCAGACCTGATCCGCTCCCTGCACGGGGGCGACCCGGAACTGCGGCTGGTGTAGCGCAGAGTTGTCGGGGGCGCTGGGTACGGTGATCAGCGTGGAACATATCTCGGCTGGCAAGGTGCGGGACCTGTATGCGATCGACGGGGACATCCTGCTCGTCGCCTCGGACCGGATCTCCCTGTACGACGTGGTCCTGCCCACACCCGTTCCGGACAAGGGTGCGCTGCTGACGCAACTGTCGGTGTGGTGGTTCGGCAGGCTCAGCGATGTGGTGCCCCACCATCTGATCTCCGCCACCGACGTGCCACCGGAGTTCGCGGCAAGGGCGATCCGGGTCACACCGCTGCAGATGATCCCGGTGGAGTGCATTGCTCGCGGTTATCTCGCCGGCCTGGGCCTGCGCGAGTACCAGAAGTTCGGCACCGTCTCGGGTGTGGCGTTGCCTCCCGGGCTGGTCTCAGGAAGCAGGTTACCCGAGCCGATCTTCACGCCGACCACCAAATTCTCCGGCACCGGGCACGATGAGTTCATCACCTTCGACGACGTGGTGCACGAAACCGGACGGGATACCGCGGAACGCCTGCGCAGCCTGACTCTCGAGCTCTACGCAGCAGCCGCAGAGCACGCTATGGGCAACGGTGTCATCGTCGCGGACACGAAATTCGAGTTCGGCTGGGACGCTCACGGGAAATTGACACTCGGGGACGAAGCGGTGACGTCGGATTCATCGCGTTTCTGGCCGGCCGAGAGCTGGCGGCCAGGGCAGCCGCAGTATTCGCTGGACAAGCAGTTCGTCCGGGACTGGTCGGTGGGCACGGGATGGAACACCGAGCCGCCCGGGCCGGCCATCCCGGACCCGATCGTGGCCGAAACGCGGCGGCGGTACATCGAGGTGTACGAACGCATCACCGGAACCTCGTGGTCACCGTAGCCAGCAGACCTGCGAAACTGGGGCTTCCGCCACGTGACCAGGGAGATCTTTAGCATGACGCAGACCGCCACGCTGGCCATCCCCGCCGCGCTGTTACCCGCCGACGGGCGCTTCGGGTGCGGGCCGTCGAAGGTCCGGCCCGAGCAGCTGGCCGCGCTGGCCACCACAGGCGCTTCGGTGCTGGGCACCTCGCACCGGCAAGCGCCGGTGAAGTCACTGGTCGCACGGATCCGCGCGGGGCTGGGCGAGCTGTTCGCCCTGCCCGAGGGCTACCAGGTCGTGCTCGGCAACGGTGGCACCACCGCTTTCTGGGACGCCGCCGCCCTGGGCCTGGTCCGGGAGCGCTCGCTGCACCTGAGCTACGGCGAGTTCTCCGCGAAGTTCGCCGCGGTCACCCAAGCCGCCCCTTTTCTGGCCGACCCGGTGGTGGTCTCCGCCCCGCCCGGGGACGCCCCGCAGCCCGTCGCCGATCCGTCCTGTGACCTGATCGGCTGGGCGCACAACGAGACCTCGACCGGGGTGATGGTCCCGGTGACCCGGCCCGCCGGGGCCGACGGCGCGCTGGTGGCGATCGACGCGACCAGCGGCGCCGGTGGCC
Source organism: Pseudonocardiaceae bacterium (assembly GCA_050699815.1). Classification (GTDB taxonomy): domain Bacteria; phylum Actinomycetota; class Actinomycetes; order Mycobacteriales; family Pseudonocardiaceae. The sequence continues at coordinate 1,442 of JBOHFT010000258.1, read as the reverse complement.
TCCCGGTCCGTGCTGCCGACGCCGACGTCTATTACTTCGCGCCGCAGAAGTGCTTCGCCTCCGACGGCGGGCTGTGGATCGCGCTGCTCAGCCCGGCCGCGCTGGAGCGGGTCGCAGAGATCGGCGCGTCGGGCCGGTGGGTGCCGGAATTCCTGTCGCTGCCCACCGCGCTGGACAACAGCCTCAAGGACCAGACGTACAACACCCCGGCGGTCGCGACCCTGCTGTTGCTGGCCGACCAGATCGAGTGGATGCTGGCCCGCGGCGGGCTGGACTGGTGTGTGGCCCGCACCACCGATTCCTCCTCGCGGCTGTACTCCTGGGCGGAGTCCTCGCCCTACGCGGCGCCGTTCGTCACCGATCCCGCCAAGCGCTCGCTGGTCGTCGGCACGGTGGACTTCGACGGCAGCGTCGACGCCGCTGCCGTCGCCGCCGTGTTGCGGGCCAACGGCGTCGTGGACACCGAGCCCTACCGCAAGCTCGGCCGCAACCAGTTGCGGGTCGGGATGTTCCCGGCCGTCGAACCCGCGGACGTCTCCGCGCTGACCAGATGCATCGATTGGGTGGTCGAGCAGTTGGGGTAAGGCTGCAACGTCGATGGCGGCGCGCCTCCCCCGGGGTGGCCGCCCCCCGGCCTACGGTGGCGGGTACTTGATGCGGAGGTCGGGTGGGATGCGCGCGCTGCGGGTAGCCGGTCTGGGGATCGACGGCCGCACCGTCATCCTGGAAACGGTGGCCCAGCGGCCGGAGCAGTTCGCCCTGCCCGTCGATGACAGCCTGCACGCAGCGGTCCGGGGTGACCTCCCTTGCCTCGACCAGACCGAGCTGGAGTGCCCGATGCGACCCCGTGAGATCCAGGCCCGGATCCGGGCCGGAGCGTCCGTCGAGCAGGTCGCCACCGCGGCCGGCGTACCCAGCCAGCGGATCGAGCGATTCGCCTATCCGGTGCTGATGGAGCGGTCTCGCATCGCGGGGCTGGCCCAGCAGGCGCACCCGATCCGCTCCGACGGGCCCGATGTGCGCACGCTGGACGAGGTCGTCACCGAGACCTTCCGCCAGCGGGGTCATGACCTCGACGTGGTGACCTGGGACTCCTGGCGCGGGGAGGACGGCAAGTGGGTCGTCCAGCTGCGCTGGCGGGCCGGCCGGTCAGAAAACCGGGCACAGTGGACTTTTCACCCGGGCGCGCACGGTGGCACCGTGACCGCAGCCGACGACCACGCCACCGGGTTGATCGATCCGCGACCCGCCGCGCCGCTGCGCCCCGTGCCACCGGTGACCCGCCCCGACGAGCAGGTCACCGAGCAGCCCCCCACCGCCCGAGCGGCCCCCAAACACCCCCGAAAAACCCGCCCCCCCATCCCCTCCTGGGAAGACGTCCTGCTCGGCGTCCGCTCCCCGCACCCCTGACCGCTCCCCCGCATTCAGCGGGCTCAGCGGGG
>JBOHFT010000257.1:0-5212 GCA_050699815.1 Pseudonocardiaceae bacterium | reverse complement strand
GTCGTGGCCGACGGCGCGTGTGGCGCAGGTGATCTCGGGGGCGGGGCTGGGGTTGGTGTTGTGCCGGGCAGGCGGCCGCATGGGCCTGCCGGCGGGGGTGCTGGCGGTGGATGTGGACACGGTGGTGTTGGACGGGTACGGGACGGAGGATCTGCCGTCGTTGGTGGGGCCGGAGCATGTGGCGTATGTGGTGTACACGTCGGGGTCATCGGGGGCGCCGAAGGGTGTGATGATCCGTCATCGGGCGGTGTCGAACCGGTTGCCGTGGCAGGCGGGGGTGTTGGGGTTGGGGCCCGATGATGTGGTGTTGCACAAGGCGCCGTTGGGGTTCGACATTTCGATCAACGAGATTTTTCTGCCGTTGGTTGCGGGCGCGCGCCTGGTGGTGGCGGCTCCGGGCCGGGAGGCTGATGTCCGCTATCTGTTGGATCTGGTCGCGGAGCGGCGGGTGACGTTTGTGTATGTGGTGCCGTCAATGTTGGATGTCATGTTGGAATTTGACGATGTGGGGGTGGTGTGTTCGTCGTTGCGGCATGTGTGGTGTGGTGGTGAGGCGCTCACACCGCGGTTGTATGCGCGGTATCGGGGCAGGTTGAGGGCGCCGTTGTATCACGGGTACGGGCCGGCGGAGGCGACGATCGGTGTGTGCTATCAGAAATATGCGGATGATCGCGTGGAGGGTGGGGTGTCGATTGGTCGGCCGAACCCGAACACTCAGTTGTATGTATTGGACGCGGGGTTGTGTCCGGTTCCGGTGGGGGTGGTTGGGGAGTTGTATATCGGTGGGGTGCCGTTGGCGCGCGGGTATGTGAATGCGCCGGGGTTGACGGCGCAGCGGTTTGTGGCGGATCCGTTCGGGTCGGCGGGTGGGCGGCTGTACCGCACGGGTGATCTGGGCCGGTGGCGGGCGGACGGCGGTTTGGAGTTCGTGGGCCGCAATGATGAGCAGGTCAAGATCCGCGGGTTCCGCATCGAGTTGGGCGAGGTCGAGGCCGTTCTTGCACAGCATCCTCAGGTGGCACAGGCCGCGGTAATCGCTACCGACGCTCATGTCTCTGGACCAAGGCGTCTGGTCGGTTATGTGGTTCCTGCTCAGATGGACGCAGCGGACCGTGCCCGGGTGGAGCGCGAGCAGGTCGACGAGTGGCAACAGGTTTACGACACCGAGTACACCGCAACCCCCACTGCTCTATTGGCTGAGGACTTCTCCGGCTGGAACAGCAGCTACGACGGCCAACCGATCCCACTCGCGCATATGCGTGAGTGGCGCGACACGACCGTGGCACGCATCCGGACACTGCGACGCGATCCGAATCGGGGCGGTCGCGTGTTGGAGATTGGGGTCGGCAGCGGGTTGCTGCTGTCGCAGTTGGCGCCGGACTGTGACTGCTATTGGGCCACCGATTTCTCTGCCGCGGTCATCGACAAACTACGCGCCGATCTGACCCGTAACCCGGAGTTAGCGTGGCGGGTGGAGCTGGCCTGCCAGCCCGCCCACGTGATCGACGGGCTGCCCGCAGGCTTTTTCGACACCGTCATCGTCAACGGCGTCATCATGCACTTCCCCAGCGTTGACTACCTCACCGACGTGCTGTCCAAGGCCATGACGCTGACGGCTCCTGAGGGGGCAGTGTTCGTCGGCGACGTGCGCGACCTGCGCCTGCTGCGCTGTTTCCACACTGCGGTCCAGCTAGCCCGAACCGACGCCGCCGCCGATGTGGCGCAGGCGCGCCAGGCGATCGAACGCAGTATCAGGTTGGAGCGGGAGCTGCTGGTCGCCCCCGACTACTTCGCGCATCTGCCCGAGCATCTGCCGGACACCGCCGGGATCGACATTCGTATTAAGCGGGGCTGGTCTCACAACGAGATGACCCGTTACCGCTACGACGTCGTCGTGCGCAAGGCTCCGGCTGAGGTCGTGTCATTGGGCGACGCTCCGCAGCTGGTCTGGGGTGTCGAGGTTCCTGATGTCGAGGCGCTCCAGGGATATCTCGATGACTGCCAGCCCGACCGGCTTCGGGTGAGCCGAATCCCCAACCCGCGTGTGGCGCCCGAGATGGCCGCGCTGCGCGCCCTCGAAGACCACAGCTCGATCACCGACGTCCTGCGCGTGCTTCACATCCGCGACGGTGTCGAGCCGGAGACACTGCACGAGGTTGGTGAGCGTCTGGGATACCGGGTCGTGTGCACCTGGGCCGACACGCCCGATGGCGGCTACGACGCGCTGTTTGTCACAGCGCGAGGAGATGCGCTGAACGAGGTGTACCGCCCCGCCGCCATTAGAAAACCGTTGGCGGCCTACGCCAATGACCCGGTCGCGGCCCGCCAGACCGATGCGCTCGTCCCACAGTTGCGGGAGCATCTGCAACAGCGGCTGCCCGAGTACATGGTGCCGGCCGCGTTGATGGTGCTGAACCGGCTGCCGTTGACGCCGAGTGGGAAGCTGGACCGCTACGCCCTGCCTGTGCTGGATCCGGCTCCGACCATGTCCAGCCGGGCGCCGGAATCGCCCCAAGAACAGGTCTTGTGCGAGTTGTTCGCTGAGGTGCTGGGGTTGGAGCGGGTCGGCGTCGACGACAACTTCTTCACCCTGGGTGGGGACAGCATCATTTCGATTCAACTGGTCAGCCGGGCGCGCAGGGCTGGAATGATTATCAGCCCACGGGATGTGTTTGAGCATAAAACGGTGGCGGGGTTGGCCTCGGTGGCCGCCGACGCGGCCGGCACGGTTGTCGAGGCGACCGACGCTGGAGTAGGTGTGGCGCCCCTGACGCCGGTCATGCGCTGGCTGTGTGAGCGTGGCGGTCCGATCGACCGATTCAGCCAGGCGGTGGCAGTGCAGGCGCCGGCTGGTCTGGACCGGGATCGTCTGGTTGGGTTGGTGCAGTCGGTGTTGGACCGTCATGACCTGCTACGCGCCCGTCTGGAGCGCGATGGTGGGGAGTGGGTGCTGCGGGTGCTGCCTGTCGGGTCGGCCACGGCCGAGACGTGCATCACATGGGTGGACGCCGCCGGGTTGGACGAGCAGGGCCTGCGACGGCTGACCGCGAGCGAGGAGGCGGCAGCGCAGGCCAGGTTGGCTCCGCGGGTCGGAGTGATGGTCCAGGCGGTGTGGCTGGACTGTGGGCCTGCGCGGCCCGGCCGGCTAATCCTCTGCATCCATCATCTGGTGGTTGACGGGGTGTCGTGGCGGATCCTGCTGGAGGACCTGGCGGCGGGTTGGGCGCAGGTGGCGGCGGGCCAGCCGCCGGTGTTGGAGCCGTGCCCGACGTCGTTTCGACGGTGGGCGCAGCTACTCACCGAGCAGGCGCAGGATCCGGCGCGGGTGGACGAGCTGCCGATGTGGACAGCGATGTTAGACGGCGGGGACCCGTTGCTGCGCGATCGGCCACTGGACTCGGCCGGTGACACCGTCGACGCCTGTCAGGAGGTGTGGTTGACGCTGCCGGGGGGGCGCGCTGGGCCGCTGTTGGCCAGCGTGCCGGCCGCCTTCCACGTCGGGGTGGACGATGTGCTGTTAACCGGTTTGGCGTTGGCGGCGGCGTCGTGGCGTGGCGTGGACGAGCATGGCTCGGTGCTGGTGGATGTGGAGGGGCATGGCCGCCAGGAGCAGATCGTCGAGGGGGTGGATCTGTCCCGTACGGTGGGCTGGTTCACCGGTGTGTTCCCGGTGAGCTTGGATGTGGGCGGGATCGACGTGGACGAGGCGTTGGCTGGCGGGCCGGCGGCGGGTGTGGCGCTCAAAAGGGTCAAAGAGCAGCTGCGCGCCGTGCCCGACCGTGGTCTGGGCTGGGGCCTGCTGCGCTACCTCAACCCCCAGACGGAGGCGGTTCTGGCAAGGCTGCCGGTCCCGCAGATCACGTTCGCCTACCTGGGCCACGTCGCTGTCCCTGACCATGTCGATTGGGCGATGGTTCGCGACTCTGAGTTGTTGTGGGGCGACCTGCCTATGTCGCATAGTCTGCGGGTCACGGTGTGGACGGAGGATCGGCCTGACGGGCCGGCGCTGCACGTCAGATGGGTGTGGCCGGGGGGGCTGCTGGCCGAGGACGCGGTGCGGGAGTTGGCGCAGGGTTGGTTCCAGGCGTTGGACGCGCTGGCGGTGCATGCCGCTCGGCCTGGCGCGGGCGGCCACACTCCCTCGGACTTCCCGCTGGTCTCACTATCGCAGGAAGAGCTGGACAGCCTGGTCGCGTCCGCGCCCGACCTGGTCGAGGTGCTGCCGCTGTCACCGCTGCAGGAAGGGCTGCTGTTCCACAGCCTGTTGGACGACGACGGCCCCGACGTCTACACCACCCAGCGCATTCTCGAGCTGGACGGCAACTTGGACGCGGCTGTCTTGCAGGCCGCCGGCCAGGCTCTTTTGGACCGCCACTCCAACCTGCGGGCCGCGGTCCGGCGCACCACTGAGGGCCGCTCCGTTGCCGTCATCCCCCGCCATGTGCGCCTGCCGTGGCGGGTGGTCGACCTGTCCGGGGTTGACCCGGCCATCCGGGAAGCCGAGGCAGCCCGTCTGTTCGCGGAGGAGCGCAGCCGCCGGTTCGACCTCGCCCAACCGCCCCTGATGCGCATGCTCCTCGTGCGCCTGGGCCCCAGACGCCACCGCCTCGCCCTCACCGATCACCACATTCTCTTGGATGGTTGGTCAGAGCCGCTGGTGCATCAGGAGCTGTTCGCACTGTACGCCAACGGTGGGGATCTTGCCGCGCTGCCTCCTGCCACGCCGTATCGTGACTATCTGGCGTGGCTGGCGACCGCGGACCGTCCGGCCGCTGAGGCCGCCTGGCGTGAGGCGTTGGCTGGGCTGGAGGAGCCCACGTTGGTGGCTGGCGCTGACTGGCAGCGGCAGCCGCTGGTCCCCGACCGGGTGGCGGTGGAGCTGTCCGAGGAGCTGACCGCCGCGCTGACCGGTCAGGCCAGGCGGCTGGGGGTGACGCCCAACACGGTGGTCCAGGGGGCGTGGGGCATCCTGTTGGCCCGTCTGACGGGTCGTGACGATGTGGTCTTCGGTATCACGGTGTCGGGTCGGCCCGCTGAGCTGGCCGGTGTGGAGACCATGGCCGGGCTGCTCATCAACACGGTGCCGGTGCGTGTTCGGCTGCGGCCCGGGGAGCCGGTGGCGCAGGTCCTGACCCGCTTGCAGGCTGAGCAGGCGGGGCTGTTGGCCCATCATCATCTCGGCTTGGCCGACATCCAACGGCTGGCCGGTCTG
>JBOHFT010000256.1:0-5219 GCA_050699815.1 Pseudonocardiaceae bacterium | reverse complement strand
GGTGAACGCCGCACCCTCGGCGTACTGGCGCAGCTTGGCGTCGATGCCCAGCACCGCCCGCAGCACCCGCTCGGCCAGGCCGCCACCCTGCCGGCGGGCGGTGAACCGCTGGCGGATCAGTCGACGATCCGGCCGACGGACATCACGACGACCCGGTCGGCAAGCTGCTCGACCACACCGAGGTCGGGTGAGATCAGCACCATCGCCAGGCCGTCGTCTCGCAACACGTCGGTGATCTCCACGCGGTGCACCGAGTCGAGTGCGCTGACCGGCTCGTCCAGTACCAGCAGGTCGGGGTCACCGGCCAGGCTACGGGCGATCACCACGCGCTGGCGTTCACCGCCGGAGAGCTGCCATGGCCGCCGTTGCCCGTGCCCGGCGGTCAACCTGACCATGCCTAGCAGCGCCGCGCGCCGTCCGGGGAGCTCGTCGTGGCGCACGCCGACCAGGCGCAGTGCCTCGGTGAGCGCAGCGGCGACGGTCTGGCGACGGTCCAGTGCGGCCGACGGGTCCTGAAAGACCAGTTGCACCGCCGCTGCTGCGGATCCACCGGCCGGCCACCGAGCAGCACGGCCCCCCTGGTGTGGGGCTCGATTCCGGCGAGCGCCCTGGCCAGAGTCGACTTCCCGGAACCGGAGCTGCCGACCACGCCGGCCACCTCGCTGGTGGACAGCCGCTGGTCGGCGCCGACCAGCGCGGTCACCGCGGCTCGGCGGCCCCGGCCGGGAAAGCTGACCTGGAGATCCCGCACCTCAAGGAGTGCCGCGGCGGGTGGGCGTCGCCGCGGCCGTGTGCGGCTGACCGGCGGTGGCCCGGACAGTGCCGCGGCAGTGATCAGCTGCCTGCTGACCAGGTGGGTCGGCCGGCCGAGCAGGTCGTCGACGTCGGCGACCTCGACCGCCCGGCCGTGGTCGAACACCGCGATCCGCGCGCCACCCTGACCCGAGGATCCACCGCCGCCGCGAGGGCGAGGCTGAGCCCACGCGAAACCGGGCGGTGAGATCAACACCAGGGAGGCGCCGCGCAGCAGCGGCACGACCCGGTGCAATCCGACCCCGTGCAATCGTCTCGACGAGGCCGAGCGTGTTGACGTACCGCTGCGCGGCCGGGAGGTCCAGGCCCAGCCGGTGCCGTTGCGCCGCGACCCGTTCGGGGGTCACGGCGATACCCTTCGCCTGCACCGCGGCGGTCGCCACGTCGCCCTCGGCCAGGCCGAGCAGGCTAAAACTGCAGCACGTAGTTGATCGCCTCGCGCACCTTCGGGTCTTTGAGCGCCGGGTTGCCGCTGACCAGATTGAAGGCGAGCAACAGGTTCGTCTCCGCCGGCTGTGACAGCAGCGTGATCTGCGATTGGCTCCGCAACTGCACGGCCTCTTCCGGCGCGAGCCGGGCCTGCGAGTCCGGGATCACCTTGAAGATCATCTTGTCGGGATTCGGCCGCCCACCCCAGTAGCCGTCATTGCGCACCAGCACGATCTCGGTCGTGGACAGCGAGTCCAGCTTGTACGGTCCGGTGCCGACGGGTTTGATGAACGCGCCTGAGGCGTCGAGCGACGTGGGGCTGGGAAACCGCACCGGCCGCACGTAGCTGAACTCCTGCAGCGCAGGGTAGTACGGCTGCTTCAGCCGCAGCACGAGGGTGCACTCGGCCGGGGCGTCGATCGACGCGGTATTCGTCGCGATACCGACGAAACTGTTGTCCGGGTTGCCGGTCCAGCGTTGCACGTGGGCTTTCGCGACCTCCGCCGTGAACGGCGTGCCATCCGAGAACCGCACACCGTCGCGGAGCTGGAAGGTCAAACGTCAAGCCGTCCTGGCTCACATTCCAGCTGTCCGCCAGAGCGGGCTGTAACGTCCCGTTCGGGCCGTACCTGACGAGCGGGTCGTACAACTGGTCGAGCACGTTGAAGGAATGCGTCGTGAAGTCGAGGATGTTCAGGTCCGCTTCCGCCTGGCCGAGTGCGATCCGCAGTGTTCCGCCGCTGGGGACCGGGCTCTGGACCGCCTGGTTGTTATGGTTATCGCCGCTGGTGCCGGTGCACGCGGCCGCCAACATCAGCACGATTCAGATGCCTACTGTCTTATGAGTGCGCGTCCGGCTTGCCATCACGCTGCCGACGCCCGACGCCGAGCCCGCACCGATCCGGACACCGCAGGACGCCGTCCTCGCCGCCGAGCCCCTCCCAGGGATCCTCGGCCAGCAGCAGGTGACCGTCCAGGTCGACCCATCGCGCCAGGCCACTGAGATGCGCGGCCAGTGCGATGCCCACCATGCACCCCAGCATCACGTCCATTCCGGCGGCCGCGACGAGCTCCAGCGCAGCGGCGAGACCCCCGCACCCGGGAAGTTTGATGTTGATGCCCGCGACCCCGGCGGGAAGCGCACGCACATCGGCCAACGTCGCGGCGTCCTCGTCGGCGATGATCGGCAGTCCCGTCCGCCGCGCGACGACAACCAGGTCCCGAGGGTTGCCTGGGGCCACCGGCTGCTCGACCGCGTCGATATCGAATCGGATCAGCGCACCGAGCGCCTCGACCGCGAGCCCGGCGCTCCAGGCGCCGTTGGGGTCCACCAGCAACCGCGCATCAGGTGCCGCGGCGCGCACGGCGGCCACTCTGGCGATGTCCTCGGCGCTGTCCACCGCCCCCAGCTTGACTTTGATCACGGAGAAACCCGTGGCGGCCAGACCCTCGGCCACCCGGGCCGCCGCACGGGGCTCGATGATGCCGATCGTGCACGCGGTCGGGATCGCAGCCATTGGCGGATGCTGGTCACGACCTCGCCGAACCCGTCGACGCCCTCATGAGACAGCCGAACGCACACCGCGGTTCGACCCGCCATCGTCGCCTGCGAGGTCCGCAGCGGCTCGGCCAGCACTAACTCCTCCGCCGCCCAGTCCAGGCTCAGGTGGTTTTGCGGTGCCGACGAGCCCGGGATCAGTCATCGCCGGCACCCCCGCACGTGATGTACAACGCTGACCTCCTCAGTGGAAGTACCGCGAGGACAGATCCTTTTCCGCAACCAAATACTTCCTCAATATGACCTACGTTACGTAATTGATGTCTAATATCACTGTCGCGTTGGCTCTCACCCGGTACCCGGACACCCTTGCTGTCGCCGATGAGCTCGGTGTGCAGCCGTCGATGACCGGGTACCCCGCTGAGCTGGGTGTATGCGCCACGATGCGCCGCCGTGGTGTCGCCAGCCTGCTGCTTTCCCGGGTGCTAGCGGATCCGCCGGCGGAGATCACCGCGTGGGCGGCGCGCTGCTGCCCACAGCCGGGCTAGCTCCGCGCCGTGCTTAACCCACCACATTCAGCGCGCTTAACGGGGTTATCGGTGCCCTGATAGCAACGCTGAGCCCGCTGAATGCGGTGATTGGGTCAGGTCGTCAGGTCGTTGAGGCTGGTGGCGGCGGCGATGCGGGTAAGTCGGTCGGCGTCGGGCAGCTCAGCCAGCCGCTCGGCTACGGCGGCGGCCTGCGGATCGTCACCGAAGCGCTGGGTCAGCAGCAGGTGGGTCAGGCGCAGCACCGCCTGCCGTTCACCCTCTTGCCGACCCTCTTGCCGACCCTCTTGCCGACCCTCTGCCAGACCTTCTTGATATATCTCGCGGCCGAGCGGGGTGTCACGGATCAGAACGGGCATGCTCGCCTCCTTCAACGCTGTGTCGATGATAGCCGCGGGAAGCACGATCGAGGCCAAGGTCGTCGCTGCTTCCAGCAGGGTTCGGGTGCGGTCGGGGACGGTTCCGCCGATCAGCCTTGCGGCTGCGGTGAACACCGCAGCTCGCTCGGCCGGGGTGCCGCGGGCCAGTGCGGCGAGTGCCGCCGTGGTCGGGTTGGCCAGCAGCGGGGCCGGGTCCAGGTCCGCGAGGCGCACCACCGACCAGCTGAACACCGGTGGTTCGGCGTCGACATCGTGGTAACGGTCGGGTACGGCGATGTCATCGCCGAGCACCAGCACGTACTGGGCGATGGGGGTGTCGCGGTTGGTGTCCTGGCTGCGGATGCGCAGCCGGTAGGTCATCATCCGCAGGTCGAGGCTCGGGGCAGGGTCTTTGACGAACTCGACATGAACGATCCCCCGGGGGGACCGGGCCAGCACGTCGACCCGCATCGCCGACCCTGGCAGCTCGGTGTCCATTTCCAGGGCACCGGCGCCCACCCCGACCAGCGAGAGCACCGCGTCGAGATCGTCGTCAGCGAGGATCTTCATGGCATCGTCGTAGATCGGCCCAGGCCGCCTGCCCGCCGCCGCGCTCGCGGACCTTGCAATTTTCGCTCCCACGCTGTCCCCTCCGTCTTCGAACCGGGTGCCGGCTCCGCGGAACGGACGCTAGTGCCCACCACCGACAGGATCGCGACGATCACGGCCAGATCGGAGCGGACCCCCCTGCCACCCCAATCGGCACCTCCTCACACTGGGAGTTCCGGTCAACGCCCGGGCGGTACCCGGGGACCGTTCGCTGGCTGCCCCTGCACGGTCCGGCCGAGCCCGAACAACCTGAAAGAGTGACATCCGCTCGAGGGCTACCTGCAGACGCCCGGCGTGCGTGGGGTGGAGCTGCCCCAGTCGACGCCCCTATTCGGCAGCGCCTCCCTGGGCTGATGAGCCTGACGGTCCTGGTGGCTCGCCGGTTACTGACCGGTGCGGCGCTGCTGGCCGACATCGCGATTGCGGTGATCGTGGCCGTGGCCCTGGTCGACACGATCTGCCAGCTCGGCCCGTACTGGGTGATCTACCGTGCGGTCGGTGACGTGGTCGACGGCAGCGCCACCCGCGACGGGTTGTTCGGGCTGGCCGCGCTGGCGCTGGTGTTCGTGGTGGGCTGGCGGATGCCGCTGGCCGCAGGTCGGCGATCCGACCGGTCAGCCGAGCACCGCGTTCTGTCGGTGCTTACCCGTACCGTCACCACCATGCCATCGAGCCTGCATGAGGCGTTGAGCGAGATCTTTCGTCAGCGGCCGCAGCTGGCCGCCGAGCTGCTCACGGATGTGTGGGGCGTGGAACTGCCGCGGACGGGGGCTGATGCTTCGACCCTGCGAGCAGGTCTCAGGGCTCAGGTCATGCGATACAGCCACGCCGCCGGATCGGCGATCTCGGCGCGGGTGGGCAGCGTCTCGGGCGAGGTCCACACCGCATTGAACCCGTCCATGCCGACCGTATCCACCACCTGCCGGGTGAACGCCGCACCCTCGGCGTACTGGCGCAGCTTGG
>JBOHFT010000255.1:0-5308 GCA_050699815.1 Pseudonocardiaceae bacterium | reverse complement strand
CGTCACCACCGCGCCATCCGGTCAACCGAAGCGGTGTCCACGGCGACGGTCGTGGACACCGCTTCACCATGCCCACTTGACAAACCGCCCTCCATATCAGTCGGCGAGTGCTGCGGCGTACCGTATCTGGGCGGCCTCGTCGTCGTCCATCAGGACCAGCTCGGCCGCGTCCACCGCCTGGGCGGCCCCGCGCAGCGCAGGCGGGGCGACAGAGACGAGTAGGTCGCGGACGGTTGTGGCGTCGCGGATACGGCCTACGAACTGCGGTATGACACCCAGCCCGCCGCTGCAGGCCACGGAGCCGGAATCCGGGGCGACCTCCCCGGAGATGATGCGCAGCAGAGTGCTCTTGCCCGCGCCGTTGGCGCCGATCACGGCGACCTTGCGGCCTTCCCCGACCTTGAAGGACACCTCGTCCAGCAGAACGCGGCCATCCGGCAAGGTGAAACTCACGGCGTTGACCGCAACGAAACCCATCGCGGGCTTGCTCCTTTCGGCATCGCGTCTTCTCAGGTCGGTGCGGGGATAGGTGGGCGTGAGTTCGGGACACTGAGTTCTCGGGACACTGAGGGCTGAAGTTTAGGGGGTGAATCGGCCAGAAGGGGGAGACTGAGCCTACCTGGCTGCGACACCAGCACGAGTGGACGTGGTGTTGCGGTCTGGTATGGGCTGCCCCGGCGTCATTAGTGGAGGCCGTGTGGCAAGCATGTTCAGATGATCTCGTTGGGGTTATGCCTGCTTGGTCTGGTGTGTTGGCATGAGCCCGCATGCGTGCAGGTGGGTGTCGAGTTCCTGGACGGCCTTGGTGTTTTCCCAGGGTTGCATCAATGCTCGGGCGGTGTGCAGCTCTGCGGTGATCCGTGGCGACAGGCTCACGTGGCTGGCCGCGTCGCCGAGTACGCGGGTGGCCTCGGTGATCTCTTTGCAGAGGATGAGCGCGTGGCCCAGTCGCACTTGGTTGCGGGTGTATTCAACCAGGTAAGTGCGGTTGAATCGGCCTAGGGCGTCGGCTGCCGCTTCGACGGCTTGCTGTGGCTTGCCCAGTAGTGCGAGAGAGGTACTGCGCCTGCTGCCCAGTGTGCTTTCGTGCACCCAGTATGCCGGGGAGTCCGGGGCGCCCCTGTTCGCGCTGGCCAGAAATTCCTGGGCGCGTGCGCAGGCGGCCAGGTACGGCCCGTGCTGACCGTCCAATGCATAAGCGTCTGCGGCGGCCTGCTCGGCGAGGGCTTTGAGCCTGGTGTCCTGGGTGCGGGCGGCCAGGCTGCGAGCCGCGGCGGCGGTGTCCAACGCGGCAGGGGTGTCGTGGCGCAAAAACGCCACATAGCTGGTGGAGATCGCCGCGTAGGCCGCGTAGGTGGGGCTGCCGGCCTCGTGGCCGGCTTTGCGGGCGCGCTGGAAGTAGTCCGTGGCCCCCTCGGGGTGGCCCATATCGATCAGGTAGAGACCGATGGTGGATGCCATGTTGCTCTCCACCAGCTTGAGCGGCTTGACCATGGCACCCGAGCAGCCACCGAGGAGGCGGCGCACGATCTGATGCTGGGCCACCACGGTATCGAGCACCTCACCCGGCCCCAGGGTGTCCTCCAGGCGCTTGCAGTGGGCCAGCGTGGTCGCTAGGTTTTCGATGACGTGGGCATCGACTCGGTGGGGGGAGTCCACCGCCTGCGCCAGGCGGGTGCACTCGTCGGTGTCCAGGCTGGACAGGCCCATTGTGGCCAGTGTCCATCCGGCTACCTGCATTGCGTTGCGGCGACCTACTGATCGCACTAATTTCATGACCACCGCCATCAGCTCACCGGCTAGCTCGTCATCCACACCGACCATGCCCGGCCACCCGGCCATCGGACCGAGCTCCGGCGCGGCCCTGAGGGCAGCCAGCTGAGCCTGTGCCTGCCTCTGCTGCGCCTGAGCGCGCTGGGCGCGGCACCGGGCACGGTAGTCCTGCTCGGCCTGTGCCAGCGTGTGGTGCTCGGCGAGCAAGGCTCCCTTAGCGTGGCACACCCCGTCGGCGATTGTCCACAGCGCCCGGGGCATCGCACGGGCGCCATTTTCGATCTTCGACACCATGCTGCGGGTCCGGCCGATGGCCCGGCCCAGCTCCGGCTGCGAGAGCCCAGCCGCCCTGCGGTAGGCGGCCAGAAGCGCACCGAGACGCCGCCGCATGGTGCCCAGTCCGGCCTGAGCAGCCGCCACATCCCCCGTCATGACCATGAACCATAGCGGGAGACAGCCAGCGGTGACTGCTCAGGCGCCCGCTGCAGGTCCTTTCCTGGCGTCACGGTGATCCCGCCTGCCACCGTGCCTCATGCACCTGGTGCCGGGCCGCCGCAACACCACCACCCATATAGTGGCGGGCGCAAGCACAGCAACGACCGCGTCCTTGCGTGAGATGCCCCCGACCCCCCGGCGCCAGGTGCCTCCACACCAAGCAAGCACGTGGTGACGAAAAGCCGTGAGCCATACCTGGCAGATCCAGCACCGGCTTCTCCTGGAACAGCTCGCGGCCATTGAGGTCGAGCCAACACAGGAGCAGCTTGTACAGCTGGTCAGCGCCACCCGTGTGCTCCTATTCCAGCACCGGGTGGACCAGGGTGGTTACTGCCGAATATGCATCAGGTCGCGATGGTGGCAGCTTCCTCGCGGCATCTGCACCATCTACGCTGCATTCAGATGACGCCACACGTGGGCGGCTGGCAAGCGCCCGCCTGGCGTTGGCGTAATGACATGCCGTCCTACCTGCGGTGGGCGGTAGCCGATGAGGGCTGACGCTCAGGAGGCATGACGCACCAGAACGGGGAGACCGGGCCGACCCCGGCGCCGAGTGGGTAGGCGTGGGCTACCGCCTGCTCGATGTAGCGCTTGCCGTACCCGACTGCCTCGCGCATCGCGACGCCGCGGGCCAGGGCACAGGTGATCGCCGCGGCCAGGGTGTCACCACTACCGTGGGTGTGCGGGGTGGCCAATCGGGGACCGGTGAATGCGGTGAACTCGCTGCCGTCGTAGAGCAGATCCAGGCATTCGGGGTCGTCGCGCAGGTGCCCGCCTTTGACCAGCACCCACTGGGCCCCTAGGGCGTGCAGCTGGGTGGCTGCGGTGTACTGCTCCGCCCGGGACCTGACGTCCACGCCGACCAGCAGCCGCACCTCGTCCAGGTTGGGCGTGACCAGGGTTGCCCGGGGGAGCAGTTCGCTGCGCAGCGCGTCCAGCGCATCGTCGGCCAGCAGCGGGTCGCCGTGCAGGGAGGCGGCCACCGGATCGACCACCAACGGCACCGAAACGCCGATGCCGACCTCGTCGCACACCCCGGCCACCGCGGAGATGATCGCCGCCGAGGCCAGCATGCCGGTCTTGGCGGCGGCGACCCCGATATCGGTGACCACTGAACGGATCTGATCGGCCACTGTGGACGGGGGTATCGCCACGGAACCGGTCACGCCCAGGGAGTTCTGCACCGTCACCGCGGTGACCGCGACGCAGCCGTGCACACCGCAGGCGGTGAAGGTGCGCAGATCGGCTTGCAGGCCCGCCCCGCCGCCGGAATCCGACCCCGCGATGGTCAGCGCTATAGGCGGCCCAGAGGAGGGTACAGCGGTCACGACCCGGTCACTGGCAGGTACACCCGCCCGCCGGCAGCGGTGAACTCGTCGGATTTCTCGGCCATCCCGGCTTCCAGAGCCTCCACCGTGGACAGCCCATGCTTCTCGGCGTAGGCCCGGACGTCGGCGGAGATCCGCATCGAGCAGAACTTGGGCCCGCACATCGAGCAGAAATGCGCGGTCTTCGCCGGCTCGGCGGGCAGCGTCTCGTCGTGGTAGGCCCGCGCCGTGTCCGGGTCCAGCGCCAGCGCGAACTGGTCGTGCCAGCGGAACTCGAACCGCGCGGCCGACAGCGCGTCGTCCCAGGCCTGCGCCCCCGGATGGCCCTTGGCCAGGTCGGCGCTGTGCGCGGCGATCTTGTAGGTGATCACGCCGGTTTTCACGTCGTCGCGGTCGGGCAGGCCGAGGTGCTCCTTGGGCGTGACGTAGCAGAGCATCGCGGTGCCCGCCTGCGCGATCATCGCCGCACCGATCGCCGAGGTGATGTGGTCATACCCCGGCGCGATGTCCGTCGCCAGCGGTCCCAGGGTGTAGAACGGCGCCTCGTCGCACCACTGCTCCTCCAGCCGCACATTCTCGACGATCTTGTGCATCGGCACGTGCCCGGGGCCCTCGATCATCACCTGCACGTCGTGGCGCCGCGCGATCCGGGTCAGCTCCCCGAGGGTCCTGAGCTCGGCGAACTGGGCCTCGTCGTTGGCGTCGGCGATGGAGCCGGGGCGCAGGCCGTCGCCCAGCGAGAACGTCACGTCGTAGCGGCGCAGGATCTCGCACAGTTCCTCGAAGTTCTCGTACAGGAACGACTCGCGGTGATGCGCCAGGCACCAGGCCGCCATGATCGACCCGCCGCGGGAGACGATGCCGGTCACCCGGCGGGCCGTCAGCGGGATGTAGCGCAGCAGCACACCGGCGTGCACGGTCATGTAGTCCACACCCTGCTCGCCCTGCTCGATCACGGTGTCGCGGTAGATCTCCCAGGTCAGCTTGGTCGGGTCGCCGTTGACTTTCTCCATCGCCTGGTAGATCGGCACGGTGCCGACCGGGACGGGACAGTTGCGCAGCAGCCATTCGCGGGTCTCGTGGATCCGCTTGCCGGTGGACAGGTCCATGATCGTGTCAGCGCCCCAGCGGGTGGCCCAGACCATCTTGTCCACCTCCTCCTCGATGGACGAGGTCACCGCCGAGTTGCCGATGTTAGCGTTGATCTTCACCAGGAACTTCTTCCCGATGATCATCGGCTCGGACTCGGGGTGGCGGTGGTTGGCCGGGATCACCGCGCGGCCGCGGGCCACCTCAGCACGCACCAATGACACGTCGACGCCCTCGCGGGCCGCGATGAACTCCATCTCGGGGGTGACGAGGCCGGCCCGGGCCCAGGCCAGCTGGGTCCCCACCGGCTCGCGGGCCGCGATCCACGGCGCACGCAGCTGAGGAAGTCCACGATGGACGTCAATGGTCGCTTCAAGGTCGGTGTAGGGACCCGAGGTGTCGTAGAGGTCGACGTGTGCCCCGTTGGTCAGGTTCACCCGGCGGGTGGGCACCCGCAGCCCGTCACCCACCTCGCGGTAGACCTTGCGCGACCCGGTGATCGGACCGGTGGTCACCACCGGCTCGATGGTGCGGTCATGCGACCGGTCTGGCGACCGGTCTGGCGACCGGTCTGGCGACCGGTCTGGCGACCGGTCTGGCGACCGGTCTGGCGACCGGTCTGG
>JBOHFT010000254.1:0-5319 GCA_050699815.1 Pseudonocardiaceae bacterium | reverse complement strand
CCGCCGGCGGCGCTGGCCTTCCTGCTGTCCTCGCCGGCGATCAACCCGGTCGTGCTGATCTCGACCGCCGTCGCCTTCCCGGGCCAGCCCGAGATGGTGCTCGCACGGGCACTCGCGAGCCTCGCGGCGGCGCTGGCCGTGGGCTGGTGGTGGACCGCCCTGGGCCGCGACGATCTGCTCACCCGGGCCCGCCGCCCGGTCCGTGACGCGGGCAGCCCGGTCGCCACGTTCCTGGCCACCGCGCAGCACGACTTCCTCAGCGCCGGCGGATTCCTCGTCGTCGGAGCGGCGGCAGCCGCCACCCTCCAGACGGCCGTGCCGCGCAGCGTCGTTGGCTTCTTTGCTGACTCCGGGTGGTGGTCGGTCCTCGCGCTGGCCCTGCTCGCCGTCGTCCTGGCGATCTGCTCGGAGGCCGATGCGTTCGTCGCGGCGTCGCTGCGGCAGTTCTCGCCGACGGCGCAGCTGGCGTTCCTGGTCGTGGGCCCGATGGTCGACGTCAAGCTGATCGCCCTGCAGGCCGGCACGTTCGGCCGGGCGTTCGCGCTGCGCTTCGTGCCGGTGACGTTCACCTGCGCGCTCGGGGCCGCGACCGTGTTCGGGTGGTGGCTGCTGTGAGCCCCGAGGCCGGGGGCACGGCCGTGCTGCTGGTCGGGCTGCTGCTGGTGCGGCTGACCGTCGCCGACGTCTACCAGCGGTACGTGCGGGTGGAGATGGGGCCGTGGCTGCTCGCCGCGGGCGTGCTGCTGATCGGGCTCGGGGCGGTGACGGTGGCCGCTGCGCTGCGCCGCACCGCCGCACCGGCCGGGCTCGGGGCGGACCACCACCACAGCGACCGGGTCGGCTGGCTGCTGCTGGTGCCGGTCGTCGCCCTGCTGCTCGCGCCACCGCCGGCGCTGGGCAGCTTCGGCGTCGACCGCAGCGCCCCCGCGGTGTTCGTCGGCAGCGGCGGCCGCACCTACGCCCCGCTTCCCCAGGGTGGCCCGCATCCCCTGACGATCCGGGAGTTCGACGAGCGCGCGGTCGACGCGGGCGGGGCGAGTTTCGCCGGCGCAGCGGTCGAGCTCACCGGCTTCGTGGCCCGGCCGCAGGACGGCGCGGGGTTGCGGCTCGCCCGCTTCCAGATCTCCTGCTGCGCGGCCGACGCGGTGGCCGCCGTCGTGCGGGTGATCGATCCGGGCCGCCCGGCGCTGGCCAGAGATTCCTGGCTCACCGTGAGGGGAACGTTCCGCGGCGTCGGCCCGGACGGCGTGCCAGAGCTTGACGCCGTGAGCACGCAGCCGCGGGAGGCGCCGGTCGATCCCTACGAGTGAGTGAGCGCTTACCGCGGCCGGTAGGCGTCGGCCCGGTGCTGGACCGCGGTGACTGTCACGGTCTTCGCCTCGTCGTCGATCTCGTAGAGGACGCGGTAGCTCCCGCGGCGGGCACTGAACGTGCCGTCCAGCGGTGGGCCGAGGGGCTTGCCCAGCCGGTGCGGTTGCCCCAGCAGCGGGCCGCGGGTGAACTCGTACACCGCCCACGCCACCCGCTCGCCCACTCCGCGTGGCGGCACCGCGCTCAGGGCACGAAAGGCGGTGCTAGTGATGACGAGTTCGTAGGGCCCTTGGGTCACGGACGACGCGGCGACATGGCGGCGTCCAGCTTATCCATGCTATAGACCCGGCCTGCGGCAATGTCCGCCCGGCTGTCGAGGAGCTGGCGCACGAGGTCCTGGTCGGCCAGCACCGCGAGCGTCTCCTCCAACGACTCGAGGTCGTCGGGCGAGAGGATCACCGCGGCTGGGCGGCCGTTGCGAGTCACCACGACCCGGTCGTGGGTCGCGACGAGCTCATTGACCACCTCGGACAGCCGGTTCTTCACCTCGGCCAGGGGTAGCGTCGTCATAGCCAGAATTGTAGCCTGTGACGGCAACTCAGGCGCCTGGTGGCACCACTGCCCAACGACGGGTGAGCTGGCCGGCGCTACCTGATGGTCAGACTGCGCGCCGCGTAGCGGAGGTGCTTGCCGTCGGACCGCGTGCTCAGCGCCGCCGCCGGGATGAGCTGGTCCTCGACCCGCAGCCACGAGTCGCGCCCGTCGGCGTAGCCGAGCTCGTAGGTGACCTGGCCCAGCCAGACACCCTCGGCGGTGCGCCACCACCGGCACAGCTCACCGCGGACCCGCCCCGTCCAGTCCAACCCGTCCCCGACGATGCGCCGCTGGCCATCCCCGGGACGCGGGTACAGCTGGTCCAGGTGCACCCAGACCGGCGTGGTGCGCACCGAGGGGCCCCGGCGCGGCAGGTCGGACTTCATCGGACCAAGGCCCACGGCAACTCCCGCACAGCGTCGACAAAATCGATCCTCGACGCGGGGGAGCGCGTACCCAGTCCAGGATAAGCAGATCGCCCCGCCGTTGGCACAGGCGAGTCCACGGGCATGCCAAGGGCGGATCAGCGGAGGATTTACCCCCCTCGCTACGGGCTATCGGTACACACCAGGGTGGCGATCCGGTGCCGCAGGTGCGCGACCTCCTCGAGGTGCTGATGCTCGGCGGCGTAACGGGCCAGCTCGCTCAGGTTATCGGTGACACGGCGGGAGCGGAGGGTGCCGGCGGCGTCCAGGGCCGCTGCGCCGATCGCGACGGCCTGGATCGGATCTCCGGTAGCCATGGTGAGACTGGCCAGCTTGGCCAGGCAGAACGCCCGGGGGCGGGCGTGGCTGGCGGTATGCCCGGCGGCTGCCGCGGTGAGCCGGTCGGTGGCCTGTGTGAGGTTGTGGCCGAGTACCGCGAGGTCGAACAGGGCATGCCCGGTGTTCCCGGCGAGGAAGGCAGCGTTGTAGTTGCCCAAGAATGGCGGGTCGTTGTCCGGGGTGGAGCGCGCGAAGTGGTCCTCGGCGGTGCCGACCGCGGTCAGGGTCTCGTTGACCCGGCGCATCCTGGCCAGCGCGCGACCCCGGTCGGTGTGCAGCATCGCCTGCACGGTCTCGGTGAGCCGGTCGGCCCGGACCAGAGCGTGCTCGGTCAGGGTCAGCCCCTCGTCGGGCTGCCCGGTCCAGATCGCCAGCAGCGCCATGCTGTCCAGGACATAGGCCCGCAGGTTCCAGTCGCCGGCCTGCTCGGCGCACGCCAGCGCGAAGCTCAGCACCTCGCGAGCGTCCTCGTGAGCACCGGCGTCGAAAGCCATGAACCCGGCGCGGTGGGCGAGATTGCCGACCGCGGAGAACAGCTCGGGGCGCAGCCGGGCCGGGCAGGTGGCGCCGAGTAGCCCGTTTGACCAGCGCAGCTGGCCCATCACGGCGTCCCGGGCCACCCCGCCGCCGTAGGTGAAGTCCCAACCGGAGAACACCTGCGCGGCGTTGTGGATCTGCTCGATGTCCGTCGCGCCGACCCGCGTGGGAATCGGAGTCGGCTCGCGGATCTCCAGTAGCGCTGCTAGCGGCCCCTCCAGGACGAGAGCGCCCACGCCGAGGCGGACACCGGTGCGGATGAGCCGTTGACGGTCCACTTTCTCCAGCTTCACTGCCGCGCGGGCGCTACGGTCGTTGACGAATCCCAGCGCGGCGTCGGTGGAGACACCCAGGATCGACTGCAGGGCCTCTCGGGACACTTTACCCGGCCAGCGGATTCTGCCGCGTTCCAGCTGGCCGACCCAGTTTGCGCTATGATCGGGCGGTAGCGGTGTGGGGCAGCTCGACTGGTGGCCAGCCGCAATCGTGGTGGTGAGCAGCGGATCAGGCACTTGCAGACCCGTTCGCCGGTCCCAGTCCACAGCGGTACTTCCCCCCGGACCTGTCATGCGGAAGGCGGCGGCCCCGCCCGGTGTGGGTGTCAGAAGCGAGGCCGCCGCCGTTTGGTATGTTTGGTTCCGCCATGGGGATCCGGAAACGCATCGTTGGCGTCGCCCTGGCATGTGTCGCGCTCGCGACGGCAGGTCTCGGTACGGCCTGTGACTCCAGCAGCGCCGCCCCCGATGCTGACTGGACCGGAATCGACCCCCTGATGGGGCGGGGCGACGTCGAGAAGGTCCGCGGCGGGTTCACTTTCACGGAAGGGCCGGTCTGGCTCGCGCCGAAAGGCGTGCTGCTGTTCTCAGACATCCCGGCCGACACTATTCACCAGCTCCAGCCACCCGCCGCCGTTACCGTCTTCCGGATGCCGAGCGGCAAAAGCAACGGGCTCGGGCTCGACGCGGAAAGGCGGCTCATCGCGAGCGAGCACGACAACCGGCGGGTGTCGCGCACACTGGCCGACGGTTCCGTCGTGACGGTGGCGGACCGCTGGCAGGGAAAGCGGCTGAACTCGCCCAACGACAACATCACCCGCAGTGACGGCACCATCTACTTCACCGATCCGCCCTACGGCGTCCCGGCCGGCCAGGCACGCGAGCTCGACTTCCCGGGCGTGTTCCGGGTCGACCCCGCGGGCACGCTTCACCTCGAGTCGAGGGACATGAACCGCCCCAACGGGGTGGCCCTCTCGCCGGACGAGAAGACCCTGTACGTAGCCGACACCGAGGATGGGCTGGTGCGCCAGTTCCCCGTCCGGCCCGACGGCTCCCTGGGACCGCCCACGATGTTCGTGCCCGCTACGGGCGACGGGATGGCGATGGACGACGGGGGAAACCTGTATGTGGCGACCAGCGCCGGCGTGACGGTGTACCAGCCCAGCGGCACGCCCTGGGGCACCATCCCCCTCCCCGAGGTGCCCACCAACTGCACCTTCGGTGGCCCCGACCGCAAGACGCTCTACATCACGGCCCGGACCTCGCTCTACCGCGTGACGCTGCAGGTTCCCGGCCTGCCGTAGGCGCCTTGCCGGGTGTGATGGCACTACACGGTGTCCAGGTGCTCGGTGCGCTGGTCGGCCTCGGCGCTCCAGGCGGTGGCCTCGCGTACGCACTCCGAGCAGTAGCGGAGGCAGTCACAGGCCGGGTAGCACTCGTGCTCTGCCGTCTCGAGCGCCAGCAGCGGCTGCGCTCCGCGGGCGGCCCGCTGATCTGGGCGATTCTGAACGAAGCCGTCATCCGGCGGCAGGTAGGCGACAAGGAGACCATCGGGCGGCAGCTGTAGAGGTTGCCGACCTCGGCGACGGCGCGCGTGCCGTGCGGGACTCCAAGGACCCGGCCGGCCCGGCGCTGATGTTCACCACGGCCACGTGGGCCGCGTTCACCGCCGGAGCACGCGCCGGCGAGTTCGGCTGACCCGACCCCAGTGCGAACGGGCCCACCGCTACGAGTATAGGTGGGGCCGTTCGTTACTGGGAACGCTGGTGGGGGCGGCGGGTGTGGCGCGAGGTCGGAGCATCCTGAAACACCCGGCACTACCTGCGCAGTGATTGTAC
>JBOHFT010000253.1:0-5340 GCA_050699815.1 Pseudonocardiaceae bacterium | reverse complement strand
GCACCTCCACCCCGCCGCGCTCGTCGAGCTTCGCGACCTCCTCCAGCGACGCCAGCGACACCTTGTCCGCCGAGGGGTAGCTGAAGCGCACGTGGTCGAACTCCACCGACACCGGTCCGTCGGGCACCCGCCCGGCGTCGGGCTTGTCCTGGATGAGCGGCGTCAGGTCGAGCACCTCGAACACCCGCTCGAAGCTGACCAGTGCGCTCATCACCTCCACCCGTGCGCTGGCCAGCGCGGTCAGCGGGGCGTAGAGCCGGGTGAGCAGCAGCGCGAGCGCCACCACCGCGCCCGGCTCCAGCTGGCCCCGCAGCGCGTAGAACCCGCCGAGCCCGTAGACGACAGCCAGCGCCAGCGCTGACACCAGCGTCAGCGCGGTGACGAACACCGACTGCACCATCGCGGTGCGCACCCCGATGTCGCGCACCCGCCGGGCCCGCGCGGCGAACTCCGCCGACTCCTGCGCGGGCCGGCCGAACAGCTTCACCAGCGTCGCGCCGGGCGCGGAGAACCGCTCGGTCATCTGGGTGCTCATCACCGCGTTGTGATTGGCCGACTCGCGCTCCAGCCGGGCCAGCCGGGTGCCCATCCGCCGCGCTGGCACCACGAACACCGGCAGCAGCACCAGCGTGAGCAGCGTGATCTGCCACGAGATCCCGATCATCACCACGAGCGTGAGCACCAGCGTCACCACGTTGCTGACCACTCCCGACAGCGTGTCGCTGAACGCCCGCTGCGCGCCGATCACATCGTTGTTCAGCCGGCTGACCAGCGCGCCGGTGCGGGTGCGGGTGAAAAACGCGATCGGCATGCGCTGCACGTGATCGAACACCGTGGTGCGCAGGTCGAGGATCAGGTCTTCGCCGATGCGCGCGGACAGCCACCGGGTGGCCAGCCCGAGGCCGGCCTCCGCGATCGCGATGACCGCGATCAGCGACGCCAGCCCGACCACGACGCCGGGCGCCGCCCCGTCCACGATCGCGGTGACGACCCAGCCGGCGAGCACCGGCGTCGCGACCGCCAGCACCGCCGTGGCGACGCTGAGCAGCAGGAAGCCTCCCAACCGGGTGCGGTGCGGCCGGGCAAACCCACCCATGCGCCGCAGCGTGGCCTTGGAGAACGGGCGCTGGTCCTGCTGCGCGTGCATCGTGTTGTACATCGACATCCACGCGGTGACTTCCATGTCCATCGCACACCACCAGACTCTCGTCGGCCGTCGGGAGATCGCCGGCGTCCTCGACCGGCGACCAGAGCGGAGACTAGAACCTCAACTGAAGTTGAAGTCAAGTTTGTCTTGTTTATCCTATCTGTGCCGACGCTGGGCCTGGCCGATCGGATCGGGTCGGATCGCTTGGCGGCCGGCCCCGTCGTGATCGGTGCGGAGCGCCTGAAGATCGTCCGGATCACTGGCCAAGATCGTGGAACCCGGTATCGCGTGGCAGGCTTGACCTGAACTTAAATTTAGGTTCTATGCTTGCCTTGGCCGGTCGTTCATGAGTCGGAAACACCGCCGTCTGGTGGAAAAGCCGGGACGAGAACGTCGCCGGGCACAAGGCGATCCCAGCCCGGGTGGTGGCGGAAATGCGTACATCGGCAAGTGCCGCGGCACAGTGTGACAGGAGGAGCAGTGTCGTATCCGGAGGCTCGTTACTCGGGCGACCAGGGCGAGATCAGCGCGATGTACCGGCCGGCGGGCACCGCGCCGGACTTGGCGATGAGCATGGGGACAGCGCAACGACACTACAAGGGCACAGAAGTGCACTACCTGGTTACCGGGGCGTCAACGAAAGGTCAGTTCGGCCTGTACCGGTGGGACATGGGCGCGCAGCCATCCGGGCCGAGCGCCCACTTCCACAAGACAATCTCCGAATCGTTCTTCATCCTGTCGGGGACGGTGCTCCTGTTCGACGGGGACCGCTGGATCGATACCATGGCCGGGGACTTCCTCTACGTTCCCCAGGGTGGGGTGCACGCGTTCCGCAACACGTCCGGCAAGCCGGCTTCGCTGCTGCTGCTCTTCACCCCCGGCGCGCCGCGCGAGGCATACTTCGAGGAGCTCGCTGAGATCGCCGCCTCCGGCCGTCGGCTCAGCGACGAGGAGTGGACCGACCTTTACCTTCGCCACGACCAGTACATGGTCTGACCATCCGAACCCGGTTTGTCACCGCCCCCACCATGATCTGCGTCGTGACGCGTCGCAGGAGAACAGATGAGTGCGAACGGATCCCCGGCTGAGAATGGCACCGCCGAGGTACCGCGCCAGCGCAGGCTCGGGCTCAACGAGGACTGGGTGGCCACCATCGTCGGGTTGTTGCTGCTCGTGCTGGTGCTCACCGGGGTCATCCCGACCGGGCTGGTGCCGTGATGACCGCGCCAGAGGAGAGCGCCCAGGCCGAAGGAGGGCAGGACCGCGCAGGCGTCACGGCGGCCATCTGGGCTGCGCTGGGAGTGCTGGCGGTGGGTGCGCTCGCCGCGCTCACCCGATACCTGGAGACGGCGGTGCCCGCGGCCGCTGGGGGTACCACCTGGAAGGACTTCGCCGCTGCCGTGGAGTACCCCGTATACGCCATCGTGCTGGGGCTGCTGGGCAACGCGGTGCTCACCGCCGCCGGGGTACGCGACCGCCTTGCGGGCGGGTTCCGCACCGAGTTCTTCATCAAGACCGGTCTGGTGCTGCTGGGCGCGTCGATCAACCTGTCGGTGATCGTGGCCGCCGCTGGGCCCGCGATCGCCCAGGCCGTGTTACTGATCACTATTGTGTTCGCCTTCACCTGGTGGCTGGCAGGCAAGCTGGGGCTGGACGACAAGCTGCGGGCGCTGCTCGCGTCGGCGGTCTCGATCTGCGGGGTCAGCGCGGCGATCGCAGCCATGGGCGCGGTGCAGGCGAAGAAGGAACAGCTCGCCTACACCGCGAGCCTGGTGATCTTGTTTGCCTTGCCGTCGATCGTCATCCTGCCCTGGGCCGCGCAGGCACTGGACCTGCCCGCCCCGGTGGCCGGCGCCTGGATCGGCGGCAATATCGACACGACAGCGGCGGTCACCGCGGCCGGTGCGCTCGCCGGCGAGGACGTGCTGCAGATCGCCTCCATCGTCAAGGTCACCCAGAACGCGCTGATCGGCGTGGTGGCGGTGGCGCTCACCGCGTACTTCACGGTGAAGGTGGAGCGGGTAGCGGGAAGCCCGCGGCCGGGGGCGGGGGAACTGTGGCGGCGGTCCCGAAATTCGTGCTCGGCTTCGTCGCCGCCTCGGTGATCGCTACCTGGTACCTCACGACGGTGAGCGCGGCGGTGGGCAAGGGGACCATCGGAGTCGCAAACGACCTGCGCACCTGGTTCTTCATCCTGGCGTTTGTCTCTATCGGGCTGGAGTTCCGGGTGGCCTTGCTCCGGCAGGCTGGCTGGCGTCCCGTCGGGGTGTTCGCCGCCGCGACTGCGGCGAACCTGCTCGTCGCACTGGTGCTGGCCACCCTGCTGTTCGGCTCGTTCCAGCTCACGGCCTCCTGAGCGCAGCGATCCCATTGACCCCTGGTCACGCAAGGGCTTTATTCCATAAGAAGCGGCTTAGACGGCCCGACCGTCATGATCGAGTCAATTGTGCGGGTTGAGTCAGCTCCGGGGTGATGGTTGGGGTGGTCAGGCGGCGAGGTGGGCGTACTGGGCGAGGTCGTGGAAGGCGGCTTGGTAGGCACGGGTTGCGGTGCGCAGCCGGGAGGGGGTGGGTGGGTCGGGGTCGGTGATTTCGGCCAGGCCGGTGCGCAGCAGGTGGTCGTGGGCGTGGGTGAAGAACAGGGCGTGCTGCACTCCGGTGTCGGTGATCTGGTAGCGGCGGGTGTGGGGGATGCGGGTGATCAGCCCGTGCGCGCGGAGCCGCCGCAGGTCGTAGGTCATTTTCCCGGCGGTGATGTCCTCGGGGGTGGCACCGAGGAGGGGCGCGATGAGGGTGCGCAGCTCACGGTTGGTGAATCCGTGGGGCAGGAGCTGGTGCATGAGCAGGGCGTGGAGCAGGGCGTGCACGCGGGGGTCACCGAAGCGCAGCCCGGGGATGCGGGTGCCGTCGGGGGTGATGATCGGTGTGGTGAGTTCGGTGAAGGCCTGGGCGCCGCGGATGGGGTCGTGGCTGAGGGTTTGGACGCTCAGTAGGCGCCGGTTGGCGGAGAAGCCGATCTGCCGCAGCGCGGTCAGATTCTGATCTGTCAGCCGTTTGGAGAGCCCGAAATCGCGGGTGTCGTTGATGGTGGTCTCGGTGCGCAGTGCCCGGCCTTCTTTGTGGTACTGCTTTATTTTCGCGTTCTTGTAGTCGACGTGCAGGGACGGGGTGACTCCCTGGGTGATGACCCGGGTGCGGAACCGGCCCGGGGTCACCCGGCGTCCCTTGGTGATGATGCGCCGGTCGAAGACCAGCCCGATCTGATCGGGCCGGCCGATATCGAGGTTGTCGTGCAACACCTGCTCGAAGAAGATCCGCCCGGAGACCGGGCGGTCGAGCATCTGGGTCACGGAGAACTCCGCTTGCAGGATCGACAGCTCATACCGGTAGCCGGCGTCCTCGTCGGCGGGGGTGAACGGGTTGGGCAGAATCGCCAGCCACTTGCGCAGCAGCGCCTCGATATGCGACGCGCCCAGACTGTCACAGATCTCCTGCGGCCTCGGTACGTCATCGACCGAGGCGAACCCGTTGTCCAGCGGGGTGAACCCGATCTTCTCCTTGGCCGCCTGGCGTTTCGCCCATTCATGGCCGTTGATGCACAGCTTGGCGGTGTAGGGGAAATAGGTGCTGAACTTCAGGAAGAACGGACCGAAATCGGCATCCACGCAATAGAAGTAGAAGAAGTTGATGAACGCCGAGGAGCGCACCAGCCAGGCATAACTGCCCCCAGTCGCCGGGTTGTGTCGGCGCTGGGTGCGCCACACTCCCGCCTTCTCCTGGGCCCGCCCGGCGAACAACACTCCCTCGTCCTCGGTGAACGTGGCGAGGAACTGCTGGGTGAGCTCGTCCTTGCGCTGCCCCTTGGCGAAGCTGATCAGCTCCAGGCCCCGCGCGGCGACGAAGCCATGGATATCGGCGGCGAACGCCTTGGTCATCGGATCCATCAACGCCGTGGACGCGTAGTGGTGACCGCGGTGGCCGACGAAGAAGCCCTGGACCCCACCGCCGTAGGCCAGCCGCGGCTGCCACACGTTGAGATACATCCGGTCGATGGACTCCACCTCGAAAACCACATGATCGTCGAGGACATCGGCGACACTACGCGCTATCGTCATCACGGCTCCGGTCGAACGGGCGGCCAGTTGGCCAACCAACCGCTGCGAGCGGTTCATACACCGGACCGGCACACCGGTC
>JBOHFT010000252.1:0-5343 GCA_050699815.1 Pseudonocardiaceae bacterium | reverse complement strand
GGCCTAGATACCTCATCAGCCCGCAGTAAGACCAGCTGATCCCGGCGCCTGGATGGATGCAAAACAGCGGCGAGCGGCAACCCTGCGATCGCAACGGCAGGAGCACATCGAACGCCTCGTGGGGATCGTCCATGCCCAGACGGGTTGCCAGCCCAGCTATGGTTGGAGCCTCGAACAGACTGCGCACTCCCAGCTGCACACCCAATACGGCGCGAACCCGGGCGACCAGGCGGGTCGCCAGTAATGAATGCCCGCCGAGGGCGAAAAAGTCATCGTCGATGCCGACCCGGGCCACGCCGAGGACCTCGGCGAACAGCTCGGCGAGCAGCTGCTCCTGCGGTGTCCGCGGCGTTCGACCGGTCCCTGACTCGAATTCAGGGGCGGGTAGCGCGTTGCGATCCAGTTTGCCATTCGGTGTCAACGGCAGCGCGTCTAATGTCACGAAGGCTGCGGGCACCATGTAGGCGGGCAGACGCTGGCGCAGATACTCGCGCAGCAGGTCCGCTCGGGCTCCGTCGGGCTTGGTAGCGACCACGTAGGCGACCAGCCCTAAATCTGCGGGTCGGTCTTCACGAGTGACTACTGCGGTTTGTGCGACGTCGGGGTGTTCGGCCAGCACAGTTTCGATCTCGCCTAACTCGATGCGGAACCCGCGGACCTTGACTTGATCGTCTGCGCGGCCGGCGAACTCCAAGTTGCCGTCAGCGCGCCACCGGACCAGATCGCCGGTACGGTACAGGCGCGTCCCCGCTAGCCCGTAGGGGTTGGCGACGAACCGTTGCGCGGTCAATCCCGCCTGACGCAGATACCCTCGTGCTAATCCCACCCCACCGATGTACAACTCGCTTACCACCCCCGCAGGCACCGGCCGCAGGGCGGCATCGAGCACGTACACCCGGGTGTTGATGATCGGCCGACCAATCGGCGCAGGCCGGTCCGCCGCGCCGGACAGCGGGTCGCTCAGGGTGGCGCACACCGTGGTCTCGGTCGGACCATAGGCATTAACCATCCGCCGGCCCGGCGACCACCCGGCGACCAGCTCTGGTCGGCACTGCTCACCACCCACGACCACGGTCACCGCCGGCGGCAACCCGTCCTGGACTGGCAGCACCGCCAGCGCCGACGCCGGCACCATGACATGCGTCACCCGCTGGCGCTTCACCAGTGCGACCAGCGGGATTCCCGGTAGCAGCTGCTCTGCAGGGGCTAACACCAGCGCCGCCCCGGCCAGCAGGGCCACACACAGCTCCCCGAACGAGACGTCAAAGCTAGGAGAGACGAACTGCAACACCCGACTGTGGGCATCAACGCCGAAGCGGTCGATCTGGGCCGCGGCAAGACTGGCGATGCCGGTATGGCTGACCATCACGCCCCTGGGGGTGCCGGTGGATCCGGAAGTGTAGATCACATACGCGGGGTGCTGCGGCAGTAGGGGGCTGGTGCGGTCAGTGTCGGTGGGGTTGGTGGTGGGGTAGTGGTGCAGGGTCTGGAGGGTGTCGGGATCATCGATCACTAGCCGGGCAGTCGGGCCGGCGTCGGGTAAACCACCTTGAGTCTGCGTGCTGGCCAGCAGTACTGCTGGCTGGGCGTCGCCGAGCATGAAGGCCAGGCGGGCGCTCGGGTAATCCGGGTCTAATGGCAGGTAGGCGGCTCCTGTTTTGAGCACGGCCAGGATGGCGACCACCAGCTGCGGGCAGCGGGGCAGCGCCAACGCGACGAGGTGTTCGGGGCCTATCCCGCGGGCGATCAGTGCGTGGGCCAACCGGTTGGCCTGGGTGTTGAGTTGGTGGTAGGTCAGTGTGGCGTGGTCGAAGACCACGGCTAGCGCTTGCGGCGTGGCCGCCACCTGAGCCTGGAACAAAATCGGCAGGCAAGCCTGGGGGATCGACTCGGTGGTGTCGTTGTAGGTGTTGAGCAGGTGGTGGCGTTCTTCGGGCGACAGAATGTCGATCTGGCTGATCGGCTGGTCCGGATCGGCCACCACCGCCGCTAGCAGGCGCACCCACCGTGCGATGAGCGCTTCGATGGTGGCCGGGTCGAATAGGTCGCTGGCGTATTCGATGAGACCGGTGATGCCGGCGGGGGCGCCGGTGTTCCCGCGTTGTTCGGTCAGGCTCAAGCCCAGATCGAATTTCGCGATGCTCAGGTCGACTGGTTGCAGGCTGGTGTGCAGTCCGGGCAGGTCGAGGGTGGGGTCGGGAGCGTTTTGCAGCGTCAGCATGATTTGAAACAGCGGATGGTGGGCTAGTGAGCGGGTGGGGTTGAGGACTTCGACGAGGTGTTCAAAGGGCAGGTCTTGGTGGGTGTAGGCGCCCAGCGCGGTCTCGCGCACTCGGGCCAGCAGCTGCGTGAAGCTGGGGTCACCGGTGGTGTCGGTGCGCAGCACCAGAGTGTTGACGAAAAACCCGACCAGATCGTCCAAGGCCTGGTCGGTGCGTCCGGCGATAGGGCTGCCCACCGGGATGTCGGTACCCGCACCCAACCGGGTCAGCAGCGCGGCCAGCCCGGCGTGTAAGACCATGAACACACTCGCTCCGCTGTGGCGGGCCAGGTTCACCAACCCGTGGTGCAGTGTCGCGTCGAGGTCCACGGTGAGCTGAGCGCCTCGGTAGGTGGCGATAGCCGGGCGAGGCCGGTCGGTGGGCAGGACGAGCTGGTCGGGCAGGTCGGCCAGGGCGTGGGTCCAGTAGGCGACTTGGGTGGTGAAGAGGCTGTCGGGGTTGGTGTGGTCGCCCAGGAGGTGGTGTTGCCACAGTGTGTAGTCGCCATACTGCACCGGCAGCGGCGCCCAGTGGGGTGCCTGGCCGTGGCAGCGGGCGGCATAAGCAGTGGCCAGGTCGGCCAACAGCGGACGCATCGACCAGCCATCAGCAGCGATGTGGTGCACCACCACCAACAGCACCTGCTCCTCGGGGGCCAGCACGAACAGCTGAGCCCGCACCGGCGCTTCGGTGCCCAGGTCGAACCCTCGCCCGGTAGCCACCGCTAACCGCTCAGGCAGCTCGGTGTGGCTGGTGGGGGTGACCACCAGCGGCGGGCAGGCCGCGTCGGCGTCGAGGATCTGCTGGTAGGGCACTCCCTCCCGCTCGGGGAAAACGGTGCGCAGACTCTCATGCCGGGCGATGACATCACCCAGGGCGGTCTGCAACGCAGTCTGGTCGAGCGGGCCGGACAGGCGCAGGGCCAGGGGAATGTGGTAGGTCGCACTGGGGCCCTCGAGCCGGTGTAAAAACCACAACCGGCGCTGGGCAAACGACAGCGGCACCACATCCGGGCGCACACCGGCGGTGACCGGCAACCGGGCCTGACCGGCTTCGCCTAGCCGGGTGGCCAGCCCGGCTGGCGTGGGGGTCTCGAACAACGCCCGCAGCTCCAACTCCACGCTGAGGGTGGCACGGACTCGGGCGACTAGACGGGTGGCCAGCAGTGAATGCCCACCCAGGGCGAAAAAGTCATCATCGACACCGACCCGGGACACACCCAGCACCTCGGCGAACAACTCACCCAACAGTTGCTCCTGCGGGGTGCGCGGCGCCCGACCGCGTCCTGCCCAATCGAATTCGGGTGCAGGAAGCGCGGCCCGGTCTAGTTTCCCGTTCGTCGTTAACGGCAACGCCTCCAGCGCCACGAACGCCGCCGGGACCATGTACTCCGGCGCCCGCGCCCGCACCCACTGCCGCAACACCTGTGTCGACACGGTGGTCTTCCCCGTAGTCACCACGTAGGCGACCAACCGGACATCGCCCGGCCGGTCTTGGCGCGCGATCACCGCCGCGTGGGCGATGTGGGGATGGTCGGCCAACACGGTTTCGATCTCACCGGGCTCGACGCGGAACCCGCGGATCTTGACTTGGTCATCGACCCGACCAGCGAACTCCAGGCTGCCATCAACGCGCCACCGAGCCAGATCCCCAGTGCGATACATCCGCGTTCCCACCGGCCCGAACGGGTCAGCAACAAACCGGGCAGCGGTCAAAGCCGCCCGACCCAAATACCCCCGCGCCAACCCCAACCCACCGACATACAACTCACCCACCACCCCCGGAACCACCGGCTGCAAACCACTGTCCAGGACGTAGCTGCGAAGGTTGGGGATGGCGGTGCCGATGAGGCTGGCTGTCTGTGTGGTGATGCCGTGGTCGAGCTGCAGGTAGGTGACGTGCACCGTGGTCTCGGTGATGCCGTACATGTTGACCAGAGTCGGGGCGTGGTCGCGGTGGCGGTGGTACCAGTCACCCAGCCGAGACAAGGTCAGCGCTTCGCCACCGAAGGTCACGGTCCGCAACACCAGCGACTGGCCCAGGGTGGGGTCATCCACATCGGCTTGCATCAATTGGTAAAACGCCGAGGCGGTTTGGTGCAACACGGTCACACCCTGGTCGACTAACAGTCGAAGAAACTGTGCCGGTGAGCGGCTGACCTCATAAGAGACAATGATCAGACGACCACCATAAAGCAACGCCCCCCACATCTCCCAGACCGACGAGTCGAAGGCATAGGAGTGAAACAGCGTCCAGGTGTCATCAGCGTTGAAACCAAACCAGTGGTCAGTGGACACAAAAAGCCAGACCACATTGTGGTGAGTGACCACAACACCTTTGGGAGTGCCGGTGGACCCAGAGGTGTAAATGACGTAGGCAGGATGCTGCGGCAGCAAAGGGCTGATGCGGTCGGTGTCGGTGGGATTGGTGCTGGGGTAGTACTGCAGGGCCTTGAGGGTGTCGGCGTCGTCCATGACCAGCCGGGCAGTCAAGCCAGTGTCGGGCACATCCACCGTGATCGATGCGCTGGCCAGCAGTACTGCTGGCCGCGCGTCGGTGAGCATGAAACTGATCCGGGCGGGGGGATAATCAGGATCCAGCGGCAGATAAGCAGCCCCGGTTTTGAGCACGGCCAGGATGGCGACCACCAGCTGCGGGCAGCGGGGCAGCGCGATCGCGACGAGGCGTTCGGGGCCGATCCCGCGGGCGATCAGAGCATGCGCCAGCTGGTTGGCCGCCGTGTTGAGCTGAGCATAGGACCACTGCGTATCCTCAAAAACGACCGCAGTGGCCCGAGGAGTGGCAACGACTTGGGTTTCGAACAACTCAGGCAAACACACCACCGGAATCGACACCGCAGTGTCACCGCCGATACTCAGCAGCTGGTGACGCTCCCCAGTGGTGAGCAGGTCTATGCGGCTGATCGGCTGGTCAGGGTCGGTGGTGATGGCGTGCAGCAGGCGCACCCACCGTGCGATGAGCGCTTCGATGGTGGCCGGGTCGAATAGGTCGCTGGCGTATTCGATGAGACCGGTGATGCCGGCGGGGGCGCCGGTGTTCCCGCGTTGTTCGGTCAGGCTCA
>JBOHFT010000251.1:0-5377 GCA_050699815.1 Pseudonocardiaceae bacterium | reverse complement strand
CCGCCTGCTCCATGCGGGCGCGGCCGGCGTAGGCCTCGACGCAGCCGCGGCGCCCGCAGCCGCACAGCGCGCCGCCTTGGCGGACGCACATGTGGCCGAACTCCCCAGCCCCGCCGAACGCGCCGACGTAGGGCCGCCCGTCGAGGATCAGCCCCCCACCGACGCCGGTGCCCAACCACACGCCGAGCGCGAACCCGGCGCCCCTCGCCGCGCCGGCCACCCATTCCCCCAGCGTGCCGAGGTTGGCGTCGTTGCCCACGGCCGCGGGCCGTCCCAGCCGCTGGCTCAGCAGCACGGCCATCGGCACCGGCTCGACGAACCCGGGCAGGTTCGGCGCGGTGGTGATCACCCCGCCGACGACGGGTCCTGGCACGCCCACCCCGACCGCCTCGACGTCGCCGCCGAGCTGTGCGACGGCGTGGGCGACCGCCTCCACGACCGCCTCCGGCCCCCCACCGGGCGCGTCGGCACCCGCGCCCGCGCCACAACCCGGTGGCGCGCATCGACCAGCGCCGCCGCCACCTTCGTCCCACCCACATCCACCCCAGCCATCAGCGCCATACGACCAGTATGAGGGCGTAGAGGGCTTGGCTGGGTTCGAGCTGCTGGCGGGCAACCCGATGGGCCCGGACGCGCCGCGTCGGATCGAGGTCGCGCCGGACGCAGCGCCTACGGGCTGAAGCCAGCGGGAGGAACGCTGACGATCGCCCGGTTCAGCCCCGTTGACCCCAGAGCCTGTGCGAGCATGGCGGGGGAGCAGTCTGTCTGAGAACGGGGTGAGGTGACTGAGGTCAAGCTGGTTGACCAGGACCGTGCGCGCGGCTCGATCCGCGCGACGGTCCAACGTCAGGGCGCCCGCCTGAGATAGGCGGCGCCGGCGGCGGTGATCGCCAGCCTGGTCGCCGCCGCCTGCGCGCCGGTCGTGTGGCCGCTGCTGGGCGTCCACGAGTCGGTGCAGGCGGCGGTGGCGCTGCTCGGCGGGACGGCAGCGGCTACATCGGCGCCTTCATCCAGGACCGGGTCGACCGGCTGCGCCGGACGCCTGGGTCGCAGGCCGAGCTGCAACGCACCCTCGAGCATGAGCTGGTCGATCACCTGGAGGCAGACGGCGAGCTGCGGGCCGCCGCCGCAGCGCTGTTGCGGCAGGTGCGCGGGGTGGAGACGGCGCTGCAGGCGGCCTCCGCTGATGTGCAGCAGGCGCTGGCCGACAGGTTCGTCGAGTTCGGCGAGTCGTTCGGCGAGTTCCGCTGGCTGCTGGTCGTGATCCAGGAGGCGCAGGCTCGCCAGGGCGTCGAGCTGCGGCATCAGACCGACCTGGTGCGGGAGAACCTGGCCAAGACCAACCTGGTGCTGCAGCGTCTGAGCAGGTCCCCAGAGCCCGCCGTTCCGGCCGGCCCGGACGAGCCGGTCGAGAGCGGGGAGCCGACCCCTGGGCCGTGTCCGTATATGGGGCTGGCGGCGTTCCAGGCCGAGGACGCGCAGTGGTTCTTCGGCCGCCAGCAGCTGGTCGCGCAGCTGTTGGCCCGGCTGTCCGAGACGCCGTTCTTGGCCGTGGTCGGCCCGTCGGGCAGCGGCAAAACGTCGGCGCTGCGCGCCGGGCTGCTGCCGGCGGTGTGGAGCGGCACGCTGCCCGGGGCGCAGGTGTGGAAGACGGTCGTGCTGACCCCAACCGCGCAGCCGCTGGAGGAGCTGGCGATCCGTGTTGCGCTGGTGCGCGGGGTGGCCCCGGGTTCGCTGCTGGCCGATCTGCGGGCCTCGCCAGACCATCTGCGGCTGGCGGTCCGCCAGGCGCTGGCTGATGCGCCGGCCGGCGCCAGGCTGCTGCTGGTGGTCGACCAGTTCGAGGAGACCTTCACGCTGTGCGCCGACGAGGCCGAGCGGCGGGGATTCATCCAGGCGCTGGTCGGCCTGGCTGAGGACCCTGAGCGCTGCGCCAAGGTGGTGCTGGGTGTCCGCGCCGACTTCTACGCCCGCTGCGCGGAGTATCCCGAGCTGGTCGCCGCGATGCAGGACCGCCAGGTGCTGGTCGGGCCGATGAGCGCTGCCGAGTTGCGCTCGGCGGTCGAGGGGCCGGCCGCGCGGGCGGGGTTGACGCTGGAGCCGGGTCTGGCCTCCACGGTGCTCGCCGACCTGGGCGAGGAGCCTGGGTCGCTGCCGCTGCTGTCCCACGCGCTGCTCGCGACGTGGCAGCGCCGGCGCGGCCGGACGCTGACGTTGGCCGGCTACCAGGAGTCTGGCGGTGTGCGCAAGGCGATCGCGCAGACCGCCGAGACGGTCTACGGCAAGTTCGACCCCGGGCAGCGGGTGATCGCCAAGGACGTGTTCCTGCGCCTGACCGCGCTGGGCGAGGGGACCGAGGACACCCGCCGCCGCGTACGGCGGGCCGAGCTGCCCGACGGGCCGGACGTGGAGGTGGTGTTGGCTCGCCTGGCCGAGGAACGGCTGGTGACGCTGGGCGAGGACAGCGTGGAGGTCGCCCACGAGGCACTGATCCGCGAATGGCCCACCCTGCGCGGCTGGCTGACCGAGGACCGCGAGGGCATGCGCACCCACCGCCGCCTCACCGAAGCGGCTGCCGACTGGGAGACCCTGGGCCGCGATCCGGGCGCGCTGTACCGGGGCGGGCGGCTGGCCATCGCCCGCGATTGGGCCGCGGGCAACGACACGAGGCTGAACGACCTTGAGCGCATGTTCCTCGTGGCCAGCGATGAGCGCGAACGGGGCGAATTGGCGGCGGCCCGGCGCCGCAACCGCCGGCTGCGCGCCCTGAGCGCATTTCTGGTGGTGCTGTTGGTCGCGGCGGTGTGGCAGCAGCAGGTCGCGCAGCGGGAGCGGGATCTGGCCACCGCCCGGCAATACGCTGCTCGGGCAGAGGCGAACCGCGATCAGCAGCCCCTGTCGCTGCTGTTGAGCTTGGAGAGCCTGCGTGTGGCCCCAACCGACGAGGCGCGCGAGATGTGCTGCTCCGCGGGCTTCTGGAGCCTCGCCACAACACGGTTGCGTTCGCCAGCCACACCGGCCCGGTATATGGGGTGGCGTTCAGTCCGGACGGCCAGAAGATCGCCACTGCTGGCTACGACAAGACGGTGCGGGTGTGGGACGCTGCCACCGGCCAGCAGATCGGCCAACCCCTCACCGGCCACATCGACCAGATCAGGGGAGTGGCGTTCAGTCCGGACGGCCAGAAGATCGCCACTGCTGGCTACGACGAGACGGTGCGGGTGTGGGACGCCGCCACCGGCCAGCAGATCGGCCAACCCCTCAGCGGCCACAAGAACACGGTCTATGGGGTGGCGTTCAGCCCCGACGGGACCACCCTCGCCAGCGCCAGCTCTGATCAGACGGTGCGGCTGTGGAACGTGGCCACCGGTGAACCGATCGGCCAACCGCTGACCGGCCACACCGGCTACGTCTGGGGTGTGGCGTTCAGCCCGGACGGCGAGAGGATCGCCAGCGCCAGCTCTGATCAGACCGGTGTGGGTGTGGGATGCCACCACCGGCGAACCAATCGGCCAGCCATTGGCCGGGCACACCGGCACGGTGTATAGCGTGGCGTTCAGCCCCGACGGCACCACCCTTGCCACCGCTGGCAACGACCAAACCGTGCGACTTTGGGACGCCGCCACCGGCACCCAGATAGGCCAGTCGCTGACCGGCTCTGCCGGCCCGGTGTACGGCGTGGCGTTCAGCCCCGACGGCAGGACGATCGCCAGCGCCAGCGCCAGCGCCAGCGCCGATGAGACGGTGAGATTGTGGGATGCCACCACCGGCGACCCAATCGGCCAGCCCCTCATCGGCCACACCGATCAGGTGAGGGCGGTGGCGTTCAGCCCCGACGGCAGGACGATCGCCAGCGCCAGCGACGACGAGACAGTGCGACTGTGGGATGCCACCACCGGCGACCCAATCGGCCGATCCCTCACCGGCCACATCGATCAGGTTAGGGCGGTGGCGTTCAGCCCCGACGGGACCACCCTCGCCAGCGCCAGCGCCGATGAGACCGTGCGGCTGTGGAACGCGGCCACCGGCGACTCAATCGGCCAACCTCTCACCGGCCACACCGATCAGGTCTACGCGGTGGCGTTCAGCCCCGACGGGAAGATGATCGCATCCGCCGGCGCCGATCGGACGGTGCGGTTGTGGGACGTCGCCACTGCCGGCCTAATTGGCCAACCTCTCACCGGCCACACCAGCACGGTGATGGGGACGGCGTTCAGCCCCGACGGCAAGACCCTCGCCACCGCCAGCGGGGATCGGACCGTGCGGCTGTGGGACATCGCCACTGGCCGCCAGATCAGCCAACCACTCACGGGCCACGAAAACGCAGTAAACGGGGTGGCGTTCAGCCCCGACGGCGACACCCTCGCCACCGCCAGCTGGGATACGACGGTGCGCCTGTGGGACACTCACACCGGCCGGCAGATCGGCCAACCCCTCACCGGCCACACCAGCGGGGTCTTTGGGTTGGCGTTCAGCCCCGACGGCGACACCCTCGCCACCGCCAGCGGGGATGGGACTGTGCGGCTGTGGGACCCCCACACGGGTCACCAGATCGGCCCATCCCTCGCCAGCCACACCAGACCGGTGAGGGCGGTGGCGTTCAGCCCTGGCGGCAAGACAATCGCGTCCGGTGGTGAAGATCGGACGGTCCGGCTGTGGGACGCCCACACCGGCACACCCATCGGTCAATCTCTCACCGGACATGCGAACTGGATCTGGGGGGTGGCGTTCAGTCCGGACAGCAAGGTGATCGCCTCCGCAGGTCGAGACAAGACCGTGCGGCTGTGGCCGATCACGATCGATGCGTGGATCCGCCACGCCTGCACGTTGGCTCAGCGCAACTTGACCCAAGCCGAGTGGGACGAGTTCGTGGGCGTTGACCGGCCCTACGTCCGGGCCTGCCCTGATCTGCCGTCCGGCTGGGGCGCGCCGCCGAACGCGCCGGCCGCCACCTATCCCTGACGAGGCCGCCGCTGTAGGCCGTGCTGGCCGTCGGGGATAGGTGGCGGCCGGACCTCACCCTCACCGCCAGTTCGGGGGACGGCGGCGGCGGAGGGCGCGGCGCTCGTCTTCTCAAGAGGCCGCCCCACACGCCGTCCTGCTGGTTGGTCTTCAGGGCCCAGTCCAGGCATTGGGCGGAGACCGGGCAGCCGGCGCAGACCGCCTTTGCCCGCTCGGCCTGCTCGATCGCCGGCCCGGTGGTGCCAGTGGCCGGGTAGCTCCGGCGCATTGCTGCGCCGGAGCCCCCTCAGGCGGATTATGTGGATTGTGGCTGTGCGGTCTCGGTCAGTCCGGTCAGCAGCAGCGTGTGGGCAGCAATGGTCGCGGCGGTACGAGTCAGCAGGCCCCAGAAGGTGTGCGCGCCGTGCCGAGCCAG
>JBOHFT010000250.1:0-5391 GCA_050699815.1 Pseudonocardiaceae bacterium | reverse complement strand
GAAGGTGCCAGACGGCGGCGGCAGCTGGGCGGTCGCCGCCGTCTGACTGACCAGAATCCCAGCCCCGGAGACGGCCAGGACCACAGCCCCCGCTACAAGTCGACGAAGGGAAATGTGTTTACGCACGTCTTATCACTTTCTCTTCTTGAGGGAATGATCAGATTTCCGGGCCCGGCAGGTTGGTTCCAGGGGGGCCCGGGGTCTGAAGCTCTGCCGCTGGGATGGTGGCGCCACAGCGCACGTCCGGCAAGGGAACTAAGCCGAACCTCACGATGGTGCCGATCTCGAGGGGGCCCGAGCAGAGAGTCGAGCCCGGTCCAACGAACGTCGCACTGACGGTGGGGTTGCCGATTTCGCTGGTGGGGATGACGTTGTAGACCTCACGCTGGAACTCGAGGGGGAACGTCAAGGTTCTCGGGACCATGTTGTTGATCCTCTTGATCTCGGCGCGGTCCTTTACGTTGAGGATCACGCCGTAGGACTGCATGAATAAACTCGCGACCGAGTGCGGCATGATGTTGCGCGGGTCGGTCATCCGGTTTCCTTGGTTTTCCAGCAGCGGAGTGGGGGAGTTGACGGTCAGGTCAGTGCGCCCCACGCAGGTACCCACTTGCGCTTCCGTGATGTCGATAGCCGCGAGGAAGAACTCACGGGTGCCGAAATTGTTCTGCGGGTGCGGCGGGAGCCGCGCCGAAAGCAGCGGCACGATCGTCGGCGGGTTGGCGTTCGTCCCCGCCGCCGTGCACCGGAAAATCGCCGAGAGCTGCGCGGGAGTAAAGTTCGGCGCAAGCAAGCCGTCGCGGCGTGTCACGACGCTGACCTGGTCGGAGGCGAACGGCACGAAAGTCAAGCCCATGTTTTGGAATTGCGGGTCTTGCGACAGGTTGACCGTCGAGCGGGCGAAGTCCAGGCAGGGCCGCCGGTCTGGGTTGTCATTCTCCGCCGCTGTCCGCTGGTCCACCAGGGCCTGGACACCATCGCGGGAGAGGTTGGAATCGATGAGGTCGAAGCCGCCCGCCCTGGGGATGACCCGGTCGAGGGAGCAGCCAGCCTGCTTGGTGCCGACGGGGCCCGGAAGCAAAGGCCCGTACGCGTTGTAGGACCCTATGATCGGGGAAGCGGGGATCTGCGACAGGGCGTTCATCACGTCCTCGGTGACGCCCGAGCCCATTCCGGCAAGCTGGCGGGGCCGGCCGGCCGGAACGGGGTCGGCGAGCGCCATCGGGGTGGCCAGGGTCAGGGCTGCCAGGCAGGCGCCCGCAGCAACAAGAAAGTTACGCTTTCGCACAGTTGTATCCTTTGAACGCAGGAGTGCACGGACGCCTGTCCGAACACACGCCGGTGGGTATGCAGGTCAGGCACTACCGGCGTCTTGCCAACAGAGTCGGCCAGGACAGCTACCTCCCGGCCACGGTCCGGTCAGCCGCATCACC
Organism: Pseudonocardiaceae bacterium; assembly: GCA_050699815.1. GTDB lineage: Bacteria > Actinomycetota > Actinomycetes > Mycobacteriales > Pseudonocardiaceae. The sequence continues at coordinate 3,958 of JBOHFT010000250.1, read as the reverse complement.
TCCCCCGCGTCCTCCATGGTCTGGCCGAAGGGGACCGTGAACGGGCTCGATCGCACTGAACGAGGCCGATGTCGTTGCGACGATGACGAAGCCGGCCCAAGACCCCCAATGCGAACGGAAACACTGTTGGCCGACGGGCGGGCGAGGTTCAGACAGGGCTGCCCGACCTGGTTCGGCCGCCTCTCCGCTATCCCTCACGGTCCACAGTGGTGCGGTGGGCATCATCGTGGTCATGACGTCGGCACTCCTGAACCTCCACGTCGTCGAGCCTTCTGGCCGCGCCACGTCGGCCAGCGGCGGCTGAGGTCCTCGACACGCGGCGCCGACCGCTCCTCCGCCCGGCGCCGCCCCTTTCCGCAAACAGCGACGTTGCCTCCCGAAGGTGAACATGAGCCATCCAGCAGTCGATGAAGGGATTGCCACCAACCCCAGTAGGGACAGCTTCTTGACATGATCGATCAGCCGGTAGATCGCACCCACAATGTTGCTCGCCACGATCATTGGGGCCACCCTGAGCGGATTTCTGCCACAAGCATGGGACCACCCAGCGTGTCACGCCGTGGGTGTTGATCACTTCTGGACCGTACCCAATCTCGTAGATAGGTAAATCAGTGAAGAACGAGAAAGACAGCGGTCGGCCCTTAGGCAAGGACCTGCCCGAGACCGAACGGGCCGAGCTGGAACTTCTGCAAGGAAAACGCTATCCTGAGGATGGAGCGTATTTCTCGGACAAGGTTGATGCCTCCGCTTCACCTGGCGTTTCCTGGCCGCGAACAACCGGGGAATCGCCACCGCGGCCACGTTCCTCCGCTACACCGCGGATCTCGGCCAGCAGCCGGGCACGCTGCCCGGCCGGCTACGTGCCCCTGCCCGAACCGTTGCGGGGTCAGACGCTGGCCGCCGCGACGATCATCGGAGCGGTTCGACGGACGCCGGCGCTGCCGGCGCCGACACTTGGCGCCTTGCTGGTGGCGCTCCTGATCGGGGGCGGACTGGCGGCTGCACTCGCCGCCGGTCGCCCGGCTGCTTGGTACACCGCGCAAGGAGATCGGGGGAGGTGATGTGGCCAACCGGGCCGGCCAACCCTGTGGCAAGACGCCGGTAATGCCTGACCCGCATACCCACCGGCGTGTGCTCGGACACACGTCCGCGCACTCCTGCGTACAAAGGATACATCTGTGCGAAGCGAAATTTTCATGTTGCTGCGGACTCCTGCCTCGCAGCCCTGACCCTGGCCACCCCGGTGGCCATCGCCGACCCCACCGCTGCCCCCGACGTGCATCATCCAGCCGCGGTTCTGCTGGCACGTCGGTTGTTACAGCACGTTGGGAAGCAGGGCGGCCACGGTGTCGATGACGGTCACCCCGAGCAGGGCAAGCACCGGCAGGCCGATCACCCAGGCTTGCCATCGGCCGACGCGGTGGCGGATCCACACGGTGCCCACCGCCGCTGCCAGCAGCAGCGGGACCCGCAGCGTCAGGGCCAGCAGCGCTGAGCTGTCAACGGCCATGACGGCCTCGTTGTCCGGCAGCGCACCAGACGGGACCTGGACACCGCGCAGCTGGACGGGGCTGGTCAGGTTCGCGTCCACCCGCAGCGCGTCGGTCGGCCCGAAGGTCGGTCCGTCGGCGGTCACGAGGTTGAGCCGGCCCTGACCCGACGCCAGCGCGGGCGGCAGCGGGGCACCCGCCCGGCGCACGCCCAGCACCGCGAACGTGTGCCTGCCCTGCCCCGTCGTCACGATGATCTCGTCGCCCTGCCGCAGGCCGCCGATGCCACCAAACGGGCCTCCGTAACCGCCACGCCGGCCCAGCACCACCGACGTGCCCGCCTGCCCGGGCAAGACAGTGTCACGCCGGTGGCCGACCCCAGACATCAGCACCCGCGACGACGAGCCCTCCAAGATCACCTCCTGGAGATCCAGCCGAGGGATCTCCAGGATCGCAACGGGCGTCCCCGACGGCAGCGGCCTGCCGTCCACCCCTAGTGCGCCGACCGGCGCCGTCCCGATGGCCAGCTGGATACGCAACTCATCGAACGCCTCAGCCTGATCCCGATCGTGCTGCAGGCCACCGATGAACGTCAGCTGTGCCAAAAACCCCAGCGTGAGCACCGCGACAATGGCCAGAACCTGACTGAGGAACCGCAACGTCGGATTACCCTGTGGAACAGGCGCCACAGACGGCCGCGATTCAGGCGCACCACCGGCCGTCACCGCCGGCGCCAACTCAGCATCGTCCATCGCGACTCGGGGACGCGAGACCGCCGGCGCATCCTGTCGCTGGGCACGCTTAGCCCGCGCGGCGACGCCGCGCCGCCAGCCATAGTGCCGCGCCCAGCGCGCTGACCGCGAGCCCGGCGATGGCTATCGTCGTCACCAGGGCGCCACCCGAGCCGAAGCCGGTCCCGGTGCCGCCGGTTGCAGTGCCGCCGCTGCTGGCCACCCCCGTTGTGGGCGTCGGTGAGGGCGACGATCCAGGCGACGGCGGCGACGTAGTCGGCGGTGGGTTGGTCACTACGTACGCCGTCGCTGGTGGCCCCCCGGTGAACCTGATCGTCGCGGAAAAGGTTTGGTAGACGACGCCGTCGAACTGGTTGACACACCGGAAGGTCACCACGTAGTCACCGGGCAGGAGCGGGGTGCCGAGCTCTTGGGCGAGGTTGCGGAAGTGCGTCCGGAAGGTGAACGGGATCGGGTTGGTGGTGGAGAACCCCATGTCTGAGGTGGACACGATCACGGGACCATCAGGCCTACCCGTGCCAAGGTTGGGGGCGAAGGCACCAGGCCCGGTCAGGACCGCGTTGAAGCCATCGACGGGCGCCTCGGGCGTCCCGGGCACGTCGCAGGTTCCGTTGGTGACGCCTTTGATAACGGAGACATCGGAACCGGCGGATGGGCTGGGAGTCCAGGTGCCAGGCGGCGGCTTGGCGTTCGCCTGAGGCGGACCGAACGGGCTGCCGGTCGGAACCGCTGCAAGCGCGACGCCCAGGCCGAGCGCCAGGGAGCCGATCCCCGTGACCAGCGTCGCGGTGACCGTAGCCACTAGCAGGGGGATGCGCATGTGTGCCTTTCTCGGGGAATGGCGCCCCATCACCGGCTGGTCAGGGAAGCGCCGGTCGACACGCCGGAAAGGAACGACCCACAGGATCGCGATGGAACTCGAGTTGACGGCAAGCTCCTTGCTCCGCTATTCGGTGCCGATCGGTTCGGCGTACGCGGGCACCGGACCACCAGCGCCAACACCCAAACGCGACGACGACCGATGACGACGGGTGCAGTCGGTTCATGGGAGCCCTCGCCAGCCGTGAGCGGGAACCGATATGAAAAGGAACCGGTTCCCGCTCACGGGATTCTCAGACGGCGGTCAGAGGTGCTCTCCGCCGAGGATGGACTGAATGAGTTGCTACATCTGGGTGAAATCACCCAGATGCAGCAACAACCTAGGGCGTGACCGTCACCGGGCTCGACGTTGACGGCTGGAAGGCCGCCGGGACGTTGGGCACGAACATCGCGGTGATCGAGTGCGGCCCCGCAGGCAGGAACGCGAACACCGGACCAGCCTGGCCGGCGAAGGCGATCACCGGCGCCGACGCGATGACGGTGGTCCCCTCCTTGAACTGGACGGTTCCAGCCGCGTTAGCGGGCGTCACGTTCGCCTGGAGCTGCACGAGGCCGGGAAGAGAGACAAACGGGGGGACGGAAATGGCGGGAACCAGCACGCTCGCCGTGAGCGTGGTCGTCGTGGCCACCGCCCCGGGTGTCGGGGTGGGTGTCGGTGTCGGGGTGGGTGTCGGTGTCGGGGTGGGTGTCGGTGTCGGTGTCGGTGTCGGTGTCGGGGTCGGTGTCGGTGTCGGTGTCGGTGTCGGGGTGGGTGTCGGTGTCGGGGTGGCCTGCGGCGGGTTGGTCGTTACGTAGGTGTCCGCGCCCGGATTATTCGGATCCGTCTCGGAGAACTGG
>JBOHFT010000249.1:0-5454 GCA_050699815.1 Pseudonocardiaceae bacterium | reverse complement strand
CGCCGCGGGGGCCATGGTCCGCACCCAGGGTGACGGGTGGGACACCGTGGTGCTCGGGCAGCTCCCGCGGGCCGACTCGGACCCAGAGCGTGACCCGCTGGCGATGTTCCAGCAGCTCGGCCGCCCGGCCAGCGGGCCGTGGGGCAACGGCTGGGTGGTGCAGACCGCGGTGGTCACCGTGCTGGTGACCACCGACGGGCGGGTCGCCGCCGGCGCCGTGCCACAGCAGGTGCTCGACGAGGCTCTGACCCGGTGACGGCCGGCTCGGTCATCCCGACCGCGACCGCGGCGCCGACCGGGCCCGCGATCCGGGTCCGGGGACTGCGCAAGGTGTTCGGCACCACCGTCGCGGTGTCCTCAGCGGACCTCGACGTGCCGGCCGGCGCCGTGCTCGGTGTGCTGGGCCCCAACGGCTCGGGCAAGACCACACTGATCCGGATGCTGCTGGCGCTGTCCCGGCCCACCGCGGGCACCGTGGAGCTGCTGGGCGCGCCGGTGCCAGCCGCCGCTGGGGAGGTGCTGCCGCACGTCGGCGCGCTGGTCGAGGGCCCCGGCTTTCACCCGTTCCTGTCCGGCCGGGAGAACCTGCGGCGGTGCGCGGCCGCCGAGCCGCTGCTGGCCACCCGGGCGATCCCGGACGCGGTCGAGACGGCCCTGCAGCGGGTCGGGCTTGGGCCCGCGGCGGCCCGCCGCTTCCGCGCCTACTCGCTGGGGATGAAACAGCGCCTGGGGCTGGCCGCGGTGCTGCTGGTGCCCCGCCGGCTGGTGGTGCTCGACGAGCCGACCAACGGGCTGGACCCGGCGGGCACCCGGGAGGTCCGGCGGATCATCGCCGAGCTGCACGCCGGCGGTGCCACCGTGCTGGTGTCCTCCCACCTGCTCACCGAGGTCGAGGCGACCTGCACGCATGTCGCGGTCCTCGCCGCCGGGTCACTGATCGCCGCTGGCCCGCTGGCCGCGCTGCTCGACGGTGAGGCACCCGCGCTGGACGTCTGCACCCCGGATTGCGCCGTGGCGATGCAAGCGCTGCGCTCGGCCGGGATCGGCGCCACGGCCCGCCCGGACGGGGTGCGGGTCGAGCTGACCGGGACCGACCCGCCCGCGGTGGTGGCGCTGCTGGTCGGCGCCGGGGTCGCGGTGCACGAGGTGCGGCGCTGGCGGACCGGGCTCGACGAGCTGTTCGCGCAGCTGACCGAGGGAAACGGGCGTTGACCACCCCGGTGCGCGCCCCGCTGGTGCGGCTGCTGCGCAGCGAGCTGCGCTGGGTGCTGCGCCGACCGCGCACCCAGATCGCGCTGGGCCTGCTCGCGCTGGTCCCGGTGCTGATCGGGATCGGCGTCGCGGTGAGCGACTCGCCGGGCGGGACGGGGCTGTTCACCCAGATCGCCGGTAACGGGCTGGTGCTGCCGGTCGCGGCGCTGTCGATCTCCCTGACGTTGCTGCTGCCGCTGGCCGTGGCGATGGCCGCGGCCGACGCGCTGGCCGGCGAGTCCGCGCACGGGACGTTGCGGGGGCTACTGCTGGCCCCAGTGAGCCGGATCCGGCTGGTCTCGGTCAAGGCAATCGGCGTGCTGACCGTCGCGGTGGCCGCGGTCGCCGCGATCGTGGTGGTGGGCATCGTCACCGGGCTGGTCCTGGTCGGCCCGTCCGGCAACGCCAACGGCCTGCTCACGCTGTCTGGCACCGAGATCGGGCCGGGGCCGTCGCTGGTGCGGGTCCTGCTCGCGGCGGCCTGGACGGTGGGCCAGCTCGCCGCGGTCGGCGCGGTGGCCTTGGCGGTGTCCTCGGCCACCGATCACCCCCTGGTGGTGCTCGCGGCCACGCTGGGCGGGCTGATCGTGTTCGGGGTGCTCTCCGCGATCCCCGCCCTGGACTGGCTGCAGCCGGTGCTGCTCACCACCGGGTGGTTCGCGATCGTCGACGTGCTGCGCGATCCGCTGCCGCTGGACGGGCTGGCCTCCAGCAGTCTCCGGGCGGGATGCTACCTGCTTATCGGCATCAGCCTCACGCTGGCCAGGATGGCAACCCGCGAAGCCTGATCCGCTACCGCGCCGATAGACATCGCTACTAGCGTCTTCTCCTATGGGTGAGGCAGCGGTTCGTTACCGGACACTCGTGGAGGACAGCGCGCAGTGGAAAGGCTTCCCGTTCCGGGAAGGCGACATCGTCATCAGCACCCCGGCGAAATGCGGCTCGACCTGGATACGGATGATCTGCGCCCTCCTGGTCTTCCAGACCCCGGACTTCGACCGGCCGCTTGCCGAGATCTCGCCGTGGTTCGACATGCTGAGGACCGACCGCGACGAGGTGGTCGCCGCGCTCCAGGCCCAGCCCCACCGGCGGTTCATCAAGACCCACACCCCACTCGACGGTCTCCCACTCGACGACCGGGTCACCTACATCTGTGTCGGCCGCGACCCCCGCGACGTCAGCTTCTCCCTGCACAACCACATGGTCAACCTTGACATGGACGACTTTTTCGCCGACCGGCGCAAGGCGGTCGGCCTTGAGGACCTCGGCGAACTGCCGCCCGATGGGCCCCCGGCGGTCCCGCCGACCGAGATCGAGTGGTTCTGGCAGTGGGCTGACGACACAAAGCCTGCCGTCCAGTCGCTGATCAGCCTGGCGGCCCTCCTGCACCACATCCGCACCTTCTGGGCGGCGACGGCCGGCGCCCCCCACCTCGTCCTGCTGCACTACGACGATCTCCAGGCCGACCTCGAGGGGCAGATGCGCCACCTGGCCCTTCGACTCGGCATCGACGTGCCCGAGCAGCGGTGGCCGGAGCTGGTGCCGGCCGCCCGGTTCGCCGAGATGCGCCGCCGGGCCGACGACCTCGTGTCCAGCTGGGGCGACCCCCGGCGGCGCGACAACGCCAAGTTTTTCCACCGGGGGACGAGCGGGCAGTGGCACGCGCGGCTGACCGAGGACGACCTTCGCCGGTACCACCAGCGCGTCGCCGAACTCGGCGACCCGGAAGTGGCTGGATGGCTGCATCGACCCCGGCACAAGCGACACCTACGGCCGGCTGACGGCACGGCAGGATGAAGACATGACGGAACTCTGAGACGACGAGCAGGTTGCGGGTGCCCTGCAGGGGCTCACCGACTGGCAGCGTGACGGTGACGCGATCGTGCGTACCGCGAAACTGCCCAGCTTCCCGGCGGCCATTGAGGCGGTCCGCGCGGTGGCCGAGATCGCCGAGGAGCGCAATCACCACCCCGACATCGACATCCGCTGGCGCACCGTCCGTGGGCTCTTTGCTGTTGCCGCTGGCCGTGGCGATGGCCGTGGCCGACGCGCTGGCCGGCGAGTCCGCGCACGGGACGTTGCGGGGGCTGCTGCTGGCCCCGGTGCTCGCGGCCACGCTGGCCAGGATGGCAACCCGCGAAGCCTGATCCTCTACCGCGCCGATAGACATCGCTCCTAGCGTCTTCTCCTATGGGTGAGGCAGCGGTTCGTTACCGGTCGGTCCTGGAGGACAACGCGCGGTGGGAGGGCTTCCCGTTCCGGGAAGGCGACATCGTCATCAGCACCCCGGCGAAATGCGGCTCGACCTGGATGCAGATGATCTGCGCCCTCCTGGTCTTCCAGACCCCGGACTTCGACCGGCCGCTTGCCGAGATCTCGCCGTGGTTGGACACGCTGCGGGCCGACCGCGACGAGGTGGTCGCCGCACTTGAGGCGCAGCCCCACCGGCGGTTCATCAAGACCCACACCCCACTCGACGGTCTCCCACTCGACGACCGGGTCACCTACATCTGTGTCGGCCGCGACCCCCGCGACGCCGGCTTCTCCTTCTACAACCTCATGGCCAACCTCGACATGGCCACCTTCCTCACCGTCTGGCGCAACAAGGCGATCGGCCTCAAGGACCTCGGCGAACTGCTGCCCGACGGACCGCAGGCGCTCCCGCCGACCGAGATCGAGTGGTTCTGGCAGTGGGCTGACGACAGGAGGCCCGCCAACGAATCACCGGTCAGCCTGGCTCGCCTGTTCCACCACATCCGCACCTTCTGGGCGGCGACGGCCGGCGCCCCCCACCTCGTCCTGCTGCACTACGACGATCTCCAGGCCGACCTCGAGGGGCAGATGCGCCACCTGGCCCTTCGACTCGGCATCGACGTGCCCGAGCAGCGGTGGCCCAAGCTGGTGCCGGCCGCCCGGTTCGCCGAGATGCGCCGCCGGGCCGACGACCTCGTGTCCAATTTGGACGTCTGGCACGACAAAAAGGAGTTTTTCCACCGGGGGACGAGCGGGCAGTGGCACGCGCGGCTGACCGAGGACGACCTTCGCCGGTACCACCAGCGCGTCGCCGAGCTAGGTGACCCGGAGGTGACTCGATGGCTACACCGAAACCCACCGACCGGTTGACGGACGTAACATACCCAACATCGAGCCGCTTCGGGTATCCCTCTGCCAGGATGACGGGATGACACAGCTCTGGGACGACGAGCGGGTGACAGGTGCGCTGGAGGGACTGACCGACTGGCAGCGCGATGGTGATGCGATCATGCGTACCGCGAAACTGCCCAGCTTCCCGGCGGCCATCGAAGCGGTCCGCGCGGTAGCCGAGATCGCCGAGGCGCGCAATCATCACCCCGATATCGACATCCGCTGGCGCACCCTGACCTTCCGGTGCAGCACGCATTCCGAGGGCGGGATCACCGGTCTGGACGTCGAACTCGCCGGGGAGATCGACCGCGTGCTGGCCAGCGCGACGGGCTAAGCAAACCTCGCGGCGCCGCTAGACCGGCGGCTGAGGATCGTACTGGATACCACGCCGGACCTGTTTTGCTCGTTGAGTGCCCGCGAGTCGGGCGACAAGGTGCAGCGCCATGTCGATCCCCGCGGACACCCCGGCCGAGGTGATCACGTCGCCGTCGTCGACAAAGCGGTCGTCGGGCCGCAGCGCCACCGTGGGTTCCAACTTCTGCAGGTGCGGCAACTCCCGCCAGTGGGTAGTGGCCGGTCGTCCGCGTAGCAGACCCGCGGCGGCGTAGACCAGCGATCCAGTGCACACACTGGTCATGAGCGTGCCGTCCTGACTGCGGGCCCGTACCCAGTCCAGTCGCGCAACGTCGTCGAGCTGTGGCCGGGTGCCCTGCCCGCCGGGATAGATCAGCACATCGAGGTGTGGCCGGTCGGCTTCGCTGTGGTCTACCTGCACCGTCAAGCCCTTGGCGCAGCGAACCTCCCCGCCTCGCTCGGCGAAAGTGAAGACCCGCCAGCCGTCTTCGGGCCAGGTCCGAATCCAGCAGGACAGCACCTCCCACGGCCCGATGGCGTCAAGCTCCTCGACGTCGGCGAACAGGAAGATGCCGATGTGCCGGACAGCCGTATCCACACCTCGATCATGCACGGTTGTCGGCTCTTCAAGGACCACCAACCCGTCGTCGGGCCGCCGCTAACGACAGCAAACCCCCGGCTGGCGAGCCAGCCGGGGGTTTGCTG
>JBOHFT010000248.1:0-5534 GCA_050699815.1 Pseudonocardiaceae bacterium | reverse complement strand
CCGCGACACCTGTTCGTCCCTGATGTCACGGCCGAGCGGGCTTATTCTGACGAGAACATCGTCACCCATCGCGACGCGCACGGCGTAGCTGTCAGTTCGGCTTCGGCACCGGGAGTCGTCGCGGGGATGCTGGAGCAGCTCGACGTCGCACCGGGACACCGGGTGCTGGAGATCGGTGCCGGCACGGGTTACAACGCGGCGCTGCTCGGGCATCTGGTCGGCCCGGCAGGCAAGGTCACGACGGTCGACATCGACGGCGAGGTCGTCGGGGGGGCCCGCGAGTGCCTGGCCGCCGCCAGCTACCGGGGCGTGTGGGTGGTCTGTGGTGACGGCGAGTTCGGCTGCGCAGGCCATGCGCCTTATGACCGGATCGTCGTCACTGCGGGTGCGTGGGACCTGCCACCTGCCTGGGTGGAGCAACTCGCCCCGGGCGGGCGGCTGGTCGTGCCGCTGCGGATGCGGGGCCTGACGCGGTCGATCGCTTTCGAGCGCGAGAACGGATACTGGCGGAGCCGGTCGATCGAGGAATGCGGCTTCATACCGATGCGGGGTGCGGGCGGCGTGGCCGAACGCAACATCCACCTGGGGAGCGACTCCGGCGTCATCGTGCGGATCGACGACGGGCAACCAGCCGATGAGAAGGCCCTCGGCGCGGCCCTTGACCATCCCGCAACGCTGTTGTCGACGGGGGTGACGGTCTCGATGACCGGTCATCTGGACTTCTGGCTGGCCGGCATGGACGGGTTCTGCCGGCTCCTCGCGGGCAGCCAGGCCGTCGACCGCGGGCTGGTCGCACCGGCGTTCGGGTGGGGAAGCATGGGGGTGTTCGACCAGGGCACGTTCGCCTACCTCACCCTGAGCCCGACCGGAGACACAGACGGTTCCCCGTGGCCCCGGTATGAGCTGGGGGTCTGCGCGTACGGCCCTGGCAGCGGGGAACTCGCGAACCGGGTCGCTGACCGGATCCGGGCCTGGGAGCTTGACCGCCAGTCGATGACCGAGCTGTGGATCGAGGTTCATCCAACCGACACCGGCGACGTGCCCGCTGGTCAGGTCACCATCCGCAAACGGCACACTCGGGTGATCGTCCGCACCGCCCTCCTCGCCGATCCCGGTGTACCGTCACCGGTATGAATGAGAGCACGGTTCTCGATGACGCCATCGCTGACCTGTTCGACCTCGATCCCCAGACGGAACTCGCTGCCGACCTGGACGGTGCAGCCCGCTCCGCGAATTGCACCAACAACGGGTGCACCAAGACCTGTCTAACTTGTTGACGCTGTCTACGGGGCTGGCGGGCCTGTGAGGCGGAGCGCGCCGGCGCAAACGTCGTGGGTGGGATGGTGTGAGAAGGGGTTGTGGGTCGTCACCCGTTCGTCGTCCACTCTGGGGCCGGGTTGGCTCGCATCCCGCTCCTTCCTGCGGAAGGTCCCTATGACCAGTCATCCGCCGCAGTAAACCCGCTGCTCGTGGAGGGGATGCTGCTGGCCTCCCGCCAGGTGGGCGCGGCAGCGATGCCAGCCGAACACCCCGTTGACGACCGTCTCGCTGCGACGTTGCGCGGCTACGAGATCCGGGCGCGGTTGCGGCCCACCCCGAATGCGGTGTTCGCCGGCGTGGCTCCCGCTGTTTTCTCCCGTGAGGCCACCAGTCTGTGCCTGGGCGGCGGGCACCGGGCCCGCAGCAATCCGAGCGCGGCCTGGCTGACGGCGGTGTGCGCGCGACTGCTGGAGGATCCTGACGCCCTGTGGCATCTGACTCTCACCGCCAGCAATCTGATCACCCGGCGTGGGCGGCGACTCGAACACGAACAGCAGGCCGCACCCGGCGCAGCGGGCCCCCACCGGGTCACCGTCCGCGCGACCGACGCCACCATGCTCATCCTGCGGACGTGTCGGGCGGGAGCCACCATCGACCAGGTGATCACCGAGGTGGTCCGGCGGTGGTCGACGGTACCGGAGTCCGTGGTCAGGGCCACGGTGCTCGGCTTGGTCCGCACCGGATTCCTGCTGTCCGGCCTCCTGCCCGGTGACCTCGGCGACGACCCGCTCGGGCACCTGCTCGGCAGGCTCCCCGCCGCGAGCCCCGTGCGGGAAAAGCTGGTGAGTCTGCGGCGGCTCCTGGCTGACGCGGACCGGCATCGTCCCGGCGACCCGAGGCGGCTGGCGGCGCTGACCGCCGCGAGGGACCTGGCGGACGAGATCTGCCTCCAGGAGCGCGCTCTGACCGTCGATGTGGTCGCCGACGCGCACCTCGTCGTGCCCACCACCCTGGGGGACGAGGCTGCCCGCGCCGCCGGGGTGCTGTGGCGGATCGGCTGGGGTCGGGGGCCGCTGACCGGCTACCACGACCGGTTCCTGGACCGATACGGCCCACACCGGTTCGTTCCGTTGTTGGAGGCCACCGACCCCGCCATCGGCCTGGGCATCGACACCGACGTCGCCGACATCGACGCCGCACCCGAGCCGTCCGGCCGTGCCGCCGTGCTGGCCGCTCTGCTCGCACGAGGCACCACGTGTGGCGGCACCGAGGTCGTCCTGGACGCCGGGACCATCGCGGCGCTGGCCGGTGACCAGGGCGCTGAGCCGCCACCGCGGACTGCTGAGATCTATGTCCGGGTGCTGGGCGCCACGCGGCAGGATCTGGCCGTCGGGAGGCTGCATCTGGCGGTGTGTCCCGGGGGTGGCTCCCAAGACGCCGGATCGAGCCAAGGGCGGTTCACCGGCCTCCTCTCCGGCACCCTGAGCGACCGGGGGGAACCATCAACGCTGGTCGCGGAACTGGTCGTGCGGCCACGTGTCCCCGAGGGGGCGCCACTCGCCCCGCAGACGGGTTTCGCACCGTGGCGTATCCCCGTGGGCGTCCCGGTGCGAGACGGCGATCTGGTCCTCGACGACCTGCTGCTGATATCCCACGGCGACCGTCTGATCGTGTGGTCGGCCAGCCGTGACCAGCAGGTCATCCCGGTCCTGTACTCGCGGCTGGCGCCCCGCCTGCTGCCGCCCTTGGCCAGGTTTCTGCAACTGCTGGGGCATACTGGTTGCCGTCCCTGGCGCAGCTGGTCCTGGGGGCCGCTGGCAGACTTTCCGTTCCAGCCGCGTGTGAGGTACGAGCGGACCGTGCTCTACCCGGCCCGCTGGGTGCTGCCCCCCGAGCTGACCGGAGCAGTCCATGACCGCGCAGCCTGGAACGGAGCGCTCCACGCATGGCGGACCGCAGCGACTCCGCTCCCGCCCGACATCGTCGTCACCGAGGACGCCGACCGGCGGCTGCCCCTGGACCTTCGCCGGCCAGACGACCGCGAGCTGCTGCGCCGCTACGTCCGTCGCGGGGTATTGGCGGTTGCCGAACAGCCCGGCGGGCCCGACGCCGTCCAAGCGGTCGTCTCCGGCCCCACCGGCGACCACGTGCTGGAGCTCGTGGTGCCCCTCGCCCGGCGCACCACCGTGACGGGACCCGCTCGCCCGGCCAGCCCTGTCCGCACCGCCGGTACGGGTCTGTACCTGCCGGGCGGCCCATGGTTGTCACTCGCGGTGCGCGGCCCCGTCAACTGCCACGACCAGATCTTGTCCGAGCTCGCCGCCGTCGCCGCGGGCTTGACAGGGCACTTCGACACCTGGTTCTGGCTGAGATACGCCGACACCACCCACGGACCCCACCTACGGGCCCGCTTCCACGGCCATCCGGCCGTCCTGGGCGGCCACCTCCTGCCGGCCCTCTGCGCCTGGTGCTCAGCGATGATCAGGCAACGGCTCTCGGGCGGGTTCACCGTGGAACCCTATGACCAGGAGATCGAGCGGTACGGCGGACCTGATGCGATCCACGCCGCGGAACAGGTGTTCGCCGCGGACAGTCACCTGGTCCTCACGGCTCTCGCCGCCACCACCGACTCTGACCAGCGGCTGGTGATCGCAGCACTGTCCGCCGCCACGATCGCCCGTGTTGTCGCCGACGGTGACCCCGCGGCCCTGCGCGGACATCACCTCGACCGCGCCGCTCGCACACGCGTGGCGGCCCTGCGTCCGCAAGTACGGTCAACCCGATCACAGGACGACACCCACTCGCCGATCCCGTCCCTCACCGATCCCGCATGGACAGCCCGGCAAGACGCTCTCGCCTCCTACCGCAACACCCTGAAACCCGCACACCGCCCATCATGCGCATCGGCCCTGATCCACCTGCACGCCAACCGGCTCCTCGGCAATGCGGACACCGAGCGCATGGCCCGAGCGCTGGCCACAGACCTCCTCGCACTACCAACGCCATGAGCATCGGGATCGCCGTGAGCGGGCAGCAGGCGCTGGCCACCGCCGAGCGGCTCCTGGACCCCGAGAACGTCCTCGCCGCCGCCCCCGGTCCCGCCGGTGTGTCCCTGGCCAGCGGGCTGGCGGGCACCGCCCTGCTGCACGCCCGCCTGTCAACGACAGACCCCGTCTTCGCCACCGCCGCCACCCGCCATTGGGCAACAGGCGCCGCGCACACCCGACGCTATGGAGGCAACAACGCGGGAACCTTCAGCAGCCCCGGAGGGCTGGCAGCCTCACTGATCATCGGGTCGCAGTACCTACCCGATCCCGACTCCCAACGCACCGTCACCACACGCGCCGCCCGGTGGCTGTCCGCACGAGCCCTCGACCTCACCCGCAACCACGAAGAACACCTCCGAGCCGGCGGCGTGGGCACGCCATGGTCGACGTATGACGCGATCAACGGCCTGGCCGGGATCGGCAGAGTCCTGCTCGCAGCGTTGACCTCCGGACACGACATGACCGAGCCCGGACTCCTGGCCGCCCTGCAAACCCTCACCACAATGATCGGCACCCGCCACGGCAACCGACCCGGCTGGTGGCTACCCGCCAGCGAACACCCACCGGCGGTGACCGTCCACCCGTCCGGGGCGGCGACCACCGGCATGGCGCACGGCATCGCCGGCCCCCTCGCCCTGCTCGCCACAGCCCACACCGCCGGATGGTCCGTCGCCGGGCAACGAACCGCGATCCAGGAAGCGGCACACTGGCTACTGCGCTGGCGCACGAACACCACACCCCGCTGGCCGCCCTACGTCACCGGCGACGACCTGGACAACGACACCGCCCAGCCAACCGCAGGACGACGCGACGCCTGGTGCTACGGCGCCCCCGGCATCGGCCGGGCCCTCACCCTCGCCGGCCGCGCGCTCGCAGACCCCCGGCTGACCGAAGCCGGTCACACCGCCATCGCGTCGCTCACCGAGCGTCCCGCAGAACGCTGGGACGTCGAGGGGCCAACCCTGTGCCACGGACACGCCGGAGTCCTGCAGAGCGCGGCCACCAGCCAAGCCACCACCGCAGACCGCGCCGCAGCCGCAATCACCGAGGCATACAACCCCCGACTGGCCTTCGCCTTCCAGCACCACGAAAACGGCTCGGCGACCGACGAACCAGGCCTGCTCACCGGATCAGCCGGCATCGCCCTCGCTCTCGCCGACCACGGTCACCTACCAGCTCCCCCAGTCCCCACCCGATGGGACTCCCTCCTGCTTCTCTCCTGACCAC
>JBOHFT010000247.1:0-5550 GCA_050699815.1 Pseudonocardiaceae bacterium | reverse complement strand
GGGTGCGCCCGTCGGGGGCGAACGCCACCCCCCACACCGTGCCGGTGTGGCCGGTCAGGGGGGTACCCAGCGGGCGGGGCTGGTCACCGTCACTGAGGTCCCACAACCGCACGGTCCGGTCGTAGCTGGTGGTGGCCAGGGTGCGCCCGTTGGGGGCGAACGCCACCCCCCACACCGTGCCGGTGTGGCCGGTCAGAGTCTTGAAGGGGGAGGTTGATTCGAGGGTCTGCAGCAGGCTCGCGTGGGTGTGCGGGCTGTTGTCGAAGTGCCGGGCGGCAACACCGAGCTGCAGCGCACCCCGGGGATCCCGGTCACGGATCCGGTCGGCCTGAACCACCATGCCCCGGGCGATGATCAGGCGCTGGGCCCCGCTGGCCTGGTGCTGCTGCCAGACCGCGATCCCAGCGGCGATCAGCGCCAGCACCAGCAGCGCCGACAGCACCACGATGGTGCGGGTGCGGCGACGCCGTTCGCGTTCCTTGAGGGCATGGACACGCTGGACAGTGGCGTCGAGAAACGCCGCCGCCTCGTCGCCGAGCTCCACGATGGGTGGCCCAGCGGGGTGGCGGCTGCCTCCGTCACCAGCTATTTCTAACGTGGTCAAGGTGGTGGTGAGCCGCTGGTCGTCCCAGAGGTAGTGCCCGGGCCGGCCTGCACTGTCCCACTCTGCGGCGGCTTGCTCAACGGCCCGGGCGGTACGCAGCGCCACGGTGCTGCCGGCGGTGGCGGTGTCCAGGGGTGGCCACCCGGTGAGCAGGGCCTCGTGGGCCACGGTGAGCCACCCCTGGCCGTCGTCGGTGTCGCTGAGCAGCAGGCGGCGGTCAACGAAGACCTGCAACGCGACCCGCAGCGGATCAACGAGGCTGGCCGTCGTGATCCGGCGGCGGGCGCGCCGGCCGGTGTCATCGACGGTGACCAGCCGGGTGAGCCCGGCCAGCACCTCCTGGCCGGTCAGGCCGCTGGCCGCGACAGCCTCGGCGAGCGCGGCGTCGGCATGGCGGGTCAGCGCACCGGAGACACCGCCCAGGTCGTGGTAGCGATCCAGGGTCAGCGTGCCACCAGCGGGCAGGCCATCAGCGAGCTGGCGCAGGGTGAAGGCCAGCAGCGGCAGCGCCTCCCCACTGCCAGTGCCAGCGACCAGCGCAGCCACCAGACCGTTCTCCAGGCGCAGCCTGGCCACCTTCGCCGGTTGCTCGATGACGTCACGCAGCATCTCCCGGTCCAGCGGGGCCAGCACATAAGCCTCAACTGCCACCCCGGCCAACGCGGGGAGATCACGCAGGTCATCCAGGAACTCCGACCGCATCGCCGCAACCACCTGCACCGGGCCGGTGACCGCATCATCCAGCAGCTGCGCGAATCGCTGCCGGGCGTCCGGGGCCGTGCGGGTGAACAGCTCCTCGGCCTGGTCGACCGCCACCAGCAGCCGCTGAGGCGTGGCCGGGCCGGCCGCCAGCAGGTCGTCTGCTACCCGCCGCAGGCCATCGGTACCACCCTCGAGCACACCACGGACGTCGCTGGCCGACCAGCCCAGCCCCAGCCGGGTGGCCGTGACCGCCAGCACCCGGGCCAGCTCCGGCAGCGGATCGCTGCCCGGCACCAGCCTCGGCACCGTTAACCATGCCGGGTCGCTGTCAAGCAGCGGCACCACCGCGGCGTTGAGCAGCGACGACTTCCCGCAACCCGACGGCCCGACGATGGCCAGCAGCCCGCCGGTGCTGCCCTTGGCGCGCAGCCGGTTGCCCACCTCACGAGCCTGCGCCGCGCGGCCGAAAAACACCCGGCTAAGCGCCGCGGTGAACGGCTCCAGCCCCGGGAAGGGATTATCCCCCTCCCGCCACACACCGCCCCGGTCATCCAGCAGCCGCACCGCCTGCAGCACCCGGTCCCGGGCCCGCCCGGGACCGGCCAGGTAGTCCGCGTACTGCAAGTCCGGCATCAGCGGGTGCACCACACCGGCCTGCGCCCGCAACGGCATCAGCCGGCACCCCAGCGCATCCGCAATCCCCACCTCAGCCGAGCACCAGTTCGACGCCACAAACGACGACGTCACCACCCCGATCACCGCATCAACCTCACGCAGCTCGCGGTACAGGCGCTGCTTCCAGTCCTCGCCAACGCTGATCCCGTCGCGAAGGTCGTGGGCGAGGAAAGGCTCGTGGCCCGCTGCCCGCAGCCAACCCGACACCTCGTCCGCGACCGGCCGGTCCGGGGTGGCATAACTGATAAAGATGCGAGCCACGATCACCCCTCTGTGGCGGAGCAGCAGACGATACGGGCAACCCCTCAGCCGACACCGGGCGGGACCGGCCGCCCGATGCAGCGACGAGAAGTAGTGGCATCACTCTTTCGAGAACTAACGAAGTGGCCTTGCGCAGCGAAAACAAGGTGATAGGTGCGTGCGGTAACCGGAACAAGGGCCGTCGGGGTAGCTGGTCCAGTCGCTTCAGGGGAGGCTTTGGTGTCCGTGCCTGCGCCGCCGTACGGTTCCCTCGCGCCGCTGCCGGGCCGGGCGCGCCTGATGAGCAGCTCAGGCACCGTGCGCGTAGCGCTCGGCCTGCTGGCCGGGAGCGGACTCATGATGTACGCTGCCTGGTTGACCATCGCCGGGGTGACCACCGGTGGCGGTGCCGTCCAGCACATCGCCACTGCCCCTCCGGTGCCCGCGGCGCCGGCCCCGGAGGGCTCCGCCGTGGCCTTCGACCAGGTCTGGACCTCCAGCGACGGCAACACGATCGTCGCCGGGGAACCCACGATCGGCACCTCCGGCTCCGAGCTGCATCCGGGCGCGCCGGTGATCCGCGTCGCGGTGACCCTCACCAACAACGGCGACAGGGAGTGGAGCCCGGCCCTCGCCACGTTCAGCGGGACGCTCGACCGCGCGCCGGTGCCGGAGTCCGACGAGGGTGACTGGAACTACTCGACCCCGATCGTCCCGCGCACCTCGGTGACCCTCAGCAAGGTATTCCTCGGGGACAGCGGCCAGTTCACCCTGGCCGTGCACACGCAGCAGGGCGTGGCGGCGTTCACCGGTCAGGTCTGACCCGGCACCATCGGTGCCCGCAGCGAGATCGTGGTACCTGATCCTGGGACAATGTCGACGACCACGCCGTAGTCGCCGCCGAACCGGGACCGCAGCTGATCATCGATCGCGCGCAGGCCGGCCCGCACGTCTGGATCCTCGTTTCCGGGCCCGTCGTCCTCGACGGTGATCAGGCAGTCGTGATAGACGGCATCCGCGGTGATCGTGACGGTGCCGCCGAGCTGCTTGCGCTCGATGCCGTTGCGGACCGCGTTGTCCACCAGCTGCTGGACGGCCAGAAACGGCAGCACGACCGGCCTCACCTCCGGGGCGATGTGGCGCTGCACCTGAAGCCGCTCGCCGAAGCGGGCCTGCTGCAGCGTCAGGTAACGCTCGATGTTCGCCAGCTCCTCGCCGAGCGTGGTCTCGGTGACGGACTGGAGGGAGTACCGGGCGAACTCGGCGAAAACGATCAGCAGATCACGGGCCCGGGCCGGATCGGTGCTGACGAAGGCCGCAATGGTGCTCACCGTGTTGAACAGGAAGTGCGGGGAGATCTGGCCGCGCAGCGTCCGCAACTCAGCGCGGACCTGCTGGACTGCGCGGTCCAGGTCGGCGACCAGCCGCGGGTCCTCGCCCCCGCCCTCGCGCGCCCGCAGCACCACCGGCCCCTGGACCGCCGCCAGGTGCTTGCCCGGCCGCAGGCCACGCCAGGTGGGATTGCCCAGCCGGCCATGGGACGTCCACTGCCGGTAGGAGACCTCGCCGAGCAGCCGCGGCGCCGCCCAGTGCACGACCCGCGCGGTGTCCCTCGGCACCTCGTCGGCGAAGGGACTGTCGCGCTGTTCCAGCTCGCCCAGCAGGCCCCGCAGCTCCCGGCGGGCCGCGTCGGTGAAACCCGTCCCGACCTGGCCGGCGTAGCGCAGGCCATCCTCGGTGGGCACCCCGACGAGCAGCGCACCGACCGCGGCAACGCGATGCCGCTCGCCGACCCAGCCACCGATGATCACCTCCTGGGTCTGCCGCAGCGCCGTCTGCACCCAGCTCGGCGAGCGGCCCGGCTGGTACGGCGAGTCGACCCGCTTGGCGATCACACCGGGCAGGCCGTACTGCGCTGCCGTGTCCAGCACGGCGTGGCCGTCGGTATCGAGGAAAGCGGGCGGCAGCACGACCAGCCCCCCGGCGAGCTCCAGTTCCTCGAGCAGCTCACGACGGCGCTGGTAGGGCAGCCGGGCGGTGGACTGATCGTCGAGCTGCAGCAGGTCGACGACGTAGTAGGCCACCGGTATGCGGCGCAGCAGCGACAGCGTGGGGCGCTGGGTGTTCATCCGCGGCTGCAGCTGCGCGAAGCTGGGCCGGCCGCAGGCGTCCAGCGCGACGATCTTCCCGTCCAGCAGCATCCGGTGCCGCGCCGCAAACGCCTCGAGCTCTGGGTACACCGCGGAGATGCTGCGATGGGTGCTGCTGAACAGGCCCATCCCGTCGGGCTGGGCGCACGCTAGGGCGCGCACCCCGTCCCAGCTGAACTCGAATGCCCAGCCCGGCCCGGCAGGCAGCGGGCCCGCTGTCGGCAGCATCGGGCGGACCAGGTCGGGCATGCCTTCTCCCCGCTCAGGTCCGGCGACTGGGCTTGTCAGCTGTTGTGTCGCCGGGCTTGCGCTGGTCCGGCACAGTCACCCGGGCGGCCTTGGCCGCCTCGACCGAGGCCCGCAACGCGGTGATCAGATCTGTCGAGGCGGTGGGCTCCGCTGGCGCCGGCGCGGCGGTGACGTCGCGTCCGTTGCTCTTGGCCTCGATGACGGCGAGCACCGCCTCGCGGTATTCGTCGCGGAAAGCCCCGGGATCGAAGTCACTGGCCATCGCGTTGATCAGGGTGTCGGCCATGGCCAGCTCCGCATCGCTGATCGCGACCTCACGGTCGAGCACGTCGAACTGAGCCTGCCGGACCTCATCGGGCCACAGCATCGTCTGCAGCGCGAGCACCTCCCCCCGGGGCCGCAGCACGGCCAGCGATTCCTTGGTCCGCACCGCGATCTTGGTCAGGCCCACCCGCCCGGTGCGGCCCAGCGCGGCGCGCAGCAAGTCATAGGGCTTGCGGCCGATCGCCTCGGGTTCCAGGTAGTACCCGCGGGCCAGCGCCAGCGGGTCGACCTGGTCAGCGGGCACGAACGCCAGCAGGTCGATGGTCTTGGCGCTGGGCAGCGGCAGGTTGGCGAAGTCCTCGTCGGTCAGCGTCACCGTCTCACCGGAGGGCAGGTCGTAACCCTTGGCGAGGTCGGCGTAGGCGACCTCCTTGCCGCAGCACGTGCACACCCGGTGGTAGCGCACCCGGGCCCCGTCCTCGGCGTGCACCTGGTGAAACGACACATCCCGGTCCTCAGTAGCCGAGTACAGCCGAACCGGGATACTAACCATCCCAAACGCCAGCGCACCCTTCCATATCGCCCGCACCCCCCCACCCTGCCCCCACCCCGGCCCGCCCGGCAACCCCGCTCACCCCGCATTCAGCGGGCTGAGCGGGGTTATTG